>JAZLML010000001.1:0-3603 GCA_045598625.1 Saccharofermentans sp.
AATGTAGTATATTTTTCTGATTTTCTTCGTTTCTATACTACAAGCAGGCTTCGCGCAATTCTTCAGACAGCACCTTTTTGTTCCTCTTTTACTGACAAAAAAGCCGCCATAACGGCGGCTCATAAGTAAACTCTATTACATTCTTCGTTCGATGATAAAAGCACTTTCCAAGTCTGCGGTATGAATAGCGGCAACTCCCGGAAAAACCGCTGCACACTGCGAAAACGGATCGTTATTCTGATTTGTCTCACGTCCCATATGATGACGAATCATGGCATATTCTTCAGGTGTAAGTCTTATGCAACTCTGAATAAGATAGCAGGATTTCTCACCGTGACCTACAGGAAACTTATCGTCAATTCCCCACTCTTCAATTTCCTTCCAAACACCGTCTATTTTACGATTGCGCTTCTGAAGCGTATAGAAATTGGCTTTGCACAAATCATGTAAAAGCGCCGTAATGATTATGGTATCAGACTTAAGTTCTACTAGTCCCGCGTCAACTTTTGCTTTTAAGCGCTCATAAACATTTATGGAATGTTTGGCAAGTCCGCCTCTGCAATGCAGATGGTATTTGGTTGAAGCAGGTGCCGTAAAAAAGTCAGTACTTTCAATCCAAGCAATAAGTCTTTCCATACCAGGTCTCTCGGTACTCTGCAATTGAGAAATAATAAAATCCTTGTTCGAATTGATTTCTTCTTCACTAATTATATATTCATTCTGCTGATTGGTATCGCTCATACGATCCTCCCTATATTTCAAAATAACCTAGTCACATTTTACAACAAAGCCGTTTATCGTTACATATGTTTAAAGCCTTTAAACATACTATGGGACATAAACGGTACAAACAGCAGTTTTATGTCTCATCCTCGAAAAGATTAAAAGGCGGAACATCGCCCTTTTCAATCTCGAAAAACATCTTCTCCCCCGAAACCGGATGATTAAAACCCAAACAGTAAGACATTAATGCGATGTCACCCTTAAATAATCCCGTTCCGTATCTGGCGTCTCCCAAAAGAGGATGCCCGATAAAAGCCATCTGCGATCTGATCTGATGAGATCTTCCGGTATGAAGATTTATATCCACCAAAGACACTTTCTTTCCCTTATATTCTGCTGTTCCGATTGCCTTATATTCAAGAGACACCTCTTTCGCGTCAGAAGGGGCTTTAGAAGGCTCGTAGATATGTGCGAGGTTCATTTCCTTATCCTTAACGTACATGTGCTTAAGGAAAGCCTCACGGCGCTCAGGGACGCCTTCCACTACAGCATAGTAACGTTTAACCACTTTACGGTTCCTTATCTGCTCGCTTATTCTTGAAGCACACTTACCGGTCTTTGCAAAAACCATTACACCCGATACGGGACGATCGAGTCTGTGTAAAAGACCGAGGTAGACATTCCCCGGCTTACTGTACTTAACCTTGATATACTCCTTAAGAAGCGTAAGCATATCAATTCCTTCGGAATCGTCTGCCTGAGATAATACTCCCACAGGTTTAACGGCAACCAAAACGTGGTTGTCTTCAAACAGAATATTAATATCTTTATATGAAATGTCTTTACTGTTCATCGTATTTCCCGGATGACCAGCGAGCGGTTGAACCGCATGGAAGATATATTCCCATTTCGGTAATAGGAAGACACAATTCTTCAGCCTTTATATTTCCACCGTGCTTTTGACCTACACAAAGTGAAAGTACATCACCGCTTGCCTGCGCAGTGATTCCCGCAGTATAGGAACTGATAATGAAGAACAAAGCATCGTCGGAAAGAAGCTGCTCACACTTTAATGTCAAATCGTAAAGTGCATCTTCAAGCTTCCAAAGTTCGCCTGAAGGTCCTCTTCCGTATGCCGGAGGGTCCATAATAATACCGTCGTATTTACGACCTCGTCTGATTTCACGTTCAACAAATTTCATGCAATCTTCGGCAATGAACCTGATATAAGAATCATTTAACCCGGATAAAGCTGCATTCTCTTTTGCACGCGCTATCATGCCCTTAGACGCATCTACATGAACGACTTCATCTGCGCCGTGTGCCGCGCACGCAACAGTAGCTCCGCCTGTATACGCGAACAGATTAAGTACTTTGATATCTTTCTTGCCGGATGCTTTGGCCTTTTCAATCAAATTTCCGCAAAAATCCCAATTAGATGCCTGCTCAGGAAAAAGACCGGTGTGTTTGAATGAAGTAGGCTCGATAATAAACTTTAAGGGTTTCCCCAAAGAATCGTAAGAGATATTCCACGATGCGGGCATAGGCTTTAAACGGCTCCAGGAACCGCCGCCGGTCTTGCTTCGATTATACAAAGCATGTGCTTTTTCCCATTCACCGAGTTTCGGCCAAACCGCCTGAGGATCCGGGCGTTCAAGAACAATATCGCCCCATCTTTCAAGTTTCATGCCGTCTCCTGCGCGAAGCACCTGAAAATCTTTCCAGCCATCCGAAATAAACAAAGTCTTCCCTCCGAACCAAACGTCAGTTAACAATAAGAGGCTGAGTCTCGAAAACAGTCTCGCCTTCGAAAACAATCTTCATCACATATGTACCGTTAGAAATACCTGGTACCCCCAAGACGTCTGCTGAAAAATCACAACATACGGTTACATCGTTATTTACCGATATAACACCCTCGTATATCAGATTGTCATTCTTCCAAAGTTCGACATTAAAATCGTCAACCATAATCTGATTGAAGTAAATATAGCACTGAACAGCCAAATCGCAGCTGCATGTATTATTCGAAAGCGGAAGTCCTGTCATAGGGTCGTACCAAAGACAATCAACGACAAACATTGAGTAGTACTCTGCCGAAGGATTAATGGCTCTGCCCTCGGAATCAAGAATAACAAGATGTGTAAACGGTTCGAAAAGCATCTCCGTAAGAGGAGTCAAATCATCGAACATCCAAACCTTATCAACCATCGACATTTTAAATCTCATGGTTCTCTTTGTTACTTTACTGTCATCTATCATTTCTTTTGCTTCATCGACGGTAACAATCTTATCGTCCAAAAACACTGCAGAGCCGTCAATAAACTCTACATCAAAAGAAATCGTGGCCTTTTTACGGTTATCCGTAACACTGATAGAAGAAACCGTCATGCTGAACTTTTTAAAAGCATAGTCGCTTATTTCCTTTTGTTCGTCTATCATTTCCGGCATTTCATTCTCGGTCGCAGAATACTCTTCCAAACAAGCAACGTAATCTTCCGTAATTTCATCAGAAAAAGTTTCTAAGCGTTTCTCAATTCTATACTCCGTCAATCCTTTAAGAAAATCCGAACATCCCGTAAAGGAAAATACCATCGCAGCAAGAAGAGTCAATGCTGCAAATTTTTTAACCTTAGAAGTATTCATCATATATCCCCCGTCACTAATATAACCTTTATATTATGCACACAAAGAACAAATATTTCAAATCATATGGAAAATATGTATTAAAAACAAAAAAGGTTCTTCTAAGAATTTGTGGGAATAAGTAATTGAAAAAGGAGCATATATATCCTAAGGTTTAGTTGGAAAAATAAAAACTCGAAAGGATATAGAATATGCTCCTAGACTTCAATAATACACAGATAAAGATTACTTGCC
>JAZLML010000002.1:0-20461 GCA_045598625.1 Saccharofermentans sp.
GCTTTCTATTCAATTTTCAAGATCCGATTGCGTATTCGACTTAGGCTTTTTTGTTGACCCTCTCGTCGAGCGCTCGTTAATATTACTTCAGGTCTCGCCCTGTGTCAAGCACTTTTTTTGTATTTTTTTCAAAAAAGTTTTTTGACATTTGTGCGGTCAAAAGATGACGCCTGAGGAAGTTCATTATATCCCCTCAGGCGTGGCTGTTTCAATAGGCTTTTGTGAATTTTGAATCTTAATTTGTTAATAATTCGCGTCACATAAGACGCTCGGATCGTAAGAGTTTTTTTCCCTCATATATCAGTTCAAGTTTAAACGGTTGCTCTTCCTTAAGACACTCGAACATTACCCTGTCGCCTTCCCATACCGGAAGCTCATCCGTGTCGGATATTTTGCGCCATATAAGTTTTCCTTCGGGACAGTTTCCGGGGCACACTTCTCTTTGTGTATTAATATCTGCTTTATATACAATCATGTTCTCGTCACCGTACAATTCGTTCCTGAAATATACTTCGCCCGCATATCTCAGATTCTTAAGTTCGAGTTCGGGATTTAAAGAGGTTTCCTCGTATATCTCACGCTTAATACAGTCGATTGCTGTCTCACCTTCCTCGAAATGACCTCCTACGCCGAGATAATATCCCGAATTCGGATCGTTTTCGCGCGACTTATGAATGAAGAGCCATGAATCGTCACGGCGTATGTAGCACAAGGTGGTTTGCGTAACTGAATCCTTCATGCTTCAGACCTCTATAACAGAAAGATATCTGTCGCCGCTGTCAGGAAATACGGTTACGATATTCTTGCCCTTGTTCTCCGGACGCTTGGCAAGCTCGATTGCCGCGCAGAGATTTGCACCGGATGAGATACCCACAAAGATTCCCTCTGTCTCTGCTATAAGCGAAAACATATTCATGGCATCATCGTCGGATACCGTAAGAACCTCATCGGCATAGTCACCGTTAAAATTCTCCGGAATCATATTTGCACCGATACCCTGAATTTTGTGCGGACCCGCCTTACCTTCAGTAATCAGAGGAGACGATTGAGGCTCTGCGGCAACGGTAACAATCTCAGGAATCATTTCTTTTAAGAAGCGGGCACAACCCGAAAACGTTCCGCCCGAACCAACCGATGCGGTAAAGATATCAATTTTGCCTCCGAGGTCGCGATAAATCTCAGGACCCGTAGTGCAAAAATGCGCACGCGGATTTGCAGGGTTGTCAAACTGTCCTGCTATAATGCTGCCTTCTTGTGCACTGTGGATTTCTTCGGCTTTCTTAATCGCACCGCTCATACCCTCGGTTCCCGGAGTCAAAACGACTTCGGCGCCGTAAGCCTTCATAAGCTTAATTCGCTCCGGACTCATTGAATCGGGCATTACTATTATCGCTTTAAAGCCCATCGCGGCAGCTATGGCGGAAATCGCAATTCCCGTATTTCCGCTTGTAGGTTCAATTATTGCTCCGCCCGGCTTAAGTCTTCCCTTAGTCACGGCATCGTTAATCATATATAACGCAGCTCTGTCTTTGATGCTTCCGCATGGATTAACGCTTTCAATTTTCGCGAAAACATTCGCTTCAAGTGACAGTTTCGCCTCGATATTCTTCAAATGTAAAAGCGGGGTTCCGCCAATAAAATCGGTCAGATTCTCACAAAGCATATTCTTGCTCCTTATATATAAGATATAAACTATATAAAATTATAGCACTGTACGATTAATGAACTATCCCCCGTGATACCATTCTCAAAAAGAAAACCCAAAGGGAGAATTTGAGATGAACATAATTATTATCGCGCTTTTTGTTGTGAATGCGATTCTGCTTATCGTATGCTGGCTTACTGTGAGAAGAAACAACAACGAGTTTTCCGAATTTACGAAGGTCAATTTTGAGGAAACTCTTGATAAAAGACTTAAAGAATATCTCCTGGCCGAACAGGAAAGCGAACGAAGACATGAAGCGGAACTGCGACAAAGCTCCGATGCGCTTATCATAAACAGTATGGAAAGCACCCAACGTATGCTTGAGGTCAAACTCAGCACGTTGACTCAGAGCCTCAGCGAAAGTTTCGGAAGATTAAGAAACGAGAACAGCATACAGATTGACAGAATTCGTCAATCCGTAAACGAGAGACTCGATAAATCTATTAATGAGCAGTTTGAGAGAAGCTTTAAGGGCGTAATTCTCAGATGAACGATCTGCAACGTTCCATGGGAGAACTTAAAAGCATTTCGGGCCAGGTCGGAAGTCTTGAGAAGACCTTAAACGGAGTTAAGACACGCGGCATTATGGGAGAAGTGCAACTTAAGAACATTATATCCGACGTGCTTACACCGAGTCAGTACGAGACTGAGTTCTGCACAATTCCGGGCAGCTGCGAACACGTAGAAATTGCCATCAAACTTCCTAACAGAAACGGAGACGGCGTAACGTATCTGCCGGTTGACTCCAAGTGTCACACAGACAGATACGAAGAACTTATAAATGCATATGAAAGTGCTGACAGCGAGAACATTAAGCGTGCCAAAAAAGCTTTTGCATCTGCCATTATCGATGATGCACGCACAATCAGACGTAAATATGTAAGAACGCCTGACACGACTCCTTATGCGATTCTTTTCGTGCCGTTTGAAGGAATGTACTCCGAAATAGTAAATCTTAATATCATAGATACATTGAACCGTGAAGAAATAACCGTCGCGGGACCGTACACCTTTATGGCGGTATTAAGCACGGTTACCAATTACTTTCAGGCACTGGCCATTGAGAAAAAATCTGTTGAAATCGAAAGAACTTTAGGCAAGGTAAAATCTGAATTCGCGAAGTATAATTCGACACTTGATTTGGTACGTAAAAATCTCGATACAGCCAGCAGAAACCTGGAGATTTTGCAGACCACAAGAACCAATACGGTCAATCGCGCATTGAAAGAAATAACATCGACGGACTACATTAATTCCGCATTGCCCGAAGACCCTACATATATTGAGGGATACGAAGAAGAGTAGAGATTACTCTTTGCGAACGCCGGAAGCAACGAGATGCTCGTTAATTCTATTTAAAGTAGCTGAATAAACATCGACTCTTAAGACTTCACGCCAGGAACAGCACTTGTCAGCAAGGCACACTAATGCCGTCTCGTGAAATCTCGGAATTGATGAGATATTAAGCGGGAACATGTGTTTGGTAATGATGTCAGACTCAACGGCATTTAACTCGAAATCTTTGCCGGCATTTTGGAAAGCTAAAAATGCGTGAGTATAGCCGTGCCAATTTGTATGTTTGGCATATTCATGCCAGTCATAAAGAAAATAGTCGTGCAACAGAGCTCCTCGCGCAATACTTCTGCGATCGCTTTTGGTCTTGAAGACCTTATCACAGAAAGCGGATATCTTAAGTGCCGTGCGACATACTGCCAGCATATGGCAGTATAAGCTCGTCGTTCCGTGCTGAATAAAATCACGATTTATCTCAAGTTTGCCCGAATCAAATATATCTCTGGCAAGTTCATACATCTCGTCAGCGTACTGCCGATTCTTAGTGTTGTCTTTCATTTCATACTCCGTACTTATATGTCTTACAAGCTTTTCGAGAAATCATAAAGAGCGGCCGTTTCCGAAGAACGGTATTCGTGTTTCTCGTAATAGCCGATTAATTCACGCTTCTCATTACGCAAAGCAATCATATAAACATCTTTATTCTCTTTTATATTTCTGAAGGTGTAAACTCTGTTGTTTTCGCTGCTTTCCTTAAACCAGGAAATTACCTTCTCCATAATCTCGCGGGACTTGTCGTTATGACAATCCATAATGCTTCTTCCGACCAAAGCATAACCGCCCGATGTTTCATATCTTTTTGCGGCAACCGAATTCATATATACAATTGTATTATTTATATCGCAGATTACTACAGGTGATTTGTCCTCTTCGAAAACAGCATAAAACAGTTCACATAAATTAGTTTCCATTCTTTACACCACCGATGTCATAATTCTTACGAACACGTAAATTCCACCAAATACCTACGGTATCGGTAAACATTTTCCAAATATCCTTGAAGTTGATACGGCCGAAAGTTTCATCGCGCTTAAACTCCAATACAATCGGACGCTCAATAATCTTTGCCTTCATTCGAGAAATAAGTGCCAACTGCTCAACATCAAAGGCATAACCTCTGACACGCTGAAGCAAAGCAACCTTCTTAATGTACTCTGCCTTAAAAAGCTTAACACCGGTCTGCGTATCCTTAACCTTAAGGCCGAAGAAAATCTTGGTCATAAGATAGAAGCAAAACGAGAAAATTTTGCGAGCAAGCGGATATTCAAGTTTGGAATCCTTGTGCATTTTCGAGCCGATAACACAATCAGCGTTCTCGCGATTCATGGTCTCAAGAAAATCTTTAAAATGATTCGGTGACAAATCCAAATCAGCATCGATAAAACCGATTAAATCGCCGGTTGCACACTTAACGCCTTCAATTATCGCACCGCCTTTACCACGGTTTTTCTCGTAACCGGCGTCCCTGACGCCTTTGATTTCCGACACAGCACGCTTAACCTCATCCCATGTGTTGTCTTTACTGCCGTCATTTACGGCAACGATTTCAAAATCGCCTGCGAAAGCAGACAACTCATCGGATATTATCTTGAGGTTTTCATAAATATGCTTACCCTCGTTATATGCAGGAACTACTACGCTTAACATCAAACTCCGAACGACTCCATGATTCCGTTAAAAAGGCCAAATGCAAAAAGAACAGCGAGAACAATTATCTCGACTACGATAACGCAGAAAAAAGATCTGGAAAAATTCCTTCTGTTAATATTAACCTTGCTTATTGAGAATATGATGAGAAATACAACACCGACTATCGGGATCTGATACAAAATCGTTAATCCGAAATACTGCCATGGCGACAGCGGCTTATACTTTCTCGGTAAATCTTTTTCTTCCATATTTATCTCCATCTATATTTACTTGGATTTATGTTTCTCTTCGATGTGCTTTTTAAGGCAGCGAAAAGATTCGTCACTGAAATCGTGTTCCAATTTGCAGGCATCCTCTGCGGCAGTCTTCTCATCAACCCCGATACCGGTAAGCCATTCGGTCAAAATCAAATGTCTTTCGTATATTCTCTCGGCGCTTGCCTTTCCGCCGTCAGTCAAAGTAATAACGCCTTCGGAATCAACCTCAATAAGGTTCTTCTCTTTTAAAATTCCCATAGCGCGACTGATGCTCGGTTTCGAGAAATTCATTTCTCTTGCAACATCAATTGAATGTACGCTGATACCTTTATTGGAAAGAATCAGAATGGTCTCAAGATAATTCTCACCGGATTCGTAAATCTCAGCCACGTAACAGTCCTCATTTCACATCGAAAATATGCTTCATTATATCACAACGCCTATTAAGATTATGTGGATAAACCGAGTATGTTTTTACTATATGTAAATATACATAATATAAACATGCGAAACCGTGTATTTTTATACAGAATATACGCATGCAGTAACTTCATGGAATAAGTTAAAATATAAATGACGGAAGAAACAATAAGGTTTTCATATAGGCAGATATCCAAAGTGAATCTGACCGAGAACAGAAAGATTTCTGCCGTTACGTGTACCGTATCCGTCTCGGACGGAATGATAACATAAGGAGGTTTTGTTATGAAACAGAATCAGCGTAAGAAATACATCGAGACAATTGTTATTATGGGCGTTTTGCTCGGCATCATCATTTTGATGGCATTTACACCGTTAGGCTATCTTCCGATAGGTCCGGTTTCCATTACACTTCTCATGATACCTGTTGCTGTAGGAGCAATTGCGTTAGGTGACAAAGGCGGTATCTTCCTCGGATTTGCTTTCGGTATCACGAGTTTTGTCCAGTGCTTCGGCAAGGACTTTTTCGGTACGTATCTTGCTCAGAAAAATGTTGTTTTCGCCTTTATTATGTGCGTAGTTATGAGAACTCTCGCAGGATATATAGCTGCACTCGTTTATAAAGTTCTTTCCAAAGCAAAAGTTCCTGTGTTTATATCTTGCGCAGCTACAGGACTTGTTGCTTCCCTTTCAAATACTGTTCTTTTTGTCGGTTCTCTTCTCATTCTTTTCGGCAAAACAACCACAAGTGAAGCTGTCGGCGGAGCTTTGTCTCCTGACCTCAACTTTATCAATTTCTTTGCAGCCTTTGTAGGAATAAATGCAATCTGGGAAGCTTTGGCTGCTACAATTCTCGTAGGCGCTATCGGTTTCGGCCTTCATAAAGCTCACCTCATCGGTTCCAAGAAAGAGGCTTAATTAGTAGGAGTATTCTCTTATGACACTTACTATTGATATCGAAAACACATATACCATCATCGGTGTATTTGACGGTGACAATTTGCTTTTTAAGGAAACCGTTCCAACCGATAAGGTCACTACCGACTTTAAGGTTGCTTCCGATTTGGAGTTTGCTTTTGCCATTCACGAATTAACATTTGATGACGTCACGGAAGCAGCAATTTGTTCTGTAGTTCCTTCGATAACTTCTGCTTACGAACGCGCGATAGAAAGATTTATGGAAATCACACCGATAGTTGCTGGTCCCGGAGTTAAAACAGGACTTAAGATTCGTATCGACGATCCGTCACAACTCGGAACCGATTTGGCAATCTCGGCGGCTATATCCGTTAAGGAATATAAGCTTCCGCAGATTATTATCGGACTCGGAACGGCAAACACTTTCTCACTTATTGATGACAAAGGTTTCTTCTGCGGAACTTCCATAGGTCCCGGCATAAAAACCGGACTTGATGCTTTGGCTGACTACACTTCCCAGCTTCCGTACGCATCGGTTGAAAAGCCAAAGAAAATAATCGGTACAAATACGTTGGAGAGCCTTCAAAGCGGTTCTGTTTACTACTGTGCTTCCGCAATCGACGGCATGATTAACCGAATCGAAGAGGAATACGGCAAAAGTTGTAACCTTATAATTACAGGAGACTATTCCGACGTCATCTCACCGCTTTGTAAGCATAAGATGACAGTCGACAACAATCTCCTGTTAAAAGGTCTTAAGTATATTTGCACCAAAAACGCTAGGTAATTAAATCAGAAATTAAATGTTTCAGGAGCGGCAGTAAACGAACTTATTGTCGCTTCTGCATTCTCGAAAAAGAAAACTTCCGTATTATCGTCGTTCTCGTTATACATTCCGCGAAGGTTCGGATAATCGTCAAGCATAGCCTTCTTGACTTCAATTCTCTCGTCGGAAATGAGATTTCCTGCAATACGAATCCATGTGCCGTTCATGAAAGCACAGATTTCCGCCTTCTGATTAATGTGAAGCTGCTTACTTACGTTCTTAATCTTTCCTGTCTGAATATAAAGCTTGCCCTCATAGCAAAGAGCTGTACCGAAAGGTCTTACTCGTGGCATATCACCTTCACATGTTGCAAGATAATATGTACCCGCATTCTTAAGAAACTCTGTTGCTCTTTCAACGTTTCCCATAAATAGTCCTCCTTAAAAGTTAGAATCAATACGTAACTAATTATACAAAAAAGAGAGCGTTTTCGAGCAAAAACAAAGGGCAGAAAATAATTAAATCTCTGCCCAAATGAAAATATATTAAATTAACATTGTTACAAATCCTTAAATATCAGGACTTATCGTCATCATCGTCGGTGCGGTCCCCGCCGCCGTCATCGTTATTGTTTTCGTCGTCTTTACTGTCATCGGAACCCTCTTCCATCTTTTTCTCGAGGTCTTCCAACCCGGTTTTTATCTGCTGTCCCTTCTCAGTCAGATAGTAATGTTCCATCAATTTGATATCGAGAATCATATCCCGTACAAGTTCCATTGTAGACGTATCCAGAAGTTTTCCTTCAACCTCGGTTGTGCCGTCTTCGTTCTTAACAACCTCAAAATCGTTATCGCCTACGTCTTCTTCCAAATCGCTATCGTAATCATAAACGTGTTCATCAAAGTGTTCCAAGCAATAATCATTATCGTACTCCTCTTCCCACGAATCGATTTCCTCATCCAAGCCCATCGGGCTGTCGTGATCGGTCACCGCCTTTTTGAAAAGTCTGTTCATAAACTTGTCTGGCAATCCGGAAAACGCTACAAGCCCACCGAAAATAATCAACTCAGTAATGAGTGTCATAATTACGTCAGTTACCAAAAGTTCTTCTAAAAGTTTCAATTCACTGTCAATCATCCAAGTAGCCTCCTGTCGATTGAATGCTCAAAAGAGCGCGCTTTTTCTTACCAACCGAAATTTCAAACCTCCTCTCATCAGCAGATTTAAAACCTCCTTTCCTCAAAAACAGAGAGTAAAGCCCCCCTCAGTACTTCCATGATTTTAAAAAAGTACCGCTGATAGCGTATTCAATTGTTATTGAATTGTCTCTGTTACTTATCCCGCCAACAATATACTGCTTCATGTCGCGTGTAATTTTTGCGACCCCTTTTTTGAGGCGGATTTCTAATATATCAATCTTTGATTGCAAATGCAATAAGAAAAATACCGCAAATTTTGCGGCAATATTAATTCCTGCAGAAGACAAAAAAAGAGCTGCTCCCAATATATGGAAACAGCTCGAAAACATTATGTTTTTTGTTTTTATACGCCTACGTTAATTCCGTAACTTGCACAGATATTTCTGTACTCAGTTGACTTACAGAACATCTTAATAACTTCCTCTTTGGTATAAACAGTCAACTGATTCACCCAGTTCTTAAGTCCTGCTGCGTCAGCATTTCTGTCCATCATTACCAAATACAAGTCCTTAATAAAATCCTCGTCTGACTTATTTAAGTTCTGATACTCAGCACTGGTGAAAAATCCCAAAGCTGCAGAATATCCCGAGGTGTTGCCTGCGAGGATGTTGCGACTCCAGTTCTCAAGGCCGCCGATATCCGCGTTTCTTCCGAGGCAGGTGCTATAGAGACGGTAAACAAAAAGGTTTACCTGTGTCTGAGAAGCTGTCGAATAACCCGGAATGTAGCATCCCTGAAGGATACCGTAGTCGCTGCAGATATTTTTGTACTCTGCACTCTTTGCAAAGGCTGCAAATACCTGTTCTTTCGTCATAACTTTGGCATTAAGCTGGTTAAGCCAGTTGTTTAATCCTGCAGTATCAGGTTCACGACCGAAGAACATGAGGTACAAATCTGTTACGAACTCTTCATCAGACTTGTTCTTATTTATATACTCCTGGCTGAAGATAAATCCGTATGCAACCTGCGCACCGCAGTTTGTTCCGTTGTTAAGAGCATTCATCCAGTTTTGCATACCTGCTTCTTCAGGCTCACGACCGAGAATTACCGTATAACATCTGTCAACAAAGCCTTCAACTCCGGTAGGTTCAGGTTCATTTACCTTAACAAGTGCATATGTAGAGAACTTATCGGAATTAAAGGAAACCGAACCTTCTGTAAAATCTATAACCGAAGGAATCTCATCGTAAATCATTCCGGAAGCAGTCTCATGTTCACGAACAATATAATATTCGGAGTTAGGGTCAAGATTAGACATAAGAAGCGAAATACTTATTTCACCGTCAAGTTCCTCAAGTTGATTCTCCCAAACGCCGTTCTCGCCACCCTTTTCAACAATCTGATAAAGACTCATATCAAGATAAATGGCATCGTTTGCTCCGACTTCTTCCTTAAGACCGTCGCTTACATTCTCATCACCAACATCCGTGATATTCATCAAAAGATTACCGCTGGAGATTGCATTCTCACCGTTCTCAACATAAGCAGAATCGACTGCACTGCTTTCTGTGCTGTCAATAATGTCATCAGTTTTCGAGAACTCTACTATGAAGTGTACATTGGTTCCGAGTTCATAATCAAAACTGAATGTGCTGATTTCCGTACCCGGAGTAAACTCGTCAAACAGACTTTCCTCAGTAGCGTGAATATCTGTTACCTGGTAACCGTAATCAGGAACAAATCTGAAATCAAGTACTACGTCTTCCGTAGTATTTTCTGAAATAAACAAATCCGTGCCGTTCATAAAGGCTACGCCGTAAAGTCTCAAAGTTCCGTCCAACGGGTTGGCAGGATCGTTCGGTATTACGGTAATATTTGAAAGCGGATAAATCTTATTCTCATCATCTGCAACGTCGATATCTTCGGAATATGTGATATCTCCAACATGTACCGCATAGACGTCAACCTGACCGTTCTCGACCTGTACATTACCGCCGTCCCAGCTGACGGTACTCCAAGAAAGCAACTTGTATCCGAAGGATGCCCTGAATATTATGGTTTCTGCATCACCCGGAACAGCATACTCGTAACCGTCACCGATAACATCATTCCAATATGTCTTTTCCTCGTCAACATCCTGATCATCACAAAGAATCGTACAATCCTGAAGGTCAAAGCCGTCACCGGGCTCAACTTTGAAAGTTATTGTACTTGCTCCTTCAGGAAGATTAATCCATATGTTTCCCGTACTATCATAATTGGCTTCGGTAAACGGCGTAAATTCAGTCTCCGTGTCAAACTTACTCCAAATCGTAGCATTTGCTCCGTCGTTATTTGTTATCTGAATTCCGATTCTTGCAGGCTCCTTCGGCATCCAACCTGTAAATCTGAATACCACAACAATGAAAGCTCCGCCGAATTCATCGGTAAAGTGTTCAGAACTTACATCAAGTTTATAGCCATCAGAAAATGTGAAAGCACTTTCCTCATTGTCGAGAGCATTATAGAAATCATCACCGTCAGCTTCCTGTTCAATCCATACGGATTCAAGAACACTATTTCCCTCGTTCGGTGTAATTGTAAAACTTACATCACCCGGATCTTCATCCCAAACAACTTTGGTGCGGTTGCCGCTTGTTACCTGAGTGGCTCCGTCAACTGCAATATTACCATTTCCTTCCCATACAATCTCGATGGTATATTTTCCGAAAATCTTAGAGAATTCATAATCTGATTCGGTAAACCATGCATGTACTACGAAACCAAAATCATTTACAGGAGTATAGGAGAATGAGTTTCCGGCAAGCGTAATAGCAGGCGTTTCTCCTAACGAAGAAAGAATCGTATTTCCAACCTCTTCGTTTCCGTCGAAAATCTCGATTTCTACAACAGGACTGTATGTCGTGCCGTCATCAGGCATTACCAAAGCAAAATACAAAGTTTCTCCTGTCTCGAACACTTCAGGTCTCGAATAATCTTCACTCCAACGCGGCGGGAATACATAAGCCGGATTCTCATTACCTCTCTGTACTTCATATCCGGAACCGCCAAAGTTATCGTAATCTACCCAAAACTGGTTAAAACCCGGAGCAAACTCATCAGGATTGTCGTCAACAAAGCGAACCCATTCGCCGTTGTCACCGACATCCTCGAGCCATACAAAAGTCTCTCCTGCCTGAGGTTGTTCCCAAGGGGTAACCGTATCCTCCGCAAACAACTCAATATTTGAAATATGGGCATCCGTGCCTACGGTTATAGAAGCATCCTGCTCTGCTGCCAACTTTCCGGCGAAATCAACCTCGACACCTTCAGCAACAGTCAAATGATTGCCGAAGATATTAAGATTATAGTCACCGTCCATAAGGGTAGTATTGCTGTCGATAAACAAATCACCAAAAACAGAGAATTCTTCAACTGCATCAGCGTCGCCGTTATTTAGCGTGAAATAATCCATGGCATCACCAATGCTGCCAAATCTTCCTTCACAAGGAGCTGCACTTTGGTCAGAAAACCTTATATAAACAACCCCCTCAAAAGATGCATGAATTGTAATATCACAATCCGGCATTTCAAATGAAAGATTACCGGCATCATCAGGTTCTACAAAAAACTGATTGTCGTCGACCATATAATTCGGCCAATCACGAACCGTAAATCCGTTGTCAGGCACAACATTCAAGGTTACGGTTTCGCCGCTTATCGCCTCATCTTTATCAGCTTCGACTATTCCGTCACATATGGAACTATCTATAACAATTTTATGTATTTCAGCGGCAAAAACAGTCGCCGGCACAAGCGAAACAATCAAAGAAATTGTCAAAAGGATACATAAAATGCGATACTTGCCTTTGTACAAATCTGTACCTGTTCTCGAAAATGCATTCATAAGCCACCTCCAAGATAATAAATGTATACAACATGTTCTCTTTAAGAATACCAAGTTTATTTGACTTATTCAACAAATAAGTATTTCTGCCGCTGCTGTACAACTTTACTCACGACTGTTTAATTCATCGACATAATCCATCTTCTTTACAGAGAAAAAAGTTACAAGGCTTCCTACCAATGTACAAACAAGTGCAATAATACAGGAAATCACAAAAACCAGGCCCTGATTAACCGGAACAAATTCCTCCGAAACCGAACTTATTTTTACAAAAATCCATCCTATTATCGGAAATCCGACAGGCGCCAAAAGGCAAGCCGGTATAAATTCAGCCAATGCCTCGCCAAAAAGAATCTGTATGAATCTGAAATTCTCGGTTCCCAGAGCCCGAAGTGTCGAGAATTCACGTTTGCGTCTTGAGAAACTGATAATATTCATGTTGTACATAATCAGAAATCCCAACGCGAACGACGCAATAACAAAGACATAGCACGGCATATCAATCTGATTTAAAGCTTCACGCACATCTTTCTCGGTTTCATCGAAAACCAGAAGTTCCATGAAGTCCATGTCCTCCGCAGCGATTGAGGAGAGGGTTTTCGAGGCCTCCGAAGACGAAAATCTGCCGATAACGACATTACGTTTAAGTCCAAGTGTCAAAGCCTGTGCAGAAGAAACGTACTGCGTCGAGCAAAGATACTGACGACAGATACCGGTAACCTCCAGTTCGCCGCCAAGAACCGTGACAGTATCACCGATTTTTAAGTTGTGGCGTCGTGCAAATCCCTCTTCGAGAACAATACCGGTCTGACCTGACTGCGAATCATCAACCTCAATACGCAAAGCTTCACCTTCATAATCCGTGTCATAGTAGAAAGTAATATGTGTATCAGAAACCGTCGGCAACTCAGCAACCTGTGCCAGGTATTCGTCGTTCGTGCTGAAATATGCAAAATCGATAGTATATCGAGTGTTGAAAGTGTAATCGGTAGCAGTATTCTTGGAAACAATAAGGCTTATCGAAAACATACAAAGCACAATGCAAGAAAGAATGCAAAAAACAGTGGCTATTACGCGTCCGAGGTTACGATAAATCATAGTGATCGTAAGTTTGCTGAAGGAATTTAAGGAAATCCCGGAAAGCCAAGACGGTATTTCCCCGGCATCATCCTCAAATGAAGTCTTTCCGCCGTTACATGCAATCGATGGTTCAACTCTGCTTATGGCGCGCGCAGACACAATGACGGATATGCCTGCAAGCAAATAAACCCCGAACAAAAGAAAAAGAACTTTCACTATACTTCCGCTGAGAATAATGTATGGAAAAAAGTAGAAGTTTTTGTATATATTTAGCATTACTTTAAGCAGAATAATACCGACACCGATACCGATAACGGCCGCAATCGTAGCCAAAGTAAACACATAAATGATAAAAACAACACAGATTCTCCAAGAGTCATAACCCAACGCGCGAAGCAGTCCGATGTTTCTCTTGGAACGTGTAACAATCTGAGCAACAAAAATAACCGAGAAAAGCAATCCCACACCGGCAATAAATGCCGGAACAATTATGGTAAGAGAACGGATTCCGTCAATAGAAGCGTCAATTTGCTTGCTTATCATTGAATTATCATAAGTCTGTGAACTTACGATGTTTGAACTGCCAAGTATGCTTTCTGCCTCAGAAAGCACATTATCTAAAGAAACTTTTGATTCGTCAGAAATCTCATTTGAATCCGTGCCGTTATCCAACGTCAAACGAACATTATTCACATATCCGCCGTAGCCTATCATATCCTCATACAAAGAATCCGCCACATAGACAATACCGAAAGATGTAAGGTCATACCAAGATCCGACCGAAGTTCCGACAGCCATTGTCTCCGGGCAAGACACAATATTGGTAATTGTAACTTCTCTAATCTCGTTTTGAACACGAAGTCGGACAATATCCCCCGGCACAAGATGATTATTTAAAGCAAAGCTTGCCGAAACCATCACACTGTCATCAGATACCTTCGCATACTCGTCGGTGTTAACATCCAAAAGTTTCCAACTTTCATCAGAGGAGATACTGTATACATTAACAGACTTAACATTCCCTTCTTCAGTAAAGAGAACCGTATCGTTCACCATTCGAGCAGACACAGCCTCAACTCCGTCGATCGCCTTCAAATCATCGATTTTCTCACGGAAAATCGGCACAGTAATTAGATTTATATCGAAAACCCTGTACTCGTCAAAATAACTTTTGATTGTCGCATCAAAGGAATTTACAAAAAAAATCAGTATCACCAACAAAGCGATAATAATCGTATATATCGCGAAAAGTGCGAACGACAAAAGCTTGTTCTCTTTAAACAGCGATAAACATATCTTTCTCATCTGAACGTCTCTTTTGCATCTGCAGGATTATCGTTAAATGTTTCTTCAATTATCTTTCCGTTCTCCATCACAATTAAATGCGATGCCACTTCTCTGAAATCAAGATTGTGCGTAACGATTACAACCGGTATTTGGTAATCACGTGCAACTTGCTGAAGTATACGAATTATATTCTTGGAATTGTGCGTATCAAGCGCACCCGTCGGCTCGTCGCAAAGAAGCATGCTTGCATTCTTTACCAAAGCTCGTGCAATTGAAACTCTCTGCTGTTCACCGCCCGACAGCTGTCGCGGATATTTATTCTCTTTTCCCTCCAAGCCCACAAGCTTCAACATTTCCGAAGCACTCTTACAATCTTTTTTGTTTCTAACCAGAGTTTTGGCAACATTTACATTCTCAAGGGCCGTCAGAGATGCTATGAGATTATAGTTTTGAAAGACGAAGCCGACCTCATCTTTACGATACGATGTTAATTGCCTTTCGCTAAATTCGCTGATAACGTCGTCGCCGAATGAAATTTTACCATCGCTTACATGCTTCATGCCGCCGATGACATTTAAAAGACTTGTTTTTCCGCATCCGGATGCACCGAGTATGACTGTCAAACCTTCGGGCAATACTTTAAATGACACATCATCAACAGCAACAGTCTCTACGGACCCGGAAGTATAAACAACACGTACATTATCTATCGACAAGACTTTCCCCATAAACAACTCCGATTATTTCTTTTCATCTGCAGATCCGGTGTGTTCGGTAGGTCTCCATTCGTCATCTCGAACAAACAAAGCCACCACTTCAAGAAGAACCGTCAACATGGCCCAAATCGGCTCTATCATTATGGTTGTAACATTGTTACGCCACTTATACCCTGCAAATCTGAACGCATCCATGACAATAATCAGTTCCAGCAGGTACCAAAACACCGTCTGTACCACCAACATTATAGCCCATACAAACTCTCGCGAAAACAAGGCGCTTAAAAACACCGTCACGGCACCGCACGTTATAACCAAAGATATCGGATATATACAGAGTTCTTTAAATTGCTTAAGCAAACATCGGTTCGGAGACTTCATCCTTTTAAGATATGAAACGCAATATAATCTGAAGCACTGGGCCTGACCTATTGCCCATCTCCGGCGCTGCCTAAGCGCTGCCCCCAAACCAGTCGGCATTTCCGCTTTAAAAACGGCATCGGGTACAAATATGAATTGACGATTTTCGAGGACCTCCTTAACAACAAACTCGAAATCCTCAGAAAGACTTACCGTATTCCACCCATCCCGCACAAGTTCCCACCTGACACAAAATCCCGAGCCGTACAGATTTACGGGCAACCCGCGATTATTGGCCGCCAGAGATTCTGTCTTGGATAAAAGCATATATAACCCTGAGCACAACCGCGCCACGAGGCCGTCGTTATAATTCAAAAAATCGTATCGTCCGCTTGCGCAATCACATCCAACGGCCATTGCATCGTTGATTCGCGAGAGATAATCCTCCGAAGGCACGCTGTCCGCATCAAAATACGTCACGTACTCGAATCGTTCTCTATACTTCTTGGCAATATATTTGGATGCTGCATTTAATGCATCAGCCTTGCGTCTTGCGTTCGGATCATCCAGTAATATAACCTCAGCGCCGAAACTTTGGGCAATTTCCTTCGTTTTATCGGTACAGTTGTGTGCAACTACAAATACCCGATGGCGGGAATAAGTCTGTTTCTTTAAAGCTGCCAGTGTGCGTCCGATAACCCGTTCCTCATTGAAACAGCAAATAACAACCGCCATTTCACGTTCTTCCGCTTTGGGATATGTAACAGTTTTTGATTTGTGTCCGACAATTTCCGAAATCAGTTGGCTTATCACATAAAGCGGGCATATACATGTCATCAAAAAGCCTAACAAACCCAGAATTCGCATTGTCCACACCTTATCAAATTAAATATATGAAATGTCTCTCACTTCGTTCGATTAATATTACACAGTATTCGGTATTCGTGAAGCCTCATAGAATCGTAAATGAAAGCTCGTCATCCCAGAAATATTCTTCCTTACCGCCGTTGTCTCGGCAAAAATAACGCGCACCGTATTTGCCGCTTCGATTGTCGATTGCAGCTTCGTAGCTTAGTATCTTTGTACGCTTCATTAAGCCTACAACTCTGACAAACGTGTATCCGGCAAAGGTAAAAACAACATCTTCCGGGGAATCATACTCGGATGGTTTACCGACCACATTAAGTTTTCCGCCGGTAACCTGTTCCAAACTCTCTTCACTTATCTCGTTTTCTAATTTATTCTTTGTGTCTTTTGTCATAATTTTCTTCTCCTATCTTTAGTAGTTAATCGCTCCGTCTTCTTCGATCGTTTCCGTTGCTTCTGTAGAACAACGACTTATCGGAATACATCTGTTTATCTGCCTCACGTACGAGTCCGTAAATATCCATAGTCGGATTTTCCGAATGGAACGCGTAACCCTTAGATATCGAAAGCAGTTTTGAATATTCACCCTCCCACTCTGCACAACCTTGTTTAAAAGCCGTCAGAATTTCATCGAGTTTCTCATGGTCACAATAAGCAATAGCCTCAAACTCATCGCCGCCGATGCGATAAGCCGTGCCGATCGGTGAGATTGCCTTCGAAATTCTCTCGGAAGCAGCACAAATAAGTTCATCGCCCGCATGATGACCGATTGTATCGTTGACCTTTTTCAAGCCGTTCAAATCAAACGAGATAATAACGAGATTATCCGGCATCTCCTGCTCAAGATATTTCTTGGCTTCATTCTCGAAAGCGCGACGATTCAATAGCTGAGTCATATCATCCGTAACGGCGGTTTTCTTCAGGTATTCCCGGTACTCCATCTCGTCGGTACAATCAAGGAGAATAAACTGAATGCTTCGAATTTTGCTGCCCACCTTAAGATATCGACCTTCCAAAGAGAAGAAATGTTCCTTCCTTGAAATCGTCTGCTTAAACTCGCCGTTCTTCTCCATCTCGGAAATCCATTCAAGGAAATCGGAATCGGTAGTCATATTATCAATTCTCAGACTGCCCAGTTCCGGAAAGTATTCCTTTGCCACGTGATTACAACCCAGAAAACGGCGATGCAAATCAAAGGTAATAATTCCTACGGTATTGGTTTTCTGCAAGGTCTGAATGGCGGTAGCATCTACATCGTACAAAACAAATCGATCCGAAATGATAATGTAGGTCAGAAGCACCAGATTGGTTGCCGTAGTAATCAAATCAAACGTACCGAGCACTCGTCCCATGACAAACGAAAACATACAGAAGAAAAAGCAGAACAAGAGCAAAATTGCATTTCTCTTGGAAATCTCGCTTTTCTTCTTCAACGCATATATGAGAGTTACAATTGCTATCAGGAAATATAACACCAGCGACAGATAATAAACCGTATGCATCGGACCGTATTCTTTAACCAACACGGTTATACCGTATTTCTCGGTTATAGATACCGATTTATAGAAAATCTGTGAATGGCCGATAGTAAGGCTGCAGGCATAAACAAAAAAGTCAACCGCAAACAAAGCGAGTCGGTAACTCTTTTTAACACGAATCTTACAAATATCGAAAATACTGAGAAGTATCAGCACTGTCATAAACGAAGATCCTGTATATGCCAAATATTGCGCCATTATCGCTTCGCGAACATTTTGTGCCATAGCAAGCTGCCAATATCCGAAATTCGATATAGCTACGGCAAAATACGAAAGAGTAACGAAGGTGTTATAAGTACTTTTCCACTTAATGAAATAAATCGCCGTGAGAATCCATGTGACTGCAAAGCAAGTAAAATAGTAAGCCATAAATTCACCCCCCGACCAAATATATTTCATCTAAAACATTCTAAATTTTCTTTAATTATATTCTCAGCACGTGTTACGGGTAAATAACTTGATGTAAACAATCTTTAAACAAGCCGTTCGGACAAGCCCCCTCGAAAATGGTATAATCATTGTATTTAAAGCTTTTCATAGGATATTACGGCTTAATGGATAAAGAACTTACGGGACAATTTATTACCGAACTGCGCAAAGAAAAGGGTTTGACCCAAAAACAGCTTGCAGATTTACTTAATGTCACCGACAAAGCCGTATCCAAATGGGAACGAGGCTTAAGTTTTCCGGACATCTCAATGCTCGAACCGATTTCACAGGTATTAGACATATCCGTAATGGAACTTCTTGCAGGCAAACGGCGTGATACAAACGAGATCATGACCATAGAAGAGGCTCAAAGAATTGTTTCACAATCAGTTGAATTAGGCGACGAAGAACTCCGACGTAAAAAAGAACGAAGCCGATTCATAATAATTATTTTGGTGGTTTTGTTTTTACTTCTCATATCGATAACGCTGAACGTAATCAGCTTAGCAGGCTAAAAGAAAGGAGGTATTGCAAGTGGAAATGACAATCGCTTTTTATAGCAGCATAGTGCTTCTGGCGATAATTCTGTTTATCGGCGTATCCAAACGACCTCAAACTGAAGCAACGTTTTTCGACAGAGTGACAACCAAAGAGCTCCAGGGTTTCTTTGCGTTTTTCATTATATTTCATCACATAGTCATCAACCTCGAAGACCCGGCAACCCAAGCACACGAGATGGTTAATTTCTACTACTACGGAATTCTTGCAATCGCCTTCTATTTCTTCTGCTCAGGTTTTGGTCTCCTCAAGCGTTGGATGACCGATAAATCCTATCTGAAGGGCTTCATGAAAAAACGAGTATTTACGGTACTTGTCCCTTACTTCATCTGTAACTACATCTACCTCACGACAGCACTTATTTCCAACCTGAAGTACGGCTTTCATTTTACCTTCCCCGAACTCATCGGCAGTTTCTTCGGTTTCTTCCTCATAAACAACGAAATGTGGTTCGCCGTAGAAATCATGATTCTCTATTTTGCATTCAAGATAATTTTCGAGAAGGTAAGAAAGCCACTTACCGGCATTATACTTATGACGGCAGTCGTAGCGGTACTTATGACCATAGGCCTTCTGTCGGGTCACTCCGAGTACACCGCCATGTCTTACTGGTTCAAGGGTGAATGGTGGTACAACACGATTCTCATGTTCCCGCTCGGAATGATTTACGCCTACAAAGAAGAGCGAATCAACAGAGTTATCCGTAAGGCATTCGTATCGCTTACCATACTCACATCAGTCCTCTTAGTCATTGTCGATTATATTCACAGAGAGCTAATAGCAATTAATATCTTCTGGACGGAGTTTGAAAATCCAAACCATATCTGGGACAAACTCAAGGGCTTAAGCGTCGAGATTGTTTTGGAGATTTTGTTCCTTCTCCTGGTCCTTCTCATCCTCTCGAAAATACGCATCAACAACCGTGTTCTCAAGTTCCTCGGAAAGATTTCGCTCGAGATAGTCATGACAAACTACCTTGTTATCTCGCTCCTCTACCCTGTCCTCCAAAAGCACGGCATTCTCGTCTTTATCCCGACCGTTATCGTCGGTACCTTAATCTGTTCCGCAATCCTCTACGCAATCAAGAACATAGTTCTCGAGCGCAAAACCAACTTCTTCGACGGCAAAGTTCAGTAAGTTCCACGCTTCGTCGTGCTGCACCGTCATTTGCCACCCAAATTGCCACCCGATACCGCCCTTGCGGTGCTTCAAAACTGTAATAGGCCAAAATCGCGATAAATCGTTTTTCTGGCCTATTTTTGAAGGAGAAAACCGTCTGTTCTGAATTCATTAAGTACAGAAATAGGCCAATTTCGCTTAAAATTCAGTTTTTGGCCTATCTTTGTCAACGATACTTTATACATATAAGTGACACTTTATTTGTTCAAACGAAAAAATAGGTTCTTCTAAGAATTTGTGGGAATAAGTAATTGAAAAAGGAGCATATATATCCTAAGGTTTAGTTGGAAAAATAAAAACTCGAAAGGATATAGAATATGCTCCTAGACTTCAATAATACACAGATAAAGATT
>JAZLML010000003.1:0-11095 GCA_045598625.1 Saccharofermentans sp.
CAACAGGTGCCTCGGCAGGAGCCTCAGCATCAGCATCCTCGGAGATGGCATAAATGTCTTCATCCTCGGAAACTTCAGGATTAATTGGATTTACTTCCTTAATGCTTACGGAAATACGTCTCTGATCCTTCTTAACGTCGATAACCTTAGCCTCAACTTCCATACCAACGCTCAAAACATCGGATGGCTGCTGAAGTCTTACGGAAGAAATCTCGGAAACATGGCAGAGAGCATCAAGGTTTGGCTCAAGCTGGATAAAAGCACCGAAGTTTGTAAGTCTTACAACAGTACCCTTAACGATGGAACCAACCGGAATTCTCTCCTCAATGTTGTAATATGGATCGTCTTCTTCCTTCTTGTAACCCAAGGAAATCTTCTTTGTGTCTTTGTCAAAGCTCTTTACATAAACATCAATCTCGTCACCGATAGAAAGTACATCGGATGGCTTTCTGATTCTTGCCCATGAAATCTCTGTGTTGTGAACGAGTCCGTCAACACCGCCGATATCTACGAAAGCTCCGAAATCAGGGAGACTTCTTACAACACCTGTATAGTGCTTGCCTTCCTCGATGGAATCCCAAACGGACTTAGCCTTCTCGCGACGCTCGTTAGTAATAATCTGACGATGAGATCCGGAAACTCTCAAACGATGCTTAAAGTCTGTGTCAACCTTTGTGATAAGTACATCAATGAGCTGACCCTTATAGCTCTCAAGGTCGCTTACATCGCCAACCTTAAGCTGTGTGCGGTGGATATATACATCGATGCTTCCTGCAAAGCTACCGATAACACCGTCTTTAACAACATTAGTAATCTTAACTGTAACAGGAGTCTTGTTCTCAAAAGCTTCCTCGATGAGTTTCTTGTTCTTCTCCATGTCAACTGCTGACTTGGAAAGAATGATTTCCTTACCCATATCGGAATTTCTGATGCTCTTTACGGATACTGTAACTTCCTGTCTCTCTGCTACTGCCTTCTCAATATCGAATTCAGGATCTGCTTCAACTTCTTTTCTAGGAATCTTACCTTCGGATTTGTCACGAACGTCTACGTAAATGTAGTCAGCGTCTGCCGAAGTTACTGCTCCCTTCACAATAGCTCCTCTTCTTAATTGAGGGATACTATCGATATAGTCTCCAAAATTGATATCAGTCTGTTCCTGATTCGTCATAACTTCGTTCTCGTTCATCTCGCCGACAACCTCCAAAATAATACATTCCGGCGTCGAAGCACCTGCTGTAATTCCAACCTTATCGTTACTTGTAATCTTTCCTTCACGGAAAAGACTAATCAAGTCGTCGGTCTTCGTAATCAGATACGTTCTGCCGCATCGACTTTTGCAGATATCAAAGAGCTTACAGGTGTTGGAGCTGTGCGCCGAACCTATAACAAGCATCACATCTGATTTCTCGGAAAGAGACATAGCTTCTCTCTGCCTATCTTCAGTCGTATTACATATTGTATCAAAAATGAGTGATTTTGCAATTTTATTTTCGACAATTTCACGGATTTTTTTGTATTCGACTGTTGAAAATGTAGTTTGTGACACAAGAATTGAGTCCGAAAGCGGGAAATCAATGTCATTTAGTTCTTCTGCGGAACTTATGAGTTTAACGTGCGAAAGATTCGCCTCGCTTATAATGCCTTCTGCTTCAGGGTGGCCCTTGGTGCCTGTAACAAGGATATATTTGCCTTCCTTGTCGGCTTTTGAAACGATTCTGTGGATTTTCGCAACAAAGGGACATGTACAATCGACAATGTTTACGTTACGGGAAAGAAGTGTCGCGCGAACGGCTTTTGTGATGCCGTGGGCACGAAGCAGAACCGTACTTCCCTCGGATGCTTCTTCGGGAGTATTAATAAGCTCAAATCCACCGTCTATAAGCTCGGAGACAACCGACTCGTTATGGGTAAGCTCGCCGAGCATATAAAGTTTTTGCGGGTTATCTTTTTGCTTGTTTTCTTCCAAGAGACGATAGGCCGTGTCTACGGCGTTTTTGACGCCGAAACAAAAGCCGGAAGATTTTGCCAATTCAATGCTTTTTACCTTACTCATTTACGCGTGAAACCAAAGCTTCGAGTGTTTCTTCGATGGAAATCTTGGATGTATCGATTTCGATGGCATCGGCAACCTTAACAAGAGGTGCTGCTGCTCGGGTTGAATCCTGAAGGTCACGGTTTTCGATGTCTTTCAAAACCTCTTCATATGTTTGTGAGAAATCTCCGCGCTCGTTTAATTCCTTTAGGCGTCTCTCGGCACGAATAGCGGATGATGCCGTGAGGAAGAACTTGTACTTAGCGTTCGGAAGTACGTTGGAACCGATGTCGCGGCCGTCAAGGACAAAGCTTTGCTCTTTTGCGATGTTTCTTTGCATCTCTACCATCTTCTGTCTTACTACAGGAAGTGTGCTGATATCGGATGCCGCACGGGAAACCTCAGGGGTTCTGATCTGATCTGTTACATCGATGCCGTCAAGGAACATGTGCTGATTGCCGTCCATGAACTTAACCTGAAGATCCATTTTATTCATAAGGTCAGAAACTTTATCTGCATCTTTAGGAGCTACGTTATTCTTTATTGCGTAAAGACCGCAGGAACGATACATAGCACCGGTATCGAGATACATGATACCGAGCTTCTTGGAAACGCCCTTTGCGAGTGTGCTCTTACCGGAACCCGAAGGACCGTCGATTGCGATTTGGAAAATTTCATTCTCTGCCATTTTGTTTTCTCCTTATTCTATTAAGTAAATATATTAATAATATAGAATATATATTATCCGAATTATATAGCGCGGTGGCCTAAGCCGATGGCTATCTCATTTAAGTTTAGAAGACCGATACCGAAGTATAGGCAGACACTTAAATGGTTTCCGTATCTTGCTACGGCGATTTTACCGCCGACGTTTAAGCCGATTGCTTTCTGGGAAATCTGTGAAACTGCTTCCCTTGCGGCACCTGCTACGGCGCCCTCGTCATTATGCGAGTCGTTTATTACACCTTCGCGCTGAGCGGCGGTTATTGTGCGCTCGATTATTTTCGAGACGGAGGATATAAATTCGCCGCCGAAATCAACGGCACAACATCTGATACCCTTCTCCGCCAAGGAAGCTCTGAGTTCGTTCTCTTCGGAGCGGTTTTCCGTAAGCGCAAGCTTGATAACTGCAGAAGATGTAAGTTTGCTGTCAGGAATGCTGTTCATAAATAATCCTCCCAAACTTTATTTGATGGAACGGTCTCTGTCGTCTTCGTAGACACTGTACTCAGACCAAAGTTCCTCTAATGCTTCAAATGAATCTCTGATGTGATCTTTACGATGCATTCCGAGAGTTACCAGGAATGCGTTTATAAGTGAGAGCGGAGCTGCCAAAGAGTCTACGAAAGATGCCATACCGGATTTTGCAAGAAGGCTTATGTCAGCGTTCTCGGTCATGGAAGTATCGGCTTTATCAGTGATTGCAATAACTTTGGCACCGCGTTTTTTGGCATAACTCATGGAATTTACCGTTCTTCTGGAATATCTCGGGAAGGAAATTCCAATCATTACATCACCTTCGGAAATCGGCAATATCTGCTCGAAAACCTCATTCGCACTGTTACTTGATATATTTACCACATCATCGAATAGTATCGACATATAAAAATACATAAAAGATGAAAGCGGCGAACTTGCACGAAGTCCCATAAGATATATTTTCTTGGCGTTCAGCACCATGTTTACAGCCTCATCAAAGGCCTTGGTGTCAATAGAAGCAAGAGTATTCTTAAGGTTATCGATGTCGGATGAGATAACATCGTGAATTGCGGCACTGTCATCGGCAAACTTATCCGTCGCTTTAAGTCTTTCCACCGACGTAAGTTTAGATTTAAGTTCTTCTTTAAAAACCTTCTGGAAATGAGGATATCCTTCAAATCCGAGTTCGGTCGTAAATCTAACGACCGTGGACTCGCTTACGCCTACGGTATCGCCTAATTTAGCGGCGGTCATGCCGGATGCTTCTTCGTAGTTTTCCAATATGAACTTCGCTATTGCCTTATGGCCTTTACTCATCTCGTCATAGGATTGTTTTATGTTCTCGATAATGTCAGACATAAATTAATTCTCTCCGTTTGAAGGTTCGTCTTCATCAAACACTGAAGCTTCAACATCCAAAGAAATCTGCTCTTCCGCATTTTGGGATTCAATATAACCTTCGATTGAAATCTGGCGGTCGTTTCCTGCCGCCTGCTGGAGGTTGTTCTCCAAATCTCTTATTGTCTTATAACTCATAAGTTCCATCGATGGCAAATCGTCGATGGAGGATATACCGAATTCCAAAAGGAATTGCTCTGTCGTAGCAAAAAGCGTAGGACGTCCCGGTGCATCCAAAGTTCCGCACTCTGTTATCCATCCGCGGTCCAAAAGTCTTGAGATAATACTGTCGCTTGATACACCTCTTACGGCTTCTACCTGGGCTCTTGTTACCGGCTGATTATATGCAATTACCGCAAGCGTCTCATAAGAAGCCTGTGATAAAGGCGGTCTCATTCTCGGAGTAAACATTCTTTCGATAACCTTATTCATGGAAGGCTTCGTGCACATAACATAGGAATCGTTTACTTTACGGATAAGAAGTCCGCCCCAAGGGTTATTGTTATAGTTGTCGGAAAGCTTCTCGAGAGCCTTCTCAATGAGGCTTGAATCAGTATTTGTAATCTCTGAAAGCCTTGAAAGAGTAATAGGGTCACCGCTTACAAAAAGGATTGCTTCCAAAGCACTCGAAAGCTCCTGGAAAGGAAGCTCGAAACTGTCGTCAATACTGCTTCTTCCCTTCTTTACTTCGTCTGCCGGGATAGTCTCCTGCTGCAAAAACGAATCGAGATTATCTTCATTATCAAGCCTTTGAGGCTCGTTTATATATTCGTCGTTTAAAATCTCGTTATCCATAGATTATCCTTCCCTTTTCTCCTCAAGCAGAATCACGTCAAACGGCTTTTTTTGCTCTGCCTTAATCTTATCGCTTCTCAAAAGTTCCAATACGGCAAGAAAACTTACGATTCGGTCAATTTTCTCCGTCTCCTTCTTGGCGAAAAGCTCATGGAAAAACATCTTGCCCTTCTTACTTATGAAAGTGAAAACCGACTTCATTCTTTCCCTTACGGACATCTTGTCACGCTTTAGAATGTGGGTGATTTTCGATGAAATATCCGCAAATCTGATTTCGTTTCTCTTGCAAACTGTATTTACCGCTTCATCGAAAAGTACCGGGTCAAATTCCTGCGGCGGTTGCTCGACCTCAATATTCAAAGACTTGGCCGTGGAAGGAAGTCTTAGTTTGCAATCCTTATATTGCTCGTGTCTTACCTTTAATTCACCGGCAAGCATCTTACAGCGTTTATATCTCAAAAGACTTATTACGAGTTCTTCTCGCGGGTCTTCCTCTTCGTCAGTCGAATCGTCTTTACGTGTCGGAAGAAGAATTCTGGACTTAATATGAACCAGCGTTGCTGCCATTACAAGAAACTCTGAAGCAACCTCCATATCAAGTGACTGCATCTCGTCAAGGAAAGACATATACTGGGTAGTTATCTCGGAAATCGGGATATCGTAAATGTCGATGTCATTTTTTTCGATAAGATGAAACAAAAGGTCTAAAGGACCTTCAAAATGTCTAATCTTCAGTTCCGGTTTTGTAACAGAAACATCAGCCATGACTTTAATGCCTTTACCCTTTCGTCTCGTTAAACTTCGAATTATCAGAAGCCGATTCTTACAGCGCTTCTAACCTCTTCCATGGTAGCCTGTGCCTTAAGTCTTGCGCGGTTTGAACCGTCGTTCAAGATATCGATAAGTGTGTCAGGCTTGGAAAGAAGCTCGGTTCTCTTCTCGTAAATCGGTGTATGAAGCTCAGAAACTCTCTCTGCAAGCATTTTCTTACAAGCTACGCAGCCGATTTCGCCCTTCTTGCACTGCTCACAGATGGAATCAACCTTATCTTCGGAGAATACCTTGTGGAATGCATATACTGAACATACGTCCGGATGACCCGGATCGTCTTTTCTTATACGTGCAGGATCGGTAATCATACCGCGAACCTTCTTATTAACCTCATCAGGGGTATCGGAAAGCGCGATTGTGTTACCGTAACTCTTGCTCATCTTACGTCCGTCAGTTCCCGGCAAAACCTTGGCCTTGGTAAAAATCGGCTCAGGCTCAACGAAAACTTCCTTGCCGTAAAGGAAATTAAATCTTCTGCACATTTCTCTTGCGAGCTCCAAGTGAGGTGTCTGATCCTCGCCTACAGGAACGCAGTTAGCTTTATAAAGAAGGATGTCTGCAGCCATCAAAGCAGGATATCCCAAGAAACCGTAAGTTGTTACGATTCCCTTATCCTGAAGGTTCATAATCATGTCCTTATATGTCGGACATCTCTCAAGCCATGAAAGAGGAGTGTTCATGGAAAGAAGAAGGAAAAGTTCAGCGTGCTCTTTTACCTGAGACTGCTGGAAAATAACTGCCTTCTTAGGGTCTACTCCCGAAGCTATATAGTCGGCCAAAAGACCCAATGTGTTGTTCCTTAAGGATTCCGTATCGGCATAACCTGTTGTAAGAGCGTGCCAATCCGCAATAAAGAAATTGCAGTCGTACTCCTCCTGAAGATTTACCCAGTTGGAGATTGCTCCGAAATAGTTTCCGAGATGAATATTTCCCGTAGGTCTTGAACCCGATACAATTACTTTCTTTTCCATTTAGTTACCTCTCAGTTTATGTTATAGATGATTCCCGATATCTCGAAAATCAAGTCAAAAGGTCGTATACAAAATTTGTTACAAAATTAATTACGGTAGCGGCAGGATACTCAATTTTATCGATAAGGAACTGCAACAAATCAAATCGTCCCGAACCGAAATTGGCAATCAAAACAAGAACAAACAAAACCGTCGGGCCATACTGAGTAAAAAGCATGAAACCTCTCGAATTTCTTATCTTATAAGGAAAAATCTCATAGAGAATTCTGTAACCGTCAAGAGGTGCAACAGGAATAAGATTAAATGCCATATGCATCAGTGAATAAACCTGAATGTACAATAAGAGCGTGCAAATAATCACAGTAACTTTGTTCATAAAACGAGCCATAAGAATAGCCTCGGCTATTCCTGCGACCAACGCTACGACAAAATTCATTGCTACTCCTGCAAACGCAAATATTACAGCCGAAACTTTTCTGTTCTTGAGTTTATTAAGATTACCGTAATTTACCGGAACAGGCTTACCCCAACCGAAGCCCACAAGCAAAATGAGTATCGTACCCATAAAATCTGTATGAGCAAACGGATTTATAGTAAGTCTTCCGGCAGCTTTGGCGGTATCGTCACCCAAAAGATGAGCCGCCAATGCATGAGCAAATTCGTGAAGTCCGAAAGAAATCGTTATTGCAACAAAAACCATAAGAAGTATTAAAATTACTTCTTTAGGCTCCATCGTCCTACCTTCTCTCAGCCACCAATATAACATTCAATTACCGCCTTATCTTAAATATCGTTTTTAAATTAAGCTTTCGAAAGCTTGAAGAAAATCTTCTCACCGTTTACGGAAGTCTCGGAACCGTCCTCTGAAGGAGCGGCTGTTATCGAGCTTGCAAGTACTACTGCTGCGATATCTTCCTTACGCTTCTCGATGATTTCGGAAAGCTTATCGTTACCGCTGTAGGTAAGATTAATTCTGTCCGTAACCTCAAGACCCGAATCCTTACGGAGATTCTGAAGTTTTGAAATCATCTCACGAACAAAACCGTCCTCGATAAGTTCATCGGTAAGCTTAATATTAAGTGCTACCGTAATTCCCTTATCAACCTGTGTGGAAAGTCCCTCAGGCTGAACTGTTTCTGCGATAAAGTCTTCCTCGTTCATCTCGAACTCTTCACCGTCAACATTAATCTTAACAGGACCGTTCTTCAAAGCGGAAAGGATTTCCTTACCGTTAAGGTTGGCGATTACTTCCTTAGCAGCATTAAGCTTAGCACCGAACTTACGGCCGCAAGTACGAAGCTGCGGCTTAAGCTTATAATCAACAAGCTCGGATGCGTCAGCCATAAACTTAATATTCTTTACGTTAAGCTCACCGCAAACGATTGCACCGTATTCCTCGTTCAAATCAGAATCTGCTACAACATATACATCTGAAAGCGGTTGTCTGATTTTGATACCGGAAGCATTTCTTGCAGCGTTACCCAAAGCAACGACGTTCTGAATCAAAGTCATCTTCTTCTCAAGCTCGGAATCAATCAGGCTCTCGTCTGCCTTAGGGCAATCGCACATATGAACGGAAAGCGGAGCATTCTTGTTTACGGTACGTGTGATGTTCTGATAGATAGACTCAGTGATGAAAGGAACGAACGGAGCAACAAGCTTACAGAAGCTGTCAAGAACCGTATAAAGCGTCATGAAGGCATCAACCTTATCCTTAGTCATATCACCTGCCCAGAAACGGTCACGGCAACGACGAACATACCAGTTGGAAAGCTCGTCAGTAAAATCCTGAATCATTCTGGCGGAAGCTGTGATATCGTACTGAGCCATCTTATCGTCAACGTCTCTTATGAGACTGTTAAGTCTTGAAAGAACCCACTTATCCATTACGCATAAGTTCTTGGTATCAAGTGTGTACTTTGTAGGATCAAAGTTATCGATATCGGCATACATTGTGTAGAAGTAGTATGTATTCCACAATGTACCCATGAATTTTCTCTGGCCCTCTTTTACAGCCTCGTGAGAGAATCTGTTGGAAAGCCACGGAGCATTGGCACTGTAGAAATACCAACGAGCGGCATCGGCACCCTGGTTATTGAGGATATCCCAAGGTGATACTACGTTACCCTTATGCTTACTCATCTTGATTCCGTCCTTATCCTGAACCAAGCCCATAACGATTACGTTCTTAAACGGAGCTTTTCCGAAAAGAACCGTGCTTATGGCGATAAGTGAATAGAACCAACCTCTCGTCTGGTCCAAAGCCTCGGAAATAAAGTCACATGGAAAATGTGCATCGAAGAAGTCCTTATTCTCGAACGGATAATGGTACTGTGCGAAAGGCATAGAACCGGAATCGAACCAGCAGTCGATAACTTCGCTTACACGGGTCATCTTACCGCCGCACTTCGGGCACTTGATGTGAACATTATCAACATACGGCTTATGAAGCTCGATATCGGAAGGACAATCATCAGACATAGACTTAAGTTCTTCGATGGAACCGATACAGTGGCGGTTACCGCACTCGCACTCCCAAACCGGAAGCGGTGTACCCCAGTAACGCTCACGGGAGATACCCCAGTCCACAACGTTTTCGAGGAAGTTACCCATACGTCCGTCTCTTATGGATTCCGGATACCAGTTAATCATTCTGTTTGAAGCAAGGAGCTGATCCTTCATCTTGCTCATCTCGATAAACCATGTAGATCTTGCATAGTAGATAAGCGGAGTATCGCATCTCCAGCAGAAAGGATAATCGTGCTCGTAAGGCATCTTCTTAAGAAGCTTTGCCTCCATGTTGAGTTTCTTGATGATGAGCGGATCTGCATCCTTAACAAAAAGTCCCTTGAACTCATCGCAGTCATCAGGCAACGTACCGTTCTCCTTTACAAGCTGAACGAACGGCAAATCATTAGTACGTCCTACACGCGCGTCATCCTCACCGAAAGCAGGAGCGATATGTACGATACCTGTACCGTCGCTCATTGTTACGTAAGAATCTGCTACTACATAGTGACTCTTTTTCTTCTCGGATGCCAAAGCATTATCGGCATACGGGAACAAAGGCTCATATTCGATACCGCAAAGATCGGTACCCTTAAACGTCTCAACAACTTCATATTTCTCAAAGAGGGTGGAAATAAGAGCGGATGCCATGTAATAGTAAACAGCCTTCTCGCTGCCGTCCAAATCGGTATCAACCTTGATGAGTGCATACTCGTCGGAAGGGCTTACGCACAAAGCAACGTTTGAAGGAAGTGTCCAAGGTGTTGTTGTCCAAGCTGCAAGATACTTATTATCTTCGCCCTTAACCTTAAAGCGTACAAAAACGGAATTCTCCTTAACGCACTTATATCCTTGTGCAACTTCGTGGCTGGAAAGAGCCGTACCGCAACGTGGGCAACAAGGTACAATCTTATGGCCCTTATAGAGCATGCCCTTATCCCAGATGGACTTTAATGCCCACCACTCGGACTCGATGTAGTTATTGTCGTATGTAACGTAAGGGTTTTCCATATCGGCCCAGAAACCGACGCGGTCGCTCATCTGCTCCCACTCGCCCTTATACTTCCATACGGAATCCTTACATTTCTTAATGAAAGGCTCGATGCCGTAATCCTCAATCTGAGGCTTACCGTTAATTCCGAGCATTTTCTCAACTTCAAGCTCAACCGGAAGACCGTGTGTATCCCATCCGGCCTTGAAAGTTACGCTTGCACCCTTCATTGCATAATATCTTGGAATCAAATCCTTAATTACTCTTGTCTTGATGTGTCCGATATGAGGCATTCCGTTAGCGGTCGGAGGACCGTCAAAAAGAGTAAAAGTCGGCGCACCGTCTTTTGCTTCGCGGATTGACTTCTTGTAGACGTCGTTTTCTTTCCAGAACGCGAGAACTTCATTCTCTCGCTCGATAAAATTCATGTCGCTTGAAACTTTACTGTACATAAGCTTTATCACCCTCTTAAAATTTATAGCTTAATTCTCGGTTAAAGCAGTCACTTTTATAAATCGGATTATAAAGGCGCAGCAACCGACTTGTTATTATAATAATTAAAGGGCGGTAAAGTCAAGAATCGGCACGCACCCGATTTGATGAGGCTGTCTCAAAAGTATAATAGGCTAAAATTTCGAAAAATCGGATTTTTAGCCTATTTTTTTGTGGCGTCAGCTCAGTTCTGAAGCAGTAAGGGAGGCAAAATAGGCTAAAATCGTGAAAATTAAGGTTTTTAGCCTATAATTTGTCAACGCCATTTGATTTATCTAAACATTGCATGATTTATTCAGACAAAATGTAGGCTAAAATCGTTAAAAAATGCAATTCTAGCCTATTTTGTCTGTCACGACGGTAGTTTGCAGGTTT
>JAZLML010000004.1:0-4308 GCA_045598625.1 Saccharofermentans sp.
GCCTATTTCAATATTTGTAACAGATTAAGAAAATGAATTTAGTCGGAATAGAACGAAATTATAAGTTTCGTGTCAGCAATCGCAAGTTATGTATTGACGTGGACCATTAGACTAAGTTTCGATGTATATTCTGAGACAGCCTCGTCAATTTCGGCGGCAAATGTGATTGACTTTAAAATTAGTGTCTTGTAAATTAAATTTATTAACTCTTCTTCGGAGGACAGCCTATGACAGAAGAAACTTCGGTAGTATTTTCCGATCCTGCGGTATGGAAAGGCATACTGCTCCTTTGCGTTTTGTTCGGAAGCCTGCTTTTGGCGAATGTCCTCAAACGGAAAATCCCTTTTTTCAGAAAACTCCTCATACCGAATTCTGTTTTGGGCGGATTTATTGTTCTCGCCATTTCTACAGTTTGCTACTATGTTAAGGGAGATTATCTTTTTAATCTGAACTTTTTTTCGAACGGGAAAAGCGGAATGACCACTTTGGAAGAGATTACCTATCACTGTCTGGCAGTCGGCTTTATCTGCCTTTCATTACGTAATTCCAATCACAAGCTTTCCAAGGAGAGAACCTCCGAGATATTCAGTTCCGGCGCCCTTACCATAAGCACTTACATGATTCAGGGTATTGTCGGTATTGTGATAACGATAATTGCTTTTCTTCTCGGCAACAATATCGCTTCGGGTTCGGGTGTTCTTCTGTCGTTCGGTTACGGTCAGGGTACCGGCCAAGCCCTGAATATCGGTGAAAATTTCGATATTTCACTTGGTACTAATTCGTATGCCAGTGTCGGTCTTTCATTGGCTGCCTTAGGCTTTCTTACGGCAGGCATCATCGGTGTTGTTTCTCTTAATATTCTAACGAAGAAAAACGCTTTACGTTACGCAAGCGAGAGCGAAGACGCCTTTATCGTAAAGGACTTTTTCGGTGAGAACGAGTCACCTATGAATGAATCTGTCGATAAACTTTCGATTCAGGTGGCTTTGGTTTTGGTATCCTACGGCCTTGCTTACCTTATGATGCAAATTCTCGGTAATGTGATTATGGGCGGAAAGATGATGGGAACGATTTTCGGATTCAACTTTCTCTTCGGTGTTATCGGAGCAATTATCGTAAAGAAGGTAATGTCCGGACTTAAGAAAATCAAGCTTCTCAAGCGAGACTACACCAATACTTTTCTTTTGAACAGAATCAGCGGTATTGCTTTTGACCTTATGATTGTTTCCGGAATCTGCGCCATCAGAATTGATTTGATTACGGATTATATTCTTTGGATATTGATACTGGGAATTGTCGGTGCCGTTGTTACTTATTATTACTGTAAGTTCATCTGCCACAAAATATTTCCTCAGTACGAGCATGAGCAGTTTTTGGCATTTTTCGGAATGCTTACGGGAACCGCAAGTACCGGTATGATTCTTCTTCGTGAAGCAGATCCGAATCTTAATACGCCGGTGTCTGAGAACCTTGTATATCAAAGTCTCCCGGCCATGCTTTTGGGTTTCCCTCTTCTTCTCATCGCAAATACACTTACCGCATTTGCAACCGATATCAAAATAACTGTTTGGATGCTCGCTGCCATAGTCGCCATTTTTATTGTTATGAATATATTCCTGTTCCGTAAAGCCATCGCATCTAAATTCGGAAAGAAATCTTCCGAACGTAAAGGAAGTGTTTGATTATGCAGAATCAACCTTTGCCGCAGAATAAATTTCAAGACGATTTACCTGAATGCACCAAAGGCATTAAGTTTCAGCGTGGTCTTTATAAGACACTGACTTTCCTTTTCGGTAAGATAATAAGCTTTGGTTGCAACTACACTTTTGAGCCGTATGACAAAAAGGACGGAACATATTTGATTCTTGCAAACCATAATATGGATATTGACCCGATTCTCCTTACTCTTTCTCTCAAGATGCATATGAAATTCGTGGCCAGCGCCAATGTTTTGCAGGGATTTTTCGGATTTTTCATTCGAAAACTCGTAAACCCGATACCGCGTTACAAAGGTGCTCCTGCAGACGAAGTAGTAAATTTCGCTGCCGACAATTTAAGAAACGGTATCAATGTTGCCATGTTCCCTGAAGGAAACAAATCATGGGACGGTGAAACATGCTATATTTCTCCGCGCGTAGTCTCCATGATAAGACTCAGTAACTGTTCTCTTATCACATTTAAGTTTATCGGAACTTATTTGAAATCTCCTCGCTGGGCAAACCACAGACGTTCGGGACCTGTTTTCGGACGCCCGGTACATACAATTCCGGCGGATGAACTTAAGAAAATGACTGACGACGAGATTTATCAGATTATCGTTAACGATTTGAATGTAAACGTTTACGCCAAAGACGTTGTGCCTGCTGCCAAAAACAAAACAATCGCATACCACTCTTCCAAGTCTGCGGAAGGTTTCGAATCTTTAGCTTACCTTTGCCCTACGTGCAAATGCTGCGATTCAATCAAATCTTCAAAGAACAAAATCAGATGCGACTGCGGTTTGGAAGCAGAATTCGACGACTACGGAAAATTCTCGGGTAATATTGATTTCACGACGCCGTACGAGTGGAACGCTTTCCAGAAAAACTATCTGAAAACGCACGTTGATGAATATAAATCTTCATTAGACATGCCGTTCTCGACTGATGAAGAAATCACCTTTATCTACAGAACCTCGGCAAGAAACAAGAACAGTTTTAAAAACTGCAAAGCCCTTCTTTACGGCGATAAGCTTAAGATTCTTGATTCTGACGGAATTATCCTTTTCGAGTTCCGTTGGGAGAACATCGTAAAGCTCGGAATGTTCAGAAATACAAGAGTATTTTTTACCGTGCTGATAAATAACGAAGAAGTGCGCGGAGAAATATTCCGCAAGCACGGAGTGTCCGGAATTAAGTATTATGCATTTTGGCGTATTTTAACCGGAAAACCGTACATATAATTTAACAACAAAACAAATATTCCACCTTTACGAAAATCGATTTTGCATTATAATAATTCACAGTAAGAAAAACGGAGGGAAAAATGACACATCAGAACCTTTACATCTCACCTGAGACATTAAAGCCTTCTACCAAGGTCAGCGGTTACTGTTTCCCGTCATTTTTTCATTTTTGTTTTAATTTTTAAGTCAGTATTTTTACTGACTTTTTTGTTATTCTGAAGAATTTTCGGAATAGAAATTGAAAGTGTATTAAAAACAGTTGTGCGGAGGTTAACAATGGGTAAAAGAGAAGACATCAAGAAGGTTTTAATCATCGGCTCCGGTCCTATCATCATCGGACAGGCTTGCGAATTCGACTATTCGGGTACACAGGCTTGTAAGGCTTTGAAGCAGCTCGGTTATCAGATCGTGCTCGTTAACTCAAATCCTGCTACCATCATGACAGACCCTGAAATTGCTGATATCACATACATCGAACCGCTTAACGTAAAGCGTCTCGAGCAGATCATCGCCAAGGAGCGTCCTGACGCTATCCTCCCTAACCTCGGAGGTCAGTCCGGATTAAATCTCTGCTCCGAATTGAACGAAGCAGGAATCCTCGATAAATATAACGTAAAAGTAATCGGTGTTCAGGTTGATGCTATCGAGCGTGGTGAGGACCGTATCGAATTTAAAAAGACTATGGATAAACTCGGTATCGAGATGGCTCGTTCCGAAGTAGCATATTCCGTTGATGAGGCTGTAGCAATTGCCGATAAGCTCGGTTACCCTGTTGTTCTTCGTCCTGCTTACACAATGGGCGGCGCAGGCGGCGGTCTCGTTTATAACATCGAAGAATTAAAGACTGTGTGCGCAAGAGGTCTTCAGGCAAGCTTGGTAGGTCAGGTTCTCGTAGAAGAGTCTATCCTCGGCTGGGAAGAGCTCGAGCTCGAAGTTGTTCGTGATGCTAAGGGCCAGATGATTACTGTATGCTTCATTGAGAACATCGACCCTCTCGGAGTACACACAGGTGACTCCTTCTGTTCCGCACCGATGCTTACAATCTCAGAAGAGTGTCAGAAGCGCCTTCAGGAGCAGGCTTATAAAATCGTTAACGAAGTTCAGGTTATCGGTGGTACAAACGTTCAGTTCGCACATGACCCTGTTACAGACCGTATCATCGTAATCGAGATTAACCCAAGAACATCCCGTTCTTCCGCTCTTGCTTCCAAAGCAACGGGCTTCCCTATCGCACTTGTTTCCGCAATGCTCGCTTCGGGACTTACACTTGACGAGATTCCTTGCGGAGTTTCAGGTACTCTTGATAAGTACGTACCTCACGGTGACTATATCGTTATCAAGTTTGCTCGTTGGGCTTTCGAGAA
>JAZLML010000005.1:0-46596 GCA_045598625.1 Saccharofermentans sp.
CTCTCAGTTCGGCTACCGATCGTTGCCTTGGTGGGCCGTTACCTCACCAACTAGCTAATCGGACGCGAGTCCATCCTTCAGCGAATAAATCCTTTGGTCGGAAAATCATGCGGTTCTCCGACATTATGCGGTATTAGCACCGATTTCTCGATGTTATTCCCCACTGAAGGGCAGGTTCCTCACGCGTTACCCTCCCGTCCGCCACTAAGTATTTCAAAGAATCCGGTGCAAGCACCCTCATCAGGAGAAATACTTCGTTCGACTTGCATGTGTTAAGCACGCCGCCAGCGTTCATCCTGAGCCAGGATCAAACTCTCAAAAAAATTATTTGAGAGCCTTTTGGCTCAAATTACTAATTAAATCTTCAACTCAATGAATTGAACTTGGCTCGTATATTTCAAGTTCTGCTTTCTATTCAATTTTCAAGATCCGATTGCGTATTCGACTTAGGCTTTTTTGTTGACCCTCTCGTCGAGCGCTCGTTAATATTACTTCAGGTCTCGCCCTGTGTCAAGCACTTTTTTTAAAAACTTCAAAACTTTTTTTGCCGTGTGGTAAAACAGAACTTTTTCGAAGAAATATATATGTATATATATTATTAATTCTTATATTTTATTCCGCTCGGAAGCGTTGTTTACCTTTTTAAAAAATGTGCTTTTATATTCTACTCCGCGTTTTTTCAATAAAGAGTATATAAAAAACACAAAAATAGTTACTGTTTTTTACCGATTACTTGTCATATTTACGTTTATTCCCTGCGCTTATTGTAATAGGGGTTAGAACTGTGTAAAATTGGGATAATTTTCGTTTATTTGGAGGGCATTATGTCTAAAGTTGCTATTATCGGTGCCGGTCAGGTCGGCGCTTCAATCGCTTTCGCTATGACAGTTCAGCAGCGTTGCTCCGAGCTTGTTCTTATTGATGTAAATGAAGACAAGGCTAAGGGTGAGGTTCTTGATATCAGCCACGGTCTCCCATTCTTGGGTCACATGGATATTCACGCAGGAAATTATTCCGATTGCGCTGACTGTGACGTTATCATTATCACAGCAGGTATTCCAAGAAAACCGGGTGAGACAAGACTTGATCTTGCTAAGAAGAACGTAACTCTTGCTCATAAGATTTGCGACAGCATCATGGAGTACTACACTAAGGGTGTTATCCTTGTTGTTTCAAACCCATGCGATGTTATCACATACATGATTAAGAAGTGGTCCGGACTTCCTTCCAATCTCGTTATCGGTTCCGGTACGAACCTTGACAGTGCTCGTTTCAGATATTTCTTGAGCCAGAAGCTTGATGTTGACGTTAGAAACGTTCACGGTTATGTTTTGGGTGAGCACGGCGATACACAGTTCCCTTGCTGGAGCCAGACACATATCGCAGGTGTTTCCGTAGACAACTTTGCAAAGGCAGCAGGTATTGAGTTTACAGAGAAGGATAAGGAAGAGGTTGCTCTCCTTACAAGAACAGCAGGTGCTGATATCATTAAGCTCAAGGGTGCTACATATAACGGAATCGCAGTAAGCGTTTCAACTCTCGTTCAGAGCCTTCTTAAGAACGAGCACACAATCCGTCCTGTTTGCTCTTGCCTCAGCGGTCAGTACGGTATCGACGGTATTCCTATGAACGTTCCGACTGTTATCGGCAGAAACGGTGTAGAGAAAGTTCTCGAAGTTGAGTTTACTTCTGAAGAACTTGCTTACCTCAAGGAATCCGCTGAGAACATCAAGGAAGCTATCGACGGCGTATCCGAGCTCTGATTTTCTTAGACATAATAGAATAATTAATAAGGGATTGTCCGTTTGGGCAATCCCTTTTGTTATGCTTTGATAAGATGTTTTTCTTCGTTTGCGGTGATAAATATGCCGTCGCCGTCATTTAGCCTTACTACGTTTATGCCCTTCGATTGTTCGTATTCGGCACAGCGTTCTTCGAATCTCTCGAAACGGTTAATGAATTTGTCGTAATGCGGAAGCACTTCCGTATCGGTAAGATTCAAAGCCGTTAAATCGGTAAGTCCGAGAAAGTTTAGTTCAGGCGAATATAAATTGATAAGTTCCAAAGTCGGCCCGAAAACAAAAGCCGCCGCACTCCATCCTATGAGTATTTTGTTCGCGACTAAACGGGTAAGCACTTTGAGCGCGTTTTCGCGACGTATTGCATCCAAAAGGTAGTATGGGTTTCCTCCGATAAATTCCACCACATCGTATCTGAGCAAAGTCTCGGGCGGAACTTTATCGATATCGATTATGTCGGTTTTAAGGCCCGGCTTCATAAGCTCAGATTGGCATCTTTCAACGTGGTAATTGTTCTCTTTGTATTTATTATCGGCAGTCACAACCAAAGCCGCTTCGGAAAGACCCGTTGCGTACTTACTGAATTCATTAAGAAGGTTGTCGCTGCTAAGTCCGTTGGAACAAAGAATCAACATAACTTACTTATTCTTGCCTCGCGCGTCCTTGAAAGAATCTGCCTTAAATGTATCACCCTTATAAGGGCGTGTCTTATGCTTTCTTCTGTGGCGATTAATATTGATGGTTCTTATGATAAGTGCAATTATGCATGACATAATAAGCATTGTAAGAACGGCAATTATTATTGATACCACAAGGTTATCGGCTACCCAAACAAGCCAGCCCGGCATCTCTTTTGTCTCGTCACCCAACGGAACAACACCGTTATCATTCGGAGCATCACTTCCGGTCTCGATACTGATTACCGGATTTCCCGCCTCGTCAGTAGGATTTATTATGTCCATAACATCGGTCGGTTCAGGCGCTTCTTCACCGTTATTGGCATCGATGAAGGCTTGTAAATCATCACCCGGTACCATGAAAGGATCGTACTGAGCTATCTGACTGTTTGTCGTATTTGTTCCTCTGTAGTCATCGGTTGTTCCCAAAATTCTTGTTACGGGATCGCTTTCCCAGCAGGCAAGGTTTCCGTAGGCGGTTACCGACGCAACATAACGTGTCTGGTAAGCATAGTAGTCATAAGGAATTCCGCACACAGCAGTGAAAAGCTCGTGGCCGTTCTCGTTTACGGTATAGATTGTCATACCGGTACCGGCTGTGGAAGTAGAACCGGTCTTTCCACCCATAACGGCAACACAATGTGTATCTTCCGCTTCGTATGTTCTTGTAACAAGCCACGGATCGCTTAAGATTTTGTTGGAGTTTGTTACAATGCTCCATCCGTCTTCGATATGAATGTTGGTGGAAGCGAAAATATGCGTAGGAGAATGAATAACCTTAACAAAATCAGGATTCTCACATGCATGAGAAAGCATAGTCGTCAAATCTCTTGCGGTCGTATAGTGGTTATCGTCGTGAAGACCGTGTGCGTTAACAAAATGAGTTCCCGTACAGCCCCAGTTCTGCGCACGAAGGTTCATCAACACCGCAAAAGCGGTAAGCTTATAGTTATCAAGGATTTCCTGAGACGTAAGACCCAACTGTTCTTCCAAATAAGATGCGTTAACACCGTCAGGACCTACGCGGTCACTGTCTGCAGGATATTTCTGAATAAGAGCTTCTACTACACCCTCGCCCAAAACATTGGCGGCATCGTTACCCGAAGGCAACAAAAGACCGTACATGAGCTCTGATACCGTTGTGGACTCACCTACGCAAAGACCCATGGTGGTGGAATCGTAGGAAATTCCGTCGATAGCATTTTGGGAGCAGGTAAGAAAAGCTTCCGTATCAAGATAGTCGAGTGCGAGGCTGCCGGTCATTATTTTCGTCATGGAAGCAGGATAAATCTGACCGTCTTCGTTATCGCTTATTACTATCTTATCAGCTGTCTTATCGTATACGCAGTAAGCTGCGTAATGAATATCTTCAAGTCTCGGAATCTGAAGTGACGGCTGCTCGATATCGGCATTAATCACGGCTCCCGAAGACAAAATCAGTGTCGCCGTCACCAAAGTGACAGCGGCACATTTAATCATTTTATTAAACCTTTCGGTAATTCTCATTTATATCAGTCCTTAATGTTTAGTATCGCAAAATCAAGCCTCAGGCTCGTTTCCCTCGCCCTCTTCAGAGTCGCTTGAAGGCTCTGCTGATGTATCCGTTTCTTCCGAAACCATACCCTCATCCGACTCATCTGCAGGAATCTCTGTCGCGTCAATCTCGTCGGTTTCTTCATCCTCGGAGTGCATTGTAATTGCAAAGTCGACAACCTCGGAATCCTTGGCACGCATAAGTTTTACACCTGCCGTAGCTCTCGAAAGCGTAGGAATCTCGGATGTTGCAACTCTTATAATTACGCCCTGATCGGTAATAATCATAAGATCCTTGGTATCATCAACCAACGTACAACCTACAAGAGGTCCTGTCTTCTCGGAAACCTTATAGGTGATAAGGCCCTTACCGCCTCTGGTCTGAGTTCTGTACTCTTCGATTGAGCTTCTCTTACCCATACCCTTCTTGGAGATAACAAGAAGTTCGCCGTCCTCTGTTACAGGAGCCATACCTACAACTTCATCGTCATCGGACAATGTAATACCCTTAACACCTGTGGAATTTCTGCCCATGGAACGAACGTTGTCGGCATTAAATCTGATTGCCTTACCGTACTTCGTAACAAGAACAACTTCCTGGTTGGCACTCGTCAAATCTACACCGATAACAGCATCTCCCTCACGGATATTAACGGCAATAAGACCGTTTCTGTTAATGTTGGAATATGCCTGAATTCCGGTCTTCTTAACGATACCGCGCTTGGTAGCTACGGTGAGATAGAGAGAATCATCGTCAAAATTCCTGATAGGAATAATATTTCTGATCTTCTCGCCTTCCTGCAGCTTAAGCATATTAACGATAGCAGTTCCTCGTGCGCTTCTGGAAGAAGTCTCAGGAATCTGATAGCCCTTGATCTTAAACACACGGCCTGTATCCGTAAAGCAAAGGAGGAAGTCATGTGTGGATGTCGTGAGGATCTTCTCAACGAAATCCTCTTCTCGCGTAGACTGTCCGGAAATACCGCGGCCGCCTCTGTGCTGGCTCTTATAGGCCTCAACAGGCTGGCGCTTGATGTAACCGAAGTTTGTGAGTGTAACTACGATTTCCTGCTCTGTAATCAAATCCTCGTCGTCGATGTCCTCGAAAACGCCGTTTATAACCTCTGTTACACGAGGTGTTGCAAACTTGCGCTTAACCTCGGAAATCTCTTCCTTAATAACCTTATGAAGTTCGTTCTCGTCGGAAAGAATGAGGTTATAGAATTCGATTTTTGCAATCAATTCGGCAATCTCAGCTTCAAGCTTCTCGCGCTCGAGACCTGTAAGTCTTCCGAGACGCATCTCAACAATATACTGAGCCTGCTTATCCGAAAAACCGAATCTCTCGCCCATCTTAACCTTAGCCTCAGCCTCTGTACGGGAACTTCTGATAAGCTGAATAATCTCATCAATGTGGTCCATAGCAAGGAGCAAACCTTCATCGAGATGTTTCTTGGCTTCGGCCTTCTCCAAATCGAACTTGGTTCTTCTTGTTACAACGTCTTCCTGATGTATGATGTAGTGCTTCAAAGCCTCTACAAGAGTAAACTGCTTTGGCTCAAGTTTGCCGTCGGCATCAGGTACCAAGGCAAGCATATTGGCACAGCACGCTTCCTGTAAAGAGCAGTTCTTATAAAGCTGATTCAATACAACGTCAGCGTTGGCATCCTTCTTAAGTTCAACAACGATTCTTACAGGCTGCTTACGGTCTGATTCATCACGAAGATTGGAAATACCGTCAACCTTCTTCTCTTTAACGAGATCGGCAATTCTCTCGATAAGTCTTGCCTTGTTAACGGAGTAAGGAATGTCGTGGAAGATAATTCTCTGACGGCCGCCAGTCATATCTTCAATCTCGGAATGCGCTCTTACTACGATTCGGCCGCGTCCTGTTCTATAGGTCTCACGAACACCGGACTGTCCGAGAATTGCACCGCCTGTTGGGAAATCAGGTCCCTTGATTACGGTCATCAACTCTTCTACGGTTACATCCGGGTTATCAATCATCATAATAACACCGTCTATAACCTCGCCCATGTTATGAGGAGGAATGTTGGTTGCCATACCTACGGCAATACCTACGGAACCGTTTACCAAAAGGTTCGGGAATCTCGAAGGGAGCGCGATAGGCTCCGTATCGTGCTCATCAAAGTTTGGTTTAAAATCAACCGTGCCTTTCTCGATGTCTTTCATCATCTCGAGAGCTACCTTGGCAAGACGTGCCTCGGTGTATCGGTAAGCAGCAGGCGGGTCGCCGTCAAGGGAACCGAAGTTTCCGTTTCCGTCTACCAAAGGGTGACGAAGCGAGAAGTCCTGCGCCAAACGTACCAATGCATCGTATACGGATGCGTCGCCGTGCGGATGGAAACGTCCGAGAACGTCACCGACGGTTGTGGCGCACTTACGGTGCGGCTTATCAGGTGTAAATTTCTGAGTATACATCGAATAAAGAATTCTTCTGTGTACAGGCTTAAGTCCGTCACGAATATCCGGCAATGCACGGTCTGTGATAACAGACATGGCATAGTCAATAAAGGATTTCTTCATTTCTGATTCCAAATCAACAGGAACAATTGTGTTCTGTTCGGATTTGAAGATTTTGTCCATCTCTTCTTCCAATAATCTACGGTTCTCTTTTGCGCCTAGGTTTTTGTCGGCCATTGTCGATCCTCCGCTATAAAAAATCTATACCAATAAATTATACCATTTTTACGTTTTTTCTCGCATATACTTATTAAATAAATATTTAATTATTATAATATATGGATTTAAAAGTTCCCAATTGATAAAATTACAAACAGGCGGGAACAAACAGTTACCGTCAATCGTCTATTTATCAGAACGACAGGAGAGTTATGGAAAACGAGAGGTTTTCATTGCCCGATACCGAAGAACTCGTAAGGCTTTATGCCGACGATGTCTTGAGAGTATGCATCTACTGGCTCGGCGACAGAAATCGCGCCGAGGATGCTTTCCAGGACGTTTTCGTGCGGGTAATAAAAAAGAAGGACACTTATGAGGGTAACTGCCCGATTAAGTTCTGGATTTTGACCATAGCCAAAAATATTTGCAGGGACTACCTGAAATCCTCCTGGTCGTCAAAGGTCGGAAGCTACGAACAAGCCTCGGAAGAGTTGGGAGACAGCTTCGAGAACGAGATTATACAAAACAGCGACGGTGCCCCGCCGGGAGATGAGCCCTGCGAATTCACCGAAGCACCGCCGGAAGGTGATTTGTGGGAGGCAGTAAACAAACTTCCGGAGCAGTTTAAAGAAATAGTATTGCTGAAGTTCTACTACGAACTTGATAACAGCGAAATAGCAAGTCAGCTCGGTATACCGGAAGCCACGGTAAGAAGCAGATTATTCAGGGTCAGAACCAAACTTAAAGAGTTTAAGGACGGATAAATGAACGATAAGGACAGAGAACACAATATTGATGCCGAAATAAAGCAGGCACTCGAAGCAAACCTCGGAGACGTTAAGTGTTCCGAAGATTTGATTGCCAAGACTTTAAAGAGAATCAGCGAAGAAACAAACGACGCTGATACGACTTCTGTTACTCCGATTATCTCCGAAGGATCCTCTCCTGAAAAGTCTACCGCACCGATTGTTACCGAGAAGAAGAGAAAGAAAGTTTCAAATATTACCGTAATAAGAACAATTTCGATTTGTGCCGCAGCCGTGCTGGTTGTTTTCGTCGGATTTATGTCATTCAGAATTTTCACGGGCTCCAAATCGTCAGACACAAGAAATTTCAGTGAGACAACCTATGCAGGTGTGGCTTATGGAGATTCAGCCCAAGCTCAAGACGTTGTTATGTATGAAACAACCGCCGCAGCATGCGAGGATGAAGCATTTTTTGACGGCAACGACGGCTTTGAGTCTGCAGATGAAGCAAATAACGGAGGTGCGACATATGACGCTGATATAGGAGCAGACGAAAGCAATTTGAATGATTCATCATATTTTTCACTTGTGCCTACTTCTACCCCTACGCCTACACCGACACCTACTCCGACACCTGAACCGTCGGAGACCGATGAAACTGAAGAAACCGATTCTTCGGAACCGGAAGAGAGTGAGACTTCCGAGTCAGCCGATGAAACGGACACTTCCGATACATCGAATCCTCATTCAAAGTTACCGTAACAAAAGTAGTGCTATCTAAGAATAGTGTAATAGGCCAAAATCGCGTAAAAACGGAAATTGGGCCTATTTTTTATGATGCAATCGTATTACCTGAAGCTCAGCAGGGAAAGAAATAGGCCAAATCCGTGAAGAAATCGGTTTTTGGCCTATTTTTTATAAACACTCTTTTATATAACTAAATTTCGTTTGATTTATTCGAATGAATAGTAGGCCAGATTCGCATATAAAAGGAAATTTGGCCTATTTTGACTTCACAATGATTATTCGTCAGTGTTTTGAAGAAAGCAAAATAGGCCAAAATCTCGTAAAATCGGATTTTTGGCCTATTGGGGTTTAGTAACAGATGATCAGAGCGGATTTTTGGATGGTGTTCCTGCCTTGCGCGGATACGAAGAAGGCGTGTCGGCTGTTTTACGAATTACGATAACGGAACGCTCCATATCGGTGCCCGGTAAAACAAATTTCTCGACCTTCTCGATTTTGCCTCCGAGCTTACGAACAGCATTGGCGCTGCTTTCAACTTCCTCGTCGGATTTTGCTTTCATAGCAAGGAATATTCCGCCTTTTTTAACAAACGGCAGACAGTACTCGCAAAGAATCGGCAGAGCAGCAACGGCACGTGCTACGGAGATATCATATTTTCCGCGGTATTTTGAATCGTGACCCGCATCCTCGGCACGGGAATGAACGGTCTTGGTATTACTAAGCTCTACCGCCTTAACTACGTCGTCTAAGAAACCTATTCTTTTCTGAAGAGAATCAAGAAGTGTAAGATTAAGTTCTTTAACTGCGATTTTAACGGGTATTCCCGGAAAACCTGCGCCGGTTCCGACATCGATGAGACTTAAGTTCTCACGATTTTGCTTCTTCTGCTCGTCTCTTATAAAAGGAATTATCGTAAGCGAATCTACAAAGTGGCGTACAGCAATTCCTTCGTCGTCCGTAATGTTAGTGAGGTTCATGACCTTATTTCTCTCACGAAGCATGGCTGCATAGGTTTTAAGAGCTGTTATATCTTCACCTGAAAGAGGAACTTCAATCTGAGGTGCTTTCTCGTTTAAAAGCTCGCCGATTTTTTCCGTGGACTCTTCTGAAGAAACCACTGAAGAAATATCTGATGAATCATATGTTTTAATTCCGGACGAACTTATCTCGGTCTTCTTGGGAAGGCTTTCTTTAAGTGCTTTAATATCGGATTTTCTGATCATAACTCTTCCGTCCGGAGAAACACGAACTCTCTTTTTTATATCGTCATTTTTGCCTTCAGGATGTACCATCTTGTCGTTTTTTACCATTTTAACCTCACAAAATCAGTCTGCTTTGTGTTTTCGAGATTCCAGATATACCATCAAAACCGCTGTATCGGCAGGTGATACACCTGAAATTCTTGAAGCACGGCCCAAATTCTCAGGCTTAATCTTATCAAGTTTCTGGCGTGCCTCGAGTCTTAAGCCATCTATCGATGCGTAAGAAATATCGGACGGGAGCTTAATACTCTCAAGTTCGTTAAACTTCTCGATTTTCTCAAGCTCCAGCTTCAAATAACCTTCGTATTTCAAATCCGTCTCTACGGCATTTATCACATCTTCCGAAAGGTCTTTACGATCCGTATCTGCAATTACTATATCGCGATAAGTGATATTGGGACGTTTAATAAGTTCCGCAAGAGAGATTCCGGACTTAAGTTCATCGTAACCTCTGCTTTCCAAAAGCTCGGTCAAAGGCTCACTCGGAGCAACATAGGTTTTTCTTAAACGTTCCTTCTCTTCTTCAACGGCTCCGTACTTTTGGGTAAAGCGGTTATATCTCTCATCGTCTATAAGGCCTATCTCATATCCGATAGGGGTAAGTCGCTTATCCGCATTATCGTGCCTTAAGAAGAGTCTGTATTCGGCTCTGGAAGTCATCATACGGTAAGGTTCGTTCGTGCCCTTGGTAACGAGGTCATCAATCAATACTCCGATATATCCCTTGGAACGGTCGATTATTACAGGTTCCCTGCCCATAACCTTAAGCGCGGCATTGATTCCGGCAATAATTCCCTGGCCTGCGGCTTCCTCGTATCCTGATGAACCGTTAATCTGACCTGCGGTAAAAAGACCGGAAACAATTTTGGATTCCAGCGAAACCTTAAGCGTAAGAGGATCTACCAAATCGTACTCGATGGCATAAGCATTTCGCTGAATAATCGCATTCGAAAGACCCGGAAGCGACTGAACCATCTTAGTCTGAACATCCTCCGGAAGACTTGTTGAAAAACCCTGGAGATACATCTCGTTAGTGTTGTCACCCATCGGCTCCACGAAAATCTGATGTCTCGGCTTATCGCTGAATCTTACAAATTTATCTTCGATTGAAGGGCAGTACCTAGGTCCCGTACCTTCAATTATGCCGCTGTATAAAGGCGACCTGTCCATATTGCTCTTAATAACGTCTCTGGTCTCGGGAGTAGTCCATACGGACCAGCAAGGCGTCTGAAGATTCTTATCCTGAACCTTAACTCCGTTCATCTCGTTATCGAAAGAGAAAACAGGAATATCGTCTTCACCTTCCTGAAGCTGCATTTCGGTGAAATCGATGCTTCTCTTATTCACACGTACCGGAGTACCTGTCTTAAATCTCATGATAGGAATTCCTGCGTCCTTAAGAGAAGCGGAAAGACCTTCCGATCTCGGAAGACCGTCCGGGCCTGATTGTACGATTACCTCTCCCATAATGGTTCTTGATTCCATATATGTACCGGAACAAATAACTACGGCCTTGGAAAGATAAACCGCACCGGTTGCGGTAACGACACCCTTAATTTTAAGTTCGCCGTCCTCATCTTCGGTAAGAATCTCTGTTACGTGAGCCTGCTTTAAATACAGATTCTCAAGCTTTTCGAGTTCGTGACGCATCATTACGGCATATTTGCTTCTGTCCATCTGAGCACGCGGAGAATGAACGGCAGGGCCTTTGGAACGGTTAAGCATTCTCATTTGAACAGCGCACTTATCCGCTATCTTTCCCATTATTCCGCCCAAAGCATCAATTTCTCGAACAAGCTGTCCCTTAGCGGTTCCGCCGATACTCGGATTACATGGAAGATTCGCAAGCGAATCCATATGAAGCGTAAATAATACGGTTTTATTTCCAAGCTTGGCAGAAGCATAGGCGGCCTCGCAACCCGCGTGACCTGCACCTACGACCAAAACATCGTACTCTCCTGCCAAAAAATGATTTTTTCTTATTAAAGCTTCTTCAGGTGTCAACATTTTACTTACCTATACAAAATCTTCCGAATATCGTATCGCAAAGCTCTGCGGATACCGTTTTACCGGTTATTTCGCCCAAAGCATCCAGGCTGATTCTCAAAACGGAAGATGCAACATCGATACCGACTTGCGTCTCCATAATTTTAAGCGCGGATAAAACCTGTTCTTCGGCGCGTGTTACCGCATCGGCATGTCTTCTGTTCAAAATCAGCACCTCGGAAGCCGATGTTCCGCCCAAGCGCTCGTAGAAATCCGATATTCTTGATTTGAGTTCTTCAATATTTATATTGTCAACGGATGAAATCTCGAGATTGTCTTTGATTCCTTCGTCGCTGAAGTGCTTAATTATTGCTTCGCGATCGCGGTTCCTGCCGGCATCCGTTTTCGAGAATACCAAAGTAATCTTTGAAGGCTCTATTCCGTCCTTCAAAATATCGCTTAATCGCGTCCGCGCTTCTTCCAGGGAAGTATCCGGTGAAATAAGATACAGTGCCATGTCGCAATCCTCGAAAGCCTTTATGGCACGATTTACACCCATCTCCTCGATTACATCTTGAGTCTCCCTTATTCCCGCGGTATCTACCAACGTAACAGGAATTCCCGCTATATCGGTCTGAACCTCCAAAGTATCTCTGGTGGTTCCCGCAATTTCCGTAACTATCGCTCTGTCGTAACCCGAAAGCACGTTAAGAAGCGAGCTTTTTCCGCTGTTCGGAAATCCCAAAAGGGCTATCTTCATTCTTTCGGATAAAACTCTGCCCTGCTTATAACTGTTTTTAAGCGAGGTCAAATCAATGGATGTTTTCTTTAAGTCCTCGAAAATACTCTCTTCCTCGGTGCCGTCTTCATCGTGCTCAGGAAATTCCACAACCATTTCGATTCTTGCAAGAATCTTATATAAATCGTCCGAAATCTTTTCTATTCTCTTCTTCAGTTCACCGTTCAACTGAGAATTGGCAGCTTTCAAAGCTTTTTCCGAATCTGCATTAATAACATCCATAACGGCCTCGGCCTGCGAAAGGTCAAGTTTACCGTTAAGAAATGCCGTCTTGGTAAATTCACCCGGCAAAGCGTTTCTCGCACCGTTACTGACCAATACGGACAAAATCTTGTCCTTTACGCTTATACCGCCGTGGCAGGAAATTTCAACCATGTCTTCTCCCGTATAGGAATACGGAGCGCAAAACTTGGTAATAACGACATCATCTATCGGACTTTGATCGTCGGGATCAAAGAAATCAGCATAAGCGCAGGTATAACCGCCCATATCGGATACTGTGATTTTCTTTGAAGAATTGTCTGTATTTTCCCCTGAACGCAAAATGCGCACGCACTTGTCAACAACCGCGGCGGAATTGTGTCCGGAAAGCCTTATTACGGCAATTCCTGATACGCCCGGAGGAGTAGAGCATGCACAAAATGGTTTGTTTTCGTAAAGGGACATAACCTTATCAGTTGTCCGGAGTTACAATGATACGTCTGTTAGGCTCCTCGCCCTCGCTGTGTGTAGTAACACCCGAAACATTCTGGAGATATGAGTGAACGATTCTTCTCTCGGAAGGAACCATAGCTTCCATAACTACCTTGCGGCCTGTCTTCTTAACTTTGGATGCAGCCTTTGAAGCAAGGTTTGTAAGAACCTGCTCTCTGTGCTTTCTGTAGCCGCCTACATCGAGGTGTACGTGAACTCTCTCATCGCTGTGCTTGTTGGCAATAAGATTTGTCATGTAAGAAATAGCCTCAAGTGTCTCACCGTGGTGACCGATTGCGGAACCGCAGTCGCTGCCGGAAACGGAGATATAAATTGTATCATCCTCTCTGTAGGAATCCATATTACCGTGAATTCCTATGCCGGACAAAACCTCAGCAACGAAAGCAACTGCTGCATCCTCAGCTTCGGATACTTCGTCGCCCTCAAAGCTCTCGTCATCACCGTAGTAAACATCTTCATCGGAATCTTCGTCTGATACTTCGGCAGTTACCTTAACCTCTGCATCCTTGTTTCCCAAACCGAGGAAACCGCCTTTTTCTTCGGAAAGAACTTCAATAGTTGCTTCTTCCTTGGATACGCCCAATTCTTCCAATGCTGCATTTATAGCTTCGTCAACCGTCTTACCGGTCTTAGTAACAGACTTTTCCATATATATGGCCTCCGTAAATTAATATTCAAATCAAATGAAATCTTCAAGACATCAGAACTTATGCCTGACTCTTCTTACCGTGCTTCTTTTTCTTCTTGCAAATATCGCTTCTCATTCTCTCAAGTTCTGCCTTCTTCTCAATAAAAGGCTTTGTTAAGAGGAAATATACCAATACCTGAGTAAGGATACCCATAATACCGCCGACTACCCAGTAAACACCCATTGCTGCAGGGAGTGTGAATGTTGTAACGAGCATAAGAATCGGCATCATCCAAGTCATAAGCTTGGTTGTCATCTCTGCGGAAGAGTTAGGATCGCTTACCTGGCCTCTTGCAGGATTTTTCTTGGCTGCCTTCTTCTCCTTATAGTCAGGTCTGAAAACATTTGAAAGCTGCATAGAAATAACGCTTGTCAAAACTACCAAAATCGGGATAACCAAAAGCGGGAAATATGTCTTAGGATCGGACATATAATCCTTAGGGCTGATGGAAGGAACCTTGGTCAAATCCATACCGAGGAAGTGCAAATCCATAAGCTGACCTGCTTTGATATAACCCTTGGAAATACATTCCCTGAAGAAGTCACTGTTCTTGTTAAGAAGTTCAATAAGAGGAATATTGTTACTCTTGGCCAATTTCTCGGTTGTCAGGTTCTTAACAAGTGAAGTAAGACCATTGTCATTAGCCAAATTAAACATATTTACAATATTCTCATCGGAAACCTGCGAAAGATACTTCAAAGGTGCCTCAACGATACGGTAAATAGGCCAGATAAATACAAGCTGCAAAATGGAAAGCAAACAACCGGAGAAACCCATTGCTCCGTTCTCCTGCATCATCTTGGTCATTTCTTCCTGCTGCTTCTGCTTATCGTCCGGATACTTCTTCTGAATCTCAAGCTGCTTGCTCTGGAGCGTCTGTGTCTTGAGCATGGAACGCTGAGAACTGATATTCAGAGGAATCATAAGCGCTCTGATAAGAACGGTGAGGGCAACGATTGCCAAACCGTAGTTTCCGAAAAAGTTGAAAAAGATTCTCGTTAACCAGCCGAACAAAGTGTTAAGCGGAAACTCCAATACAGTTGCAACTGTCAAATAGAATGTGTTGAACATAGTTTTCTCCTGATTACTTTACCGGGTCATATCCGCCCTTGCAAAAAGGATTGCATCGTAATATGCGCCAAACGCCCATAAGAAAACCCTTGAGGGCACCGTATTTGGTAACGGCATCAATCATATACTGGGAGCAACTCGGCTCAAACCTGCAACATCTCGGCCTGTTCGACGAGATGTTCTTCTGGTACCAACGAACCGTCTTGATTATTAAACGAGCCATCATATACTTAATTCTCCGTCAGGTTTAATCTGCCCAAAAGAGTCTTCATCTCTTTGCAGATTTCCTCATAAGACGGGATTTCATCTTTACTGCAGGTCTTAAGGGTAAAAACAATATCGTAACCTGACGATATATCAGAAGCGACCTGTCTATAGCTTTCCCTGAATAATCTTTTTGCTCTGTTGCGTCCGACTGCACCGAGATGCTTCTTATTGGCACAAAAACCTATACGGTTTATGTCACTCGGTATTAAGGTGCAATTGTGCTTCAGCCCCGGGGTTCTTCTGAAACAATGTACGGTCAGAAATTTCCCGACTGCAAAGCGTCCTCTCTTATATACTCTCGAAAACTCATAATTATACTTTAACGTAATAATGTCCAAGGCCGTACCTCTGTTTCCGAATCACTTAAGAAAACATCGCTTCGCATAAAAATAAAGGACCACTTGGGTGATCCTTAAGCTGCAAGACTCTTTCTTCCCTTTAATCTTCTGTTGGCAAGTACCTTACGTCCGCCTCTTGTAGACATTCTTGCACGGAAACCGTGAACCTTAGATCTCTGTCTTTTCTTTGGTTGATATGTCATCTTCATATGTTTTTACCTCCATATGTGTGTTATATATTCAAACATTTAACCGGCGCTTTACGCGCACAATAATGCCTGTATGCGACAATTAGCCTGTAAAGTATACATTCGTATTCTGTTTTTGTCAATCAAATAAACTTATTTATTATCGTCGGTATAGATTCTCGGAACACGCTTACCTACATCACAGGTAATCTCGTAATTGATTGTTCCCAAAACCTTGGCCAGCTCATCGGCAGATCTCTCTTTTCCGAAAACCAAAACCTCTTCATTCCTGTAGGCTTCGTGTTTCAAGTCATCAGACTCAACCATGCACATATCCATGCAGACATTTCCGACAATCGGCATGCGCTTGTTTTCGATAATTAAATCCAAGGCGCCGTTACTGAAGTGTCTTGAAAGACCGTCTGCGTAGCCCACAGAAATCGTCAATATTCTGGAAGGTTTTGTTGCTTTATAGTGTCTTCCGTAGCTTACGCTTACACCCTCATCGATAATTTTGTCGTTAATGACACGGGCATACCATGACATAACAGGCTTTAATTGAGGCTGAAACTTACCTTCCGGACATCCCGGAGGAATAAGACCGTAAAGGATAATACCCGCACGCACCATATCAAGGTGCATCGAAGGAAATCTCATAATTCCGGCACTGTTACATATGTGACGCTTAACAAAGGTTACGTTGTTTGCTTTAAGCTTCTCGGTCATAGCCATAAACTTATCAAACTGGCTTAAAGTATAAGCATCCGAATCATCACCTTCGTCGGCTACGGCAAAGTGTGAGAAAATACCGTACATCTTAATTCCCGGAAGTTTGGAAATTGCGGTAATCGTCTCAACGGATTCGTCGGTACAAGGAAATCCGAGTCGTCCCATACCTGTATCAAGCTTTATATGTATACATACTTCCTTATTCTGCTTCAAAGCCTCGGAAGAAAGAATTTCGGCATCCTCCATTGTATATACGGACTGATCTACATCATATTTGACAACGTCTGCAAAACGGTGCTCGCAGGTATAGCCGAGAATAAGAATTTTGGCATCGATGCCGCTTTTACGAAGTTCGATCGCCTCGTCGATTGTTGCGACACAAAGCTGATCGGCTCCGTTCTCGAGAACCGCCTTTGCAACACGAACAGCGCCGTGTCCGTACGCGTCAGCTTTTACAACGGCCATTACCGATGCAGAAGGAGAAGTTACTTTACGGATTTCGCGAATATTGTTGCGCAAGGAATCCATATCAATCTCGACGCATGATCTGTTGTATCGTAAATCTTTTGCTTTCATAGTGTTACCATCCGATTTTTTCGTATGCAAGCGGCAATGACAGGATTATATCTTCAGGTGTCATTGCGCGTCTGCCGATTTCATCTTTGGCGATGTCGCCGGCAATTGCATGAATATATACGGCTGATGTTGCCGCATCCGAAGGATTCATGCCCTGAGCAAGAAAGCCTCCGAGAAGTCCGAGCAAAACGTCTCCGGAACCGCCTTTGGCCATTCCGTCGTTGCCCGCACAATTAATATACCACTTGCCGTCCGGAGTAGTTATGAGAGTTTTGTGGCTTTTAAGAACCGTGACGGTATAGTTCTCGGAAGAAAAATCCGCAGCCGTCTTCAAGAGCTCTTCGTCACTCATTTCTTCGCCCGAACGATTGATTATACGCTTAAATTCGCCGATGTGAGGTGTTATTACCGCAGGATTTAAGCCCGAATCCTTACGTTTCTTTAAAAGACTTTTATAGTATTCTCTGTCTTTCGCGAAAATCGTAAAACAGGACGCATCGAAAACCAGTGAGTTGATATTCTCGATAAAATACTTAAGAAGCATGTCGTTTATCTTGTTTTCCGTATCAAGGCCCGGTCCGATTGCAACCGCGGTTGTACGGGAGAGTGTCGCTGTGAGAGATGAAAGAACCTTTGAAGCGGTATCCTCATAAGGAACCGTAATCGCGCACGGACAGTTGATTTTTACGGGAAGAAGCGCTTCCTTCTCGGACATAAAGCGTACGATTCCGACGCCGCTTGAAAGAGCCGAAGAACAGGAAAGCACGCCTGCACCCGTCATAAACTCGCTTCCCGCCACAAGCAAAAGCTCACCGAAAGTGCTTTTGTTGCCTTCCGGATTTCTTTCGGGCGCCAAAGCGGAAATAATCATGTCACTTAAAACTACTGCTTCGTTGTTCATTCTATCCTCTAAAACTCAGGAATTGCCGCCGTGAATAATCTCACCGTCAGGAGAAATCGTATGCTTAATCTCCTGCAAAAGAGAAAGGTCAAATGGAGTCTGCTGATAAACGTAGTAGTTAAGCCAATTCGTGTAAAGAAGCGTAGCTGAAGATCTCCATCTCATAACGGGACTTTTCTTCGGGTCGTCATCCTCGAAATAATTCTTAGGCACATCAATATCAAGTCCCTTCGCTATATCACGCTCGTACTCGTTCTTAAGTGTATCGACATCATATTCGGAGTGGCCCGTGATGAAAATCTGTCTTCCGTGCAAATCGGAAATCGCATAAATTCCGCACTCGTCGGATTCGGACAAAATTCTCAAATCAGGATTTTTTACAACGTCTTCACGTCTTATTTCCGTATGTCTTGAATGCGGAACATAGAAAACGTCGTCAAAGCCTCTGAAAAGCTTAACAGGTCTGTTCCAGGTAAGCTTATGCTCAAAAATACCGAACACCTTTTTCTCCGTATCGTACTTAGGAATTCCGTAATGGTAGTAAAGACCTGCCTGAGCACCCCAGCAGATATGAAGAGTGGAATAAACATGAGTCTTGCTCCACTCCATTATCTCGGTAAGTTCTTTCCAGTACTTAACCTCCTCGAATTCCATCTGCTCAACCGGAGCACCGGTAATAATCATTCCGTCATAGTAACGATTTTTAACCTCATCAAAAGTCTCGTAGAACTTGGTCAGATGTTCCTCGGCAACATGCTTAGGCTGATAAGAAGCAGTACACATCAAGTCAACGTCAACCTGAATAGGAGAATTCGAAAGTGCTCTTAAAAGCTGTGTCTCCGTAACCACTTTGGTCGGCATGAGGTTCAAAATTATAATTCTGATAGGCCTTATGTCCTGAGACAAAGCCCTTGTTTCTTCCATAAAGAAAATGCGCTCTTGTTCAAGTATGTGAGCCGCAGGTAAATTATTAGCTATTCTTATAGGCATTTATGATCTTCCTTCCCGCCCGTTTCTTTCGTGCGAAGCGATTATTTACCGCCGATAAATTCCGACAAAATTGATTTTTCCGGAACCTTTTTAGGATCGCAAACCGGAATAAGCTCAAGCTTCTCAACAAGCTCCGAAGCCGTTTTCAAGGCCTGGGAAAGATTAGCAAAAGGCTTACCCGTGTCGGAATCCTCCATAAACACACTCGGCGCTATAGTTCTGTCGACTACGCTCTGCTGTGCTTCCTTGATATCGTGGAGAGCAAGCGGCGCAATTACCAGGCTTTCGTAAGCCAGGAAGGAATTTATATGGTAGTCCGCAGCACTTAAATAATCTTCGTAATAAGCTTCCTCAGATTTTGCAATCATCGGCCAGTAATCGATTGTAGCAAGAGCATGGGCATTACGATGGCGATAGTCTCGTACGATTCTTCGAAGCATTCGCAGCTCATCGCTCTCGAAAACAGTACGGTCGCTGTAAATATTTCCGAAAGGCATTATGAAAATCTTAATGCACTCTTCAGGAGATATGTCTCCGGAAATTTTCTCGTTTAATCCGTGAAGGCCTTCGACTAAGAGAATACCGTCATTATCAAGGCAAACGGCTTCACTCGGATTTCTCGGTTCTCTCTTACGTGTCATGAAATCAAATAACGGCGGCAAAACACTCTCGCCTGCGATAATTCTCTTGATATCGCTTCGAGCCGTGTCCAAATCCAACGTATCTATGGTCTCAAAATCAGGTCTGCCTTCCTTATCGAAGCGCAAATCGCAGATTTTGTAATAATCATCCAACGAAAGGAACGCTGCTTTCCTTCCCTCTTCGCTCAAGCCCTGAGCCAGATGCTTGGTAAAAGTCGTCTTACCGGAAGATGTAGGTCCCGAAATAAAAACAGCTTTGATGTTTTTGTTCTCACAGGCCTTATCGATTATTTCCTTTGTTCTGTTAAGGAAAAGCTGCTCGGATTCCTTGATAAAACCGTCGAGCTTAGATGAACCCAACTTTTCTTCCAAATCTTCCAAGGTTATTTCGGTTCTGTCCTGAAGTACTGCCATATTAGCCACGCTTTCCGAAAACCTTGCGAATTAAGAACTTATTCATCAACCAATCGTATCCGTACTGAACCAAACGGAATATCAAAAATACGATGATAGGAAAAGCTATAGCCGCGAGGATATTCAAAACAAATACAAATACAATGTGAATTCCGCCTGCCGCAACACCGATTACGGTAGCGAAAGATCCTGCCGTCTCATAGTACTTCTCGGTATATTTCTCAAGAGTGCCGTTCAAATAATTGATTAGGTAATCCTGCAAATCGGCGGACTGAACGGTGATTTTTGAGAAAATATATGAGGTCGTGAAGCTGATTACCAGGAAAAACTTGAATGCTTTCTCCAAAAGAACCGGAATCTTGCCCCACCAAGGGAAACGATAGTATCTGAAACAAATGAACGGACATGCAAGGAAAAGAAGCGCATAAACAACAATCATCCATGTATCGGTAACCTTAAGCATGCCGAAATACTTGCCCGTAACGTAAGAGAAAATAACAATATTATCGACGATAAGTGCATACAAAATCAGAAGACCCAGATGTCTTCTGTTCTCAAAATCAGTATCACTCCATACTTTTCCGAGGAATAAACCTTCAAGAAAATCCAATTGGGGTATCCTCCTGCACTATCGAAAAATCAGAGTGTATTATAGCACAAAATCAGCCCTTTATCACTAACGCAGACGGAAACTGCATTCGGTAATGTCTTCGATAAGGGTTTTAAGGAGGCGCCAATCGTTCGGAAAATGTTTTCGGGCACCGCTTTCAAAAATCTCTCCGTCCTCGAAAACAACCTCAATTCTCCATATACCTGGATTTGCCGTCTCCGCTCCGACCTCATCGCCGCAACCGGTCTTATAGGCATACATCCACTCAAGCATATGAGTGTCCGGAAGTTTCTCGTTAAGCATTTCCAGTTTCTCGTCATTGATGGCTTTCATGAAATTGTTGTTCCACATATAGCCGTCGTTCCAAGATATCAATCTGCGTTTCAAATCGAACTTAACCTTAAGTCCCTCGCCCGAGAAAGAATTAAGCTCCACCTCGAACTGCTTAATATCGGAATAATTACCGGAAAATGCTTCCATCGTCATTATCGTCACCCGATTTCCACTGCGAAAACAGATCCGGATTTTGTGCCGATGATAATCGTATTCTCGAAAACGACCGGCGACGCTTCAAATACTATGTCATTTGTGGTCTCGTTAGCCGTTCCGAGCAATCTCGAAGTCTGAATATAAGTAATTCGTTCTCCGGTCTGTCCGTCAATTAAATGTATCTGTCCCAAGCTGTCGCAAATAACGATATAACAATTGCCTTCGCTGTCGTAGCAATCAACCGGGGAACTATAGGAATAGATATTCATATCATAAGACCAGACAAGGTTTCCGAGAGTTTTGTCGTAAGCAACGATTCTGTTACCGCTCATGAGACCCGATGTCATACTGTATGAGAATATTACAAGGTTTGACGCATTTCCCTTACCGATAATCGGATTTGCAAGACATCCGCCCGTCTGATCCGAATCGGAAGATTCGCCGTTATATGTATGGCAAGGCTGAGATGTCTGCCAGATTACCTGACCCGTAAGCGCATTGAACTTATAAGTATAAGCAGCACCGCAATATTCGCCCGTATCACCCTGGTTATCAACTTCGGTACCGATATAAATAAACGGTGTACCGTTCTCTTCCGCAATCACAGGCGACAAATCGGAATCGTCGGCAAGCTGATACTGCCACATCATCTTCATAGTGTTTAAATCAAGACAGATAAGGTTGGCATCATTATCGCAGAAGTATCCGTAGTTGCCGTAAACGGCTATCGAACCCTCGACACCCAAATAATTTCCCTGCTCGTCGGCAAAAATATACTTATAACCGGTCATTACAGGCGAGATGGAAAGCGCACCTGCACCGGCATTGAAAGTTGTATTAAGTTTGAAAGTGTAAATGATACCGTTCTCGGAAGGCCAAATAAGCGTATCCGACTCACCGTCGATGAGCGGCGATGAATCACAGGCTCCCCAATTCGAACGATAAGCGCGATCGTCCATACCGTCGCAGAAATAAAGAAGAGAACTGTCGATAAGAGAATAAATTCTCATACCGAAGCCCTGAGTTCCGTTATCGTCACCCTGGCCAACGTACAAAATAGGATAGCCGCGAGGATCAACCGCAGGTGTTCCCTTAATGGAACTTCCCGTATCAATAGGATTACGTGTTTGGCTTCCGTCCGCCAAGTCAAAGAAATAAACCTTACCGTCAAGGCCTCCGACAATTACCTCAACCAAGCCTTCCTTATTTCTCTTCTCGTCAAAGAGATTCATGCAACTTCTGGTCATGGAGTCCCATCTGATTACAATCGGCTGACCCGTCCATGCAACGCCGGACCACTCGAAAGCATAAGTAGACGAAATTCTGCTTCCGATTCCCGAGAACTCCCAAGTCTGTGTGAGAGTTCCGTCGGTAACTTCGGTAAAACCGTAAGAAGCACAGTTGCGGAAATTGTTTCCTCTGTATGTAAGGATTCCCGCAGCACTTCCGTAGTAAAGCGGATCTCCCATATTGATTGCGTCTTCGCGCGAAAATTCGTTCAAAATACCCGATGCGCTGATAATAGTCTCGGTAAGACCTCTTGCTCCGATTTGAGCTTCAGGGTCAATGGCATCCGTATCAACCGTACCGATCATGGAAGCGGATGCAGGATACAAAATAGGGTTTTGTCTGTCATCCATAGGCGGAACCGGTGTAGGAGTAGGAGTCGAAACCGGAATCAGCTGGCCGTTCAGTATAACGGTGCCCGTCTCTTCGGTCTTCTGCCAAGGAAGGCCCTTCTGTCCGAAAAACACAACCGCAAGAACCGTCGTGAGCGCAACAAAAAGAATCGTCATAAGAACAACCAAAACCATTGTTCCCTGGCTTTTATCTCTACTCGGCTCATAAAACGTATTGTCGGGCTCTATATATTGATTGTTTCTTCGGTTACTCATGGTAATACCTTACTTACATCCACCTATTTTTACCCAATATGCCTTACTATATCAAATTCGTTTCTGTATAACAACAACGGACTTATAAAAAAATATCGGGCCAAAATTTGTCTGTTTTGGGGTTCTTCACAAAAATTATCGCAATACCGTCATCGCAGGCTTTTCGCAACTTAGCTCGACTGAACGCCAATTCTTCAGTACCTTCGAACAACCATAAAAAATCGCATTTGACCTGTGTTTTATGGCCTCGGGCATCAGTTTTGCCATCAAACAGTGACAATGTTTGCTGACCTTCCGGACTGATTTTCCGGAGTTAACTTCCTGACCGACCTTCCGGACTGATTTTCCGGAGTAAACTTCCGGATTAAACTTCCGACGCGAGCTCCATGAGTTTTTTGAGTCTGTGATTCATTCCGGATTTACTTATAGGCGGATTCATCATCTGTCCGAGTTCGGTTATGGAGAGGCCGGGATTATTCACCGCAACCAAAGCGGCCTCCATAAGTTCCTTGGGAATCTTAACCGCTTCCTTGCTCGCCAGAAGTTTTCGGAATGCCTCCGTTCTTTCCGCCGAAGCCTCGGCCACGCGTCTCATGTTTCCGGAGTCACAATTGACCATTCGGTTTACGTCGGCTCTGACTTCTTTCTCGGTTCTGATGTTTTCGAACTCGAGCATGGAACCTGCGGCTCCTACCATGGCAAGAAAATCGGAAACGTCGTCTCCGCCGCTGAAGCGGATGATATCAGTGTTTCCTCGTGTCTCGGTTTTGATATTTATGTTCTCGCTGTTTAACATCCAGACCGCAACCTCGGATGCACAGATGTTCTTTATATGAAGCTCGATTCGGTATGTGTTGTGCGGATCCGATACATAGCCGTTCGCGATAAAAATTCCCTTAAGGAAATTCCTTCGAAAATCAGGAATACTCGAAAGCATATCAGGTCCCTTATCCTTAAAGCACACATCACAAAGCTCTGCGAATGCTTCATAAGAACCGTCGTCGATGATAACCGTACAGGTATCTTTGTTTAAACTGCCCTTAAGTTCGGATTTGGTAACAAGCTGGTGAACATACTCGGCGTTTTTCTCTCCGAGTTTTACCGATTGGGGTATTTTTGTAGAGAAACGATCCGCCTCCGAACAGAAGATTCCCGCAAGAATCGCCTGCCTGTCGGAGAGCTTTTTCGAGGTCTGCTTCATAGCCTCAATCTGAGAATTCTCTGAAAAAGACGGCATCAGCCCTGCTCCTTATTCTTGCTGTAGCGCGGGTCCTTATCGATATCACGGTGGTGAACTTTGGTCTTAAAGCCCTTCGAGCGCATAATCTCTCCCAATTTCTCCGCAACGTAAACGGATCTGTGGCGGCCGCCCGTGCAGCCGACGCCGATATGAAGTCTGCCCTTGCCCTCGCGGATATAAAGAGGAATCAGAAATTCCAGCATTTTCGCTTCCTGCTCGATAAAGCAACCCGTCTCCGGAAAGTTTTCGAGATAATCGCAAATCTCTTTATCAAGTCCCGAACAAAGCTTAAGTTCCGGGATATAGAAAGGATTCGAAAGAAATCTTACGTCGATACAGTTGTCGCAATCGACCGGGATGCCGTACTTAAAGCCGAATGACTCAATATAAACGGACATTCCGGTGGAGGAATCGTCCTCGATAAGGGATGCCAATTCATCGCGAAGTGCAGGAATTGCTTTCATGGAAGTGTCGATGATGTTGGTTGCGCGCGCTCTTATTCCCTGGAGCATTTTGCGCTCCTGAGCGATGGCATCCACGAGTGAGATGTCCTTGCCGAGCGGGTGTTTACGTCTGGTCTGCTTATAGCGCGATACCAAAACGTTATCGTTGGCCTCAAGGAAAATAATTCTGTACGGGCACCCAACCTCAGTCTCAATTTTTTTGACCGCGTCGCCGAAACCCTTAAGAAGCTCTTTACTTCGGATATCAACCACAAACGCCAGCTTATCTGCGCCGAAGCCTTCGCCGCCCTGGCCTTTGAAGAATGTTTTCGCTAACTCAGGCAAAATCATCGGCGGCAAATTATCGATACAGAAAAAACCCTGATCTTCAAAAAAGTCCGCTGCCTGGCTCTTACCTGCTCCCGACATACCCGTCAAAATAATAAGTTCCATAAGTCTCCTCACCTGCCTTGGCGCTTTCCCCCCTGCGCTTCAGTCAAAATCTCCTATCAACCTGACCTCGGGCTCCAATGTCACGCCCGAATTCTTATAAACTTCGCTTATAACGTGCTTAATAAGCCTGTAAATATCCGTCGCACTTGCTTTTCCTTCGTTATTTACCACGAAACCTGCATGCTTCGGCGACACCTGCGCTCCGGACTCGTCAAGCTTAAAGCCCTTAAGCCCCGCATCCTGTATGAGAGCGCCCGCAAAATATCCTTCCGGTCTTTTGAAGGTCGATCCGGCAGACGGCACCGTCAACGGCTGACTTGCGCTTCTTTTGCCCTGAAGCTCCTTGACATAAGCCGAAATCTCTTCCTTATTGCCTTTGTTCAGTTTGAACTTTGCCTTAAGCACAATATAATTCTCGCGCTCGAAAACGCTCTTTCTGTACCCAAATTCGCACTTTTCTCCCTCAAGAGCCCTAACCTCACCATCCAAATCCAGGTAAGTAACTTCAGTACAAATATCCTTAATTTCTCCGCCGTATGCGCCTGCATTCATATATACTGCGCCGCCGACGCTTCCCGGAATTCCGCAGGCAAACTCGGCACCTGTCAAAGAATTGGCGGTACACTCGTTTCCGAACTTCGAAAGAAGGCAACCTGCACCGGCGGTAACTTCCGTTTCAGATACCGCAAGCTCCGCGAACTCGCCCTTTGCCCCGATTCTTATAACCAAGCCGTCAAAGCCTTTGTCCGAGAACAAAATATTTGAACCGTTTCCGATTACATAAAATCTCGTATCGCTTTCCTTGCAAGCTTTTATAAGCGCCTGTAATTCTTGAACATTCTCAGGCTCCGCGAAAAACTTAGCGCAACCGCCCGCCCTGAACGTCGAATACTCGCTCATGTGAACATTTAAGAGAACGCCCGGAAACAAATCCTTCAAACTCATTTATCTACATTGCCTCCCGGGAATACTCTGGAAACCAAATCCTGTGCGGCATTGTAACCCATTTTCTTAACACGGTGATTGATGGCAGCAGCCTCGACGATAACCGCCAAATTTCGGCCCGGTCCGACAGGAATCGTAACCGACGGCACCGCGATGCCCAAAATCTCAGTCGTCTCGTCCTTCAATCCCAATCTGTCATACTGCTTGCTCTCATCCCACAGTTCCAAATTTATAACAAAATCGATGGACTCCTGCTGCTTTACGGACGATACACCGTAGAGCTCCTTAACGTCCAAAATACCGATTCCTCGAATTTCAATCAAATGTCTGATAACTTCCGGCGCACGTCCGACAAGCGTAGTCTCGGACACCTTTCTAATCTCAACCTGGTCGTCGGCAATCAATCTGTGACCACGTTTTACAATCTCAAGCGCAGTCTCGGATTTACCTACGCCGCTCTCACCCAAAATCAGAATACCTTCACCGTTAACCTCGACCAAAACGCCGTGCATACTGATTCTCGGCGCCAATTCCAAATTCAAAAACTTAATGAGCGAACCGTTGAACTCGGATGTCGCCTGACTCGTTCTGAACACCGGAACCTTATATTTCTCAGCAGCCGACAACAACTCCGGATGCGCCTGATGATTTCTCGTCAAAATCAAGCACGGTACGCCCTTCTCAAAAAGCGCCTCGATGGACTTTTTTCTTGCACTGCTCGTAAGCTGCTCCAAATAAGCATGCTCCATATTACCGATAACCTGCACACGGTCAGGTCCGAAGTGATCGTAGTAACCTGCCAGCTGCAAGCCCGGTCTCGTAACGTCCGCAACACAGATTCGTCTCTCATTAATATCGCCCGAATCATAAACGGTCTCGAGTTTAAAATAATCCACTATCTCTGACAAAAAAATGCTGGCGTACGGCATGCTCATATCTCTCCTTTTGCGGGGGTTATCAAAATCTTTTTCTATTCTAACATATAAACCCGCCCCAAAAGCCGTCCCAAAAAAGTCAATTAGGTTACGAAATTCACACTTCGCCTCCGAACTACTTAAGAAACTCCTGAATCTTCTTCTCTACTATTCTCATATCCAACGGCTGATTCAAAGTCTCAAACGTCGTCAGCAAATTCTTTCCGAGAATAATTCCGGAGGTTTCATAGGCATTGATTTTTCGAACTGCATTGCCCGCATACTCCGGATCTGACATCATTCCGAGATGCTCCCAATAGAACTCTTCTCGAGTTCTGACATTCAAACACGTAAAATCCGGACGAACTATTCTTCCTCCCGCCAGCATAAGCGGATACTCATATCGATACGGAACTTCTTTTCTGTACAAAGCATTCGCAAGCAAAATCTCAGACTTCGATCTCACCCTTTCATTCCTGTCCGTATAATACTCCGGCGCACCTTCATCAAACAAAGCATGCTGGTAAGTAACTTCAGACCACATGCGTGCATATTCTTCATCGGAAACAACGACCGGTGTAATGAATGATTGTAGACTTTCATCCATATTGGATTGAACTTTAAAGATACCCCCCGAATCATAGCCGGTTACGAAGTCATCAATCAGTCTCAGTTCTCTTTTTGCTTCTGATATTATTGAATTCACATACTTTTTCTGTGTTAAATCACTCAGAAGTTTTTTCTCATCTCTGCGTATGAACTTTCCATTCGTCTGATGTACGTCCAACCTGTTATAGAACTCAATTTTTCTCTCTCGCTTAACCAGATGCAGTGTGCCTACGGGTGCGTCTTTCAGAAATCTTTCACAATCCTCAATCAAACTAATCAGAACATTTCTTCTGCCAATAAGACCATTAATGTTAACTCTCTCGGTTGCCGAGGAGAATATCCTATCATTGTTCATCCCAAACCCTCCTTGTGTTATTCTCTACTTACACTTTAATACCAAAGCATCAGTAATCAATGGGTAAAACGTCCCGTTTTTGTCCCATTTTTTATCAACCATAAAAAGTCGCGAAAATGAAGATTTTTATGGTTTTTTTCGATAAAATCAACGGCATAAATGCGTTTGTATACTCAAAAACCATAATTTTCATCGATTTCCCTGATTTTTATGGTTCTTCACCGTTGAATCCCGGTCAAAACTGAAAGAAATTGTTTTATAATGTAATTTTATTTTGACAATCAACCATAATTTTTCCGAAAGCGCTCTGCTTTTATGGTTTTTCCGCTTCACAACCCGTTTGAAAAGAATTTTTAAACGGAAATATCCATAAAAAAGCACAAATTTCACATTAATTATGGTTCCCGCCGAACAGAAACAAAATCCCCTCGCCCGCAGCAACCGAACGAAGGGATAAATTAAACAAAATTATCAGCAACCGACGATCAATCAATCAAAAACAACCTTAACTTCATGCTCTTTGCCGTCGGTAAAGAACGGAACCTTGGTATCGTCGGACAAAACACCGTCGCAATATACCTTAAAAGCACCGTCCTTGGTTCTTCTGAAACCGACAGGCTTACTTACGCTGATGTTGTAAACTGCCTTGCCGTTATTAATCTTAACCTGAAGATTTGTCTCTTCCGGACGGAGAAGCGGCTCTGCGATAAAGTTATCGGAAGTAAACTCGATACCGAAGCAGGAGAAAAGGCAAAGGAGAAGCCAGGTGGATGTACCGGAAAGCGTAGGTCCGATGTTCTCACCTGTCTCGCAGTTGTTGTACTGTGTGCAAAGACGAGGGTTACCTGCAACAGTGAAAGGTGATTTCAAAGTGCGGTACGGAAGGATACAGTCGATTACCCAATATGCTTCATTGGTAAGACGCTCTGCCAAAGCCTTATCGGAAACTTCCTTTGCTGCCTTTAACATAGCTGCCGCAGCCATCATGTTGGCATGCTTAAATACGCCGCCGTTCTCACGGTCACCCGGATAATAAAGTGCAACGTCAATCTTCGGTGCAATCTGAGCATAGTCAACGGTTGAGCAAAGACGGAAACCGTACGGAGACTTTAAGTAGCTGTCCATAGAGTCGAGCATCGATGTAATCTGTGCCTCGGAAGCCGTGCCTGCAAGAATTGACCATGAGAATGCATTGAGGAAGTATGAACCCGGTGCATCTTCAACCTGAAGATTATCGCCTGCTGCGCCCAAGTACTTGAGGTTCGGTTTTGCGGAACGATTAAAGAGCACTCTCGCGAAAAAGTCATTGTGCCAAGCATATTCCTGAAGATTCTTGTTAAGAGAATCACTCATGGCTTTAAGTTCGGATACATAGGATGCATCTCCGAAATGCTCAAACATGTCGCGAGCGCTGTCGATTGCAACCTTCAAAAGGAATCCGTTCATTACGGACTCGGAATACTCGGAATCGAAAGGAACCTCACCGTAGGATTTGCCGGATACAGAAAGCTGTTCCTTATATGCGGCAATTTTATCCTCGCCGCGCATAAAATCAGGATCAACTCTTAAGCAGTCGTTCCAGTCCGCCTTATCGATAAGCGGAATACCGTGTTTGCCGACGGAAATCTTTGCGCTGTAAGTAAATACGGCCTTAATGGTGTCAAGCAACGAACGCTTCATACCGTCACTTCCCGCAACGTCCAACTCTTCCTTGAGGAAATCGTAGTCACCCGTGAGGCTTACGTAACGGTTCAAAGCCTGCAAAATCCAAAGTGCGTCGTCGGACCAAAGACCCGGCTCCTTACCTGTCCAATAGAAGTTATGGTTCGCATAACCTTCCTCATGGATGTTGCCTGCCCACTCGCGCAAGAGTTTCTTTACAAATTCCTGCTGACCCATGCTTGAGAAATAGTACATCGAAGCGAAAATATCCTGTATCTCACGGAAACCGATTTCGCGATAACCCTTCTGCGTCCAATCCAAGGATCTCGATACAAAAGTCTGATAGAAAACCTGGAAAGGAAGATTGTTGTTTACATATGCCTCGAAGTTCTTGTCTTCATGAGTAATCTTCATGTAGTTCGAATACTTATGTGTAAATTCGATAACCTTGTCGAGCATGGAAGGAAGCTTTGACTCATCGGAATACGCCTCAATCAAAGCGGAAAGTTCTTCCTTCATGGTTACTTCATCGACAAAATTGTCATTTACCGCATCGGATGAAAGACATGTGAAGTTATCTGCACGAACGGCTGCTCCCGCCTTTACCGTAAACGGAGTAGCGAGCGCGAAAAATCCCGGTCCCTTCAAAGACGGACGGCAGGAAAGGTGTGAAATAAACTCAGGATCGGAAAGTGTTCCGTTTCCTACAAGTTCGCTGTAGCGTGCGCAATATTCCGTAGGGAATATAACCTTGCCGTCAGCATGAACCAAAAGCGTCGAGTAACGAATATTGCCCTTTGTCCACTTCGGATTCGGGTTAAAGCTTATTGCCTTGATATCATTGTTCTCACCGAAAAATACCTCTGACTGAGCAACTACCGTCGAGAAAATAACATCCTCTCTCAAAGCATGCACTTCGCTTGTACCGAACATACCCGTATAAACGATACGAAGGTCACGGTCACGACCGGAATTGTTAATGATTTCAATCATCTGTGCTTCGCAGGCAAGAGGCATTTTATCTTCCTGAGGAAGAATAAAAATAGTACGCTTGATTTCAAGCCCGTCGTTCAAAACGTAAGAAATAGAGGTTCTGTTCTGTGAATGAACGGTCTTAATATCCTTAAGGCTCTCGGCTTTCGCCTTGCCGGAATAGAAAATCTGCCTGCCGTTCTCGGTAAGATAGAACTGACGGTTTGCAGGGAAACCGTTCTCTTCAGGGAGATAGTCCCATCGTGTTGCCAAAACCTGTGTGTCGGCATGTGCTCTGAAGCAACCGCCGCCCAAACGGTCGATAGCAGACTTCGGTGTGCTCTGCAAAGGACGGTCGAAGCCGATACGGTTACCGATAAGAAGATTTGTGTAGTAGTGCGGACCCGGTGCCGGTGTGGAAGGATCGCAGATAAGCTCACCGTTCTCGTTTAAGATGCCGCCCCAGATTTCGGAATCGGAAACTGCCGAAGCAATGAAAGAAGCCTCTGAAGCGGAAAGATTAACTTTCTCAACTGCACCCGATAATTCGGAAAAAGCTTCAACGGATGTGCCGTCAATCTTAAAAAGAACGCTCTTGCCTTCAGAAATAAGTCCCGACAAGAGACCGTATAACTCTTCGGCTTCAAGCAAAACCGATATGAACGGCGACGAGAATTTGAGGCCGGATACGCCTACAACCTGCTCGTTCATACGAAGGCCCACGTACTGGGCGCTGATGCCGCCTGCGAGGTTCGCATTCTCGAATTTGGAAGACAGAAGTTCAGCTGCGGAAACCGCCTGTTCTCTGGCTTTTTCACCTTTGATAACCATGATTATTACCTCCGATTACGTTAATTTGTCAAATTGGATTTGAGCGCCGCCCAAGCACTCGTTGTCAGAATATATAACCAGCCACTGCCCGGGTGCTGCAGCGCGTACTTTTTCGTCGAAAACAACCGTAATTCCGTCGTCTCTTTCCTCTATATTTTTAACCTTATAACTTTTTTTACTATAGCGAATCTTAGCATAAACAGAATTACTTTCTATCGCCTTTTCGTAAGATTTATTGTTTAAAATATTCAGTTTCCCGCAATAAACCGTATCTTTCATCAGCGCGTCCTCGGTCCCCATAAAAACCTTGCCGCTTTTCATGTCGGTCGACAAAACATAAAGCGGAAGCGGATATGCGATTCCCGTGCCTTTTCGCTGACCGATTGTAAAATTCGCTGCACCCGAATGCTTGGCCAGGACCTCACCGTCCTTCTCGAAAACTCCCTCCGCAAAAGCCTGCGGGTACTTTTCCGCCATTCGTGACTTCTTAAGCACCGCCGCATAATCGCCGTCCGGCACAAAACAAATATCCTGGCTGTCCTTGGTCTTGGCGAAGTCGTCGCCGATAAATTCCACCATGGCACGAATCTCATCCTTATTCTTCCCCGCCAGCGGAAAAATCGCCATTTCCAAATTCTTCGGATTGATGTCGCACAAAAAATACGACTGGTCCTTCGCCGCATCCCCGCACAAAAGATGCACGCCGTCCGAATTCTCCGCCAGCTCGCAGTAATGTCCGGTAGCAACCTTATCAAAACCCTCGGCCCTCGCATACTCAAAGACCGCACCAAACTTAATCTCGCGGTTGCAGTAAACGCATGGATTCGGAGTCCGCCCCTCAAAGTAATCTTCAGCCCAAAGATTTTTAACCTTCTCCTCGAAAACACTCCGCAAATCCAATGTTCTGTGCCCTATTCCGAGCTTCTCGCAAATGCCGCGCGCCCTCTTCGCGTCCGCCTCCATGGAATCGGTCAACACAAACGTCAGCCCCTCCGCGCGATAGCCCTGATTAATCAAAATAACAGCGGCCGCTGCGCTGTCCACGCCGCCGCTCATAGCAACCAGTACTTTCTCGGAGTTTTCGATATTTTCCAAAGCATGCCTCTTTCGATAACTAATTCTCTTAGTATTTTACTATAAACAAAGCGGCACACCGCTTCAAATTGCAGTATGCCGCCGTAAGTTTTTATCCGGTCGTCAACGAAATCAGAAATCGAAAGGCGAATCGTTAGGATTCTCGGCACTGAAAGAATCGTCCTGCTTCAAAGGCGCCGACGTTGCCGCCGTCTCAGGTACAGATGCCGCTGCCGGATTTACCGGTACAAACTGCTGCGGAACCCCGTTATCAAGCGCACCTGAAGCCTTCTTTTTATTGTTCTTAACTACGAGAATGATAACAACCGCAGCCGCTGCTCCGAGGAAAACAACGCATCCTGCCGTAATCAATATCGGAACCAACGGATTCGAACACTTGGCATAAATTTCAAACTTCTTATCGCTGAATTTATATTCCCAAGTAACCGTCTTACCGTCTTCGGACAAGTCACCGTTTGTATCGACAACCTTATAAGGGAATGTAATGCAGAAAGCAACCCCGATAAACTCAGCGTATTCCTCATAGTCATCCATCTCAGAATCGGAAGCGTTATTCAAATACTTTTTCGGATTCAATGTCGCCGAAATACCTCTGGTAGACACCTTGAGGTCAGTCATAAACTCCATATCCTCGAGCAACTCCTGAAGCTCTTCGATATCTTCAAACTCTTCAACCTCATTCTCGTCCTTGTCGGTATAGTAGGTATCATCGTTAAACTCGAACTTCTTGTAATTTCCGTCCGAATAATCAACCGCTTCATCGTCAAGAAGCTGACGAACCGTGAACGTTCCGCTTCCGTCCTTCTCAATAACCAAATCTTGCTGAATAATAATTTCGCATCCGGACATAACGAACGCACACGAAAATGCCAACACCAAAGCTGTGGCAATTCTCTTAAGCTTTCCCTTTTTCATATTTTCCTCCATCTAATAAATAACTATATCTATTATACATAAATTGCCTAATATCACAAATTTGCGCTCTCGAAAACTTAATCGCACAAAATTTATATTTCCCCGCGCGAAAAATCCCCCGAGGTTTCGCCAAAAACCTCGAGGGTTCACTCTTTCCGAATATCAGTTTTTCTACAAATACTTATTGAGCGTTCTTTGCTTCTTTTTCCTCAAGTCTTCTTCTCTTGTACTCGTCCCAGACGGTTACGATTCCGATAACTTCCGCTGTAGCACATCCGATGATTGTACCCGGATTAGCGTGTGACACGATGCATCCGATTGTTGTTGCCGCACATACTGTTGTGAGTACGATTGCGAATGCGAGAATTACCTTTGAGCTGAATCTGTTGTTTGTATTTTTCATTTTTGTTTTCCCCCGTTTGTTTGGTGTTTTGTTTTATGCTTGTATGATACAGGCGGAGAATTAATACATCGTCAAAGTCGATTAAAGTGTTTCTAAGGAAAAGATTAATGAAATATAAAGTGCAAGTGGGACGCGGGTTTCAAGTAAATCCGCAAGTTTTTCGGGGGCGAAGCTTGTAAGAATGCTTGCACACTTTGAAGGGCGCAACAAAACCCACAACAAAAACGGCAAAAATGTTGCTAGATCTGTTGCGATTCGCCCTCGATTCGCCAACAAAACCCGCAACAAAATCGGAAAATTGTTGCTGAATTTGTTGCGCAGACAAATCTGCAGACAAAGCAGGGCGAAAAATCTGCAGAAACTGCTGAAAAAGACGATTTGCAGACAATCTGCAAACTTTCGAATAAATAATCTGCGAAATCGGTTGAGACTCGGTTGAGAATCGGTTGAAGACCAATAATAAATCCGGTTAGCCCCGCAAGTAACCCCAAATAAAAAGACCGCCCCGAGAATAAAGCTTCTCGAAGCGGCCAAATTCAAAAACCAACCGTTATTCGGAATTAATCGGATTAACCCAGTACAACCTCAACCCTATGAGTCTTTCCGTCACCGATAACAGGAACTACGACACCGTCTACTGTCTTGCCGTCAACTGTCAAAGACTTGACGCCCTTACAAACGTGAGACGGGTTCTTAATATCTATCTCATATGTGTCGCCGCGGAACTGACGTGTTGCCTTGAAGCCGTCCCATTCGGAAGGAATGGAAGGATTCACACGCAAACCGTCGAAATCTGCCTGAACACCCAAGATATACTGAGAAATAGCAACCATATTCCAAGCTGCAGTACCTGTGAGCCAAGAGTTCTTGCCCTCACCGAAACGTGATGCATCCTTACCTGCAATCATCTGACCGTATACATAAGGCTCGGTCTTATGAAGATCGGATGTGTCCTCGTTAAATGCAGGAGCAATCTTGGAATAGTACTCGAAAGCCTTATCGCCGCGGCCGGCATAAGCTTCGGCACAGATAATCCATGCGTTGTTATGTGTAAAGATTCCGGCATTCTCCTTGTATCCGCCCGGATATGTGGAGATTTCGCCGTACTGAACATAGTACTTTGTGAAAGCAGGGTTGTTCAAAACAAGACCGTACTTTGTATTCAAATACTTGTCGATGGAGTTAAGAGTCTTAATGTCGGCACCGACATCCTTACCGATTTCGGACATAACTGCGAAGCCCTGTGGCTCGATAAAGATCTTACCTTCTTCGCATTCCTTGGAACCCATCTTCTCGCCGTTTGCATCGTAAGCTCTCAAGAACCAGTCGCCGTCGAATGCGGATTCCATAACGTTCTTTTTCATCTTATCGATTTCAGCCTGAGCCTTCTTTGCTTCGTCGAGCATACCCTTGTGCTCGAGAATACCTACGAAGGATGGGCCTGTGTAAGTAAAGAGTGTTGCTACCATTACGGACTCTGCAACCTTGGAGTAACCGCCCTCAGCTTTGAACTTAGGATTTGTGTATGTCTGGAAGCTCTCACCCGGCTTATCGGAGAAGCAGGAGAGGTTGATGCAGTCGTTCCAGTCGGCACGCATTGCGAGAGGCAATCCGTGAGGACCCAAGTTATTGACGATGTGGTAGAAGGATACGATAAGGTGGTCGAGCATTGTTTTCGCATTGTTCTCGTCGTTATCGAAAGGAACAATCTCGTCCAAGATGGACCAGTCGCCGGACTCCTTAATGTATGCTGCTACGGAAAGAATCATCCAAAGCGGATCGTCGGAGAAGTCACCGCCGATGTCGGAGTTACCCTTCTTTGTAAGCGGCTGATACTGGTGATAGCATCCGCCGTCGGAAAGCTGTGTGGAAGCAAGATCGATAAGTCTTTCTCTTGCACGATCAGGAATCTGATGAACAAATCCCAAGATATCCTGGTTGGAATCTCTGAAGCCCATACCACGGCCGATACCGGACTCGAAGTAGGATGCGGAACGTGAAAGGTTAAATGTAACCATACACTGATACTGATTCCAAATGTTTACCATACGGTTAACCTTGTCGTCAGGTGTGTCTACGTTAAAGATACCGAGAAGCTTATCCCATGAAGCACGAAGTTCTGCCATACCCTGAGCAACCTTCTCAGGTGTGTTGTACTTCTCAATCATTGCATGAGCTTTCTCTTTGTTGATTGTCTGGCCGTCAGCCTCGAACTTCTTCTCGAAAGGATTCTCTACATAGCCGAGGATGAATACCAAAGTCTTGCTCTCGCCTGCGCCCAAGGTGATTTCCTTGTAGTGGGAAGCGATTGGGGACCAGCCGTCAGCGAAAGAATTTGTTGCCTTGCCGTTTACTACTGCATCAGGCTCGCCGAAACCGTTATAAAGACCGATAAAGGAATCACGGTCAGTATCGTAACCGTCGATTTCGTCGTTTACGGTATAGAAAGCGTAATGATTACGTCTGTCTCTGTACTCTGTCTTGTGATAAATTGTTGAACCTTCAATCTCTACGCGGCCTGTGGAGAAATTTCTCTGGAAGTTTGTGCAGTCATCCTGAGCATCCCAGAGACACCACTCTGCGAAAGAGAAGAATTTGAAAGTCTTGGAAGAATTGCCTTCGTTCTTGAGAACTACCTGCTGAACTTCTCCGTCGTAATCGTTCGGAACGAAGAATGTTACTTCGCAGGAAAGGTCGTTTTTCTTACCTGTAATGATTGTATATCCCATACCGTGGCGGCACTCGTAAGCGTCAAGCTCCGTCTTAACAGGTGACCAACCCGGATTCCAGATTGTACCGTTATCATTGATATAGAAGTAACGTCCGCCCATATCAATCGGAACATTGTTGTAACGATATCTTGTAATTCTGCGCAAACGAGCATCCTTATAGAAATCGTATCCGCCTGCTGTGTTGGAAATAAGTCCGAAGAAAGCCTGGCTTCCGAGGTAGTTAATCCACGGATAAGGTGTTCTCGGTGTATCAATGACGTATTCACGTCTGGCATCATCAAAATGTCCGAATTGCATAGTGATAACCTCCGAATTTTCTAGTAATTAAGTTCATCATACACTATGGCAAAATCGGGAATTATTGAAAAACGTGTTTTTTTGTCAATTCGAAAACACGATTTTGAATTTTTTCGAGGTTAAATAAGAGATATTCAATATAAATGCTCAGAAAATAACACCGACACTTACAAAAGTTCTCAGATCAAACTGCCCTGAACAGAGTTCCAACCGCGGCCGACAGATCTGAAGCGCTCGATCTCGGCACGTATCTCATCAGGAATTTTCTGCATAATTTCGCGTTGCGGGCGACCCACATAGTACCCTTGTATCAAATCGATTCCGAGGAGAAGGCACTCTTCAAATTCTTCTTTTGTCTCGACGCCTTCGGCAAGTGCCACGATGTCATTTTGATGTGCGAAATCAATAATGTTTCGAACAAAGTGCTGCTTTTGCGGATTCTTGTGAATTCGGGATATAAGCATACGGTCAATCTTAACGAAATGCGGCATGTATCTTAAGAGATTATTGGCATTGGAATAACCGGAACCGTAGTCGTCAACGGCTATCCTGCAGCCGAGATTACTGTACTTGCCCTTAAGCACATTAAGCTGTTCGTCTCCGAGCTCAGACTCCTCGGTAATTTCTATTACAAACTTGCCGTTATTACGACTTACGCGACTTGTAAATTCTTCCTCATCTTCCTCGCTCATGGATGTTCCCGGAATGCTGTTGATAAATACTTTCGCATCACCGAAAAGTTCCAGATTGCCCTCAACCTCCTCCGTAACATTGAGAAGCGTTGCTCTCTCGATATCCGGAAGTCTGTTTAAGTACTCGGCGGATTTAAGAATTTGGAAAGGCGTAATGTCCTCGGACTCACAGCGCATCAAAGCTTCGTATGCGTAAATTGTTCCTTTGCCTACGTCGATAATCGGCTGATAGTAGTAAGTAAACATATTCTGATCAAGGATTCGCGTTACTGTCTGATGGCGCTTCAAGTCGTTCACCAATTCTGCATCATTACTTGCTTCGGTTTCATGCTTATGGTGACTCTTTTTATAATTTTTAACACTTACTACCTGATTTACCATAGCCTCGAATTCATCCTGCTGCTTAGGAACACCCAAGATGTAAGAGTAGTTTATGCGCACTTTGTAATCGGCACTTTCTATAAGAACAAAATCTTTAAGCGGTCCGTATATTACCTGCTCAAGTTCTGCGCAGCGATTGCCGCTCTCGTTATCAGGCACCACAATAAGGAACTCATCGTTACACATTCTGCAACAAAGCTCGTCCTCGAAAATACTGTTCTGAATGATTCTGGCCAAAGTCGATATCGCACGTTCGCCGACGTTACGACCGTATATCTCGTTCAACTGCTTTAGGCCTTTAATGTCGATGGAAACGATTCCGGTTTTTACTCCGATAGTTCTGTGCTCGTTAATGATTGCACCGGAGAAATTAATGAAGCCGGTGTAATTATAAAGACCCGTAAGAGAGTCACGAATCTGACTCGCTTTAATTTTCTCTACCAGCGAGGACATGTAAACCTGGCGATACAAGGCTTCGATGCCCTGCATAATGTTTCGCATCCAGATACGGAAATATTTGTTGTAGACTCTTGTTTTCGAGCCGTAATTCATAACTGTGTAGCCGAAGCATCGATCGTCGAAATAAAGCGGATTAAAAATAAAGGTCGTAGGATAATCCCTCTCCTCATTCAGGTACGGACACAAATCGGAAGATTTGAATTTGAAATTGAAATCGATATCACCTTCGGCTTCCCCGAGATTTTTACAGGTAAGAACGCGGTGAACATACTCGGTATAACCTTCACGGATTGCAGAATCGCCGACGAACGTATCAGGTGTTAAAAAGCCGTCGTTAAAATAAACATCGAAAAGCTCGAACGGCATAACTTGATTCGTATAAGAGACAATTGTCTGAAGGAATCCGTTAAGGTTTTTCTGCGTCAACAAGTCCTCCATTATGTGATTAAAATCCGAGAACATACTTCTGGATGACTGCTGCGTGCGCCACTTGTTTCGAAGTTTTCGAGGAACCATCTCGACTTCACGTTTGCAACCGCAACTGCTGCCGACAAAAATCGGAACATCGTATTCGAACTCTTCCATCGGAATGCCGTTAAGCATTGAGTAGAGTTTGCGCATACTGTATCGGCCGCAATAGCCTGCAGGAATATCAGCCGAAGTCAAAGGCTCCGGAGCATTTCTTCCGTCTTCAACGGAATCATATCCTGTAATCGCTATGGTATCAGGAATTCGCAAATTCTTTTCAGCAAGAGTCGAAGCTGCACCGATGGCCATGTAATCATTCGCGCAAGCCAAAACTTCAGGTAAATCCTCCTGATTCGCCATCAATTTCTCAATTGTTGCTGCGCCGCTGTCATACCAATAATTTCCGTGGATAATTCGATCCTCCCTTAGCGGAAGTTTGTGCGCTTTCATACTGTCAATATAAGCATTCAGTCTCTGAATCGAATGCGGATGGCCTTTTTTACCGCTTAAGAATGCGATGTCCTTGTAACCGTGCTCCTCGATAAGATGATCGATAATCTTACGCATCGGTTTATAGTGATCCATCATTACGGATTCAAAAAACTCGCTCTTCTCGTCGATAATAAGAACCGGCCCATTAAATTCCTCTTTAAGTCGTTTCTGAAGTTTATATGCAACACCCGGTGTCATAATGGTGTCGCTCAAGACAACCGCCGCATCGAAAAACTCCAAATTGGCAAGCGCGAAAATATTTGAATCACCGATATTTCGAAGTGCAGTCTCCTGATATTTCTGATACATGGTAAAAATGCACACGTCAAAATCGTAGCTATACGCCTGATCAATAAACTCAGACAGGAATCTCGTCTGGGTGGCTTCATCAATCTGAGCTGCAAAAACCGCAATTTTACGTCTCATAATCTACTCCGCACTTCTATCAAAAACCACGGCGGCACATATTACCCCGTAATAATAACCAAAGTTCTGATTTAATAATAATGCGTTCCGATATAGAAAGGTAAAACAACCTGTGAATAATTATTAAATATTTTGTTTACATTTTAATTATGAGGATATCAAATTCACATGATATTTGTTGTTCCGAAAAGTATTGCGACCACGCTTAACGGAGCCGTAACAGCGCATCCTGCTATCGATAAAAGTAAACCCGCTATTGATAAACCCAAGAATTTTCCTGTGCGTACAGAGCCTTGTGAACGTTTTTTGATTTTTACGCTTACAACAATTCCAATCACTCCGAAAACAATCCCGATGACGGCCCCAAGAAACACTACTCCGCAAAACACCAGAAATCCGCTTTCGTCCATTCCGAATAAATTGACATCCCCGCCCGTAAGGCCGCTTACTATCAATACTTCCAAGGCACAAGCAATTATTCCTGTCACAAGTGAAACAACCGCAGCAACCTTCGCGCGCGCCGTCATTTTCTTCAATGCCAAAGTATCTTGTCCTTGCTTAATATCCTGTTGATCCATACCCTATCCCCCGTATCCTAATCAAAAAAATTCTCTTTTCGCATACCGCATATTAACACAGTATTTTCGAAAAGAGAATTCTTAGTTCAGTCAACTATTAGGCAACTTTTATCCTATGCTGTCTTCAATTTTTAAAATCATATCGCAGAATTCTTCTCGATATCTGTTACCGTCGGCGCCGCTCATCGCGAGTTCATACGCCGTATCAAATGTAGCACTTCCTGCATACTCGCTGTCTCTCATCAACATCGATGTTTCAATTATTCCGCAGATAAAATTGAAATCTTCCTCGTTAGTGATACCGCAGTCAACGAGCGGGTATTCGATTTCCTTACTCTCATCCGAATCAGGTTCTTTATATCTAACCGATACTGTACAAAGTTCGCCTGAAGAAGCTTCATCCGACAGAACCGAATCCTGATATCTGAGGCCGTCTTCATCACCTGTAGCAGCTGAAACAGGTACCAATTCGTAACATACCGTTACCTGTGCTCCTGCTCCGATTTCGCCACCGTCTTTTGTATCATCCGTAAAATCACTTGCTGCCATCTGACGGTTCTCGTAACCGATCTGTCTATATGAATATACTTCTGCAGGATTGAATTCAACCTGGAATTTTACGTCCTTGGCTACGGTTACCATTGACTGCATCATCTTCTCACAAAGTACTCGCTCTGCCTCATCTATAGAGTCGATATAGAAGTAGTTTCCGTTTCCTGCGTCTGCGATGGATTCCATATTTGCATCGCTGTAGTTACCTGAACCGAATCCGAGGGTTGTAAGGAATATTCCGGATTCCTTCTTCTCTTTAATGAGATCTACCAAGCCGGATTCACTTGTAATACCCAAGTTCATGTCACCGTCAGATGCAAGAATAACTCTGTTGTTACCGTTTTCGATGAAGTTATCGGAAGCACAAGCATAAGCTGCTTCAATTCCGCCCGAACCGTTTGTTCCGCCGCCTGCGGCGATTTCGTCCAAAGCATCACAGATTTCGTCATAGTCGTTGGAACCTTCCAGAATCGTATCGCTGCTTCCCGCGTATGTCACAATTGAAACTCTGTCTTGCGGACCCAAACGGCTTGCCAATAATTTGAAACCTTCAATAACCATATCCAAACAGCCGGACATAGAACCTGATGAATCAATCAAGAATACAAAGTTGTTACCTTCACTCGGAACGTTAATCTCACTGTTTGCCTGCATCGTCATGATAAGAAGCTTATTACTCTCGTTCCACGGGCAATCACCTACCGAATACTGAACACTGAAAACATTATCCGTAGAATCAACCGTGTAATCGAAGTAGTTAACCATTTCCTCGGTTCTGATTGAATATGCTACATTATCAAGAATCCAGCCTTGTTCCACCATTCTTCTGAGATTACAATACGAACCTGTATCTACATCTGCCGCGAATGTTGAAAGCGGTGATAACGAAACTTCCGTAAATGAATTCTCTTCAATAAAATCATATTCCTCGGTATTAAAATCCTCTGAACCAAACTCCTCTATTCCATAACTCACAGGATAGTTACCGGCTTGGACATCAATTTCTCCAACTGCATTCTCTATTTGAGCATTATGAGCACTGAGGCAAGCAGGAGCGCTTTTGGCTCTTTTACGATAACCGCAACCTGTAAGTGATGTCAAAAGCATAGCGAAAAATACTGCTGAACAAATAGTCTTTTTCATTTTAAATCCCTCCTAATTCTAAAGACTCCTAATGTGTTTCTTTGGGTATTACTCACCGATAAGAACTAGTAAACATTTCGATATATTATAAAAGTTTCTTTACTTTTATAATTGTATTATACCCCCCGCGAGGAATTAGTCAAGGATTTTTTATTTTTATTTGGAAAGATTCGTTCCGCCCCATTCAACTACAGTTAACTTTCACTAACATACTCAGAAATCAGGTTTGCGATGAGGGGTATTATGCTCTTGAAGCTATAGCCCAAGCTTTTTGCTTTATATGTCCCGAATTTCCTTTAGGATTATCCCAGCAATTTCACTCGGCACGGAAAGTGTATTTTCCTGCCTTTGTAGGTTTGATCGGAAACTCCCAGTTTTCTCCGTCCGCAAAGCCGTCATTTACCGCGCCGTCTACTATCTCTACCGTAGTTGTTATTCTCGCGAGATAATTTCCCTTCTTGCTCTGCATACCCATACCGATATACAGGCCAAAAGCCAACAATGTAAACACCAACAACATAACAAACGTAATCAGTGTCGGCATCTTTTTTAAACCCTTAATTTCCTTAGCTATCTTATAAGCTCCTTTAATAGCAATTCAGATTTATGCACTTGCCAAACTGCTTTCCTAACCGCTTTCCATGCCGCTTTCCGATACCGGTCGTTTTGAAGGTTCGAGTGAAGGCCCGATTGAAGGTTCGAGTGAAGGCCCGAAGTGTGTTGCCATCAATATTGCCAACATTTGCCCCCCATTTGATGGCAAATCTGATGCCGAAGCGGGTTGGGCATCAAAAATGCCAACATTCGACCCCTGTTTGATGGCAAATCTGATGGCGAAGCGGGTTGGGCATCAAAAATGCCAACATTTACCCCCTGTTTGATGGCAAATCTGATGGCACGACGTGGGCGGAGAGTGAGGGGACAAAAGAGGAATACGCAAGAAAAAACAGGATTGGAATCCGCGATAAATCATCAGGTTTTCGAGGTGTTTGCGAGTTGTTTTCGAGATATCAGAGTGCGGCGCAAACGCCAGAAATAAAGTAATTTTAAGTAAAAAGTCATGGTTTTCAGATATTTTATAAAGAATGTCGCATAAAATTACTATTAACAGATAAAAATATATATACATTTCACATAGAAATGTGAATTTCTTTCGAATCAGCCATCTTTTATAATCACCATGGGAGATTTTGAGACAACTGAATGCGGTTTAGTTTATTTGGAATGAGGGCTGAACTGTGTATCTTTCAGTGAGAAAAAAATTTATAGTTACGATTATTATCGTTGCGCTCTTCAGCATAATTTGTACAATAATCGAGATTGCATGGTGGCATTCTTTAAGTAATACTTTTAATCCTGTTGTTGCAACTATTATTGTCATAGGTCTCGCATTTTTCCCGGGAATTATGATCAGCCTTAATATGTCCGGCGTAATTTTGGACGAACCGCGTCGTCGCGAAATCAATGACAACGAACTCGAAGATATTACCATTCTTATCGCGGCATATAACGAAGAAGAGGGGATTTACGATACTCTGAAATCCATTTCCGCCCAGGAGTATTCCAAAGAGGTTTTTGTTAAGGTTATAGACAACAATTCAAAGGACGGCACCAAGGCCGAGATTTTAAGAGCACAGAAAGATTTCACCAATATTCATATCGAATATTTGTATGAGACTACCCAAGGGAAATTTGCAGCCCTTAACCACGGTCTTAAGACTACAAATACAAGATTTGTAATTACTATTGATGCCGATACATATCTTTATAAGGAAGCTTTGAAACGTATTTGCTTTGCGATGATTACCGAAAACCGTAACAAAGAGGTAGGCGCTATGGCAGGTACCGTTCTTGTAAGAAACTCCAGAGACAACGTGCTTGCAGGAATGCAGGAATGGGAATATTTTCTTTCGATTGCAGGTATCAAAAGAGCTCAGGGACTGTTCCAGACAACACTCGTGGCACAGGGTGCTTTCAGCATTTACGACACCGCTAAGCTCAAGAAAATCGGCGGTTGGAAAGACTCCATCGGCGAAGACATCGTTCTTACATGGGAACTTTTAACCGAAGGCAACAAAACTTACTACTGCGACGATGCGCTTGCATTTACCAATGTTCCTACAAAACTCTCAGTTTTCTGCCGCCAGCGTGCACGTTGGGCACGAGGCATGGTTGAAGGCTTCCGTCACTTCAAGTTCTTTAAGTGTAAGAACAAATATGCCAAGTTTTATGTTTTTACCGATTGTTTGCTTTTTTTTATTGACGCCAGCGTAACAGTCTTTTACATTCCGGGTCTCATCGCTTGTCTTTTTTGGCACAACTTCCTCATTGTCGGGCCGATGACGCTGGTTTTGTTCCCGGTAACACTCTTAATGTATTTGGTAATGTTCTTATCCGAGAAGCGTCGTGTTTTCGATATCTTTGGACTTAAGGTTCGCAAAAACATATTGTCACTCATCATCTTTATGCTTTGCTATTCGATTATTCTTTCGCCGGTTTGCCTTTTCGGCTATTTCCAGGAAATTTTCAAGGTAAAAAGAAAGTGGAAGTAATTACTTGTTGCCAAGCTGTTCTTTGCGATTCTTAAGGTGTGCAATTTGCTCGCGCGATACCAAAAAGTTATCGCTGAACGGGTTAATCGTAATGCCGTCGATTTCGCCGTTCATGAAGGCCGCGATGTGATCAAACGGCATAATCAAGGTCTGAACCTCGCCCTCTTTAAAATTCGGCCACTCGCGAAGCTTTGTCCAATCAGTGAAAACAGGCAGGAAAACTTTTCCGTCTGCCCTTTGTATCATCTGAAGTCCCAGGACCGAATCCTTTTTAAAAACCGCCGTGTTCTCGCCCGTCTTCTCCGCAGCGCCCGGCTCCATATGAATTATCGCCAGGAAATTTGCTCTTAATGCAATCTCCTCGAAAACCTCATTCAGCTTCGCCTTCAGCAATGCCTCGTGATTAAAGACCTCTCTGCTCTCTTCAAAAAGCTTCAGCAGGCGCGGATTTGTCACCGGCTTTGTTACATCAATTTTGTTCTCGTTATTTTCCATTTGAAATCTCCCCCTTTAATCGTTCTCGGAAGCTCCGTCCGTTACAAGAAGTTACAGATAACCTCGCCGTCGATGTACCAATCCTGATCGAGTATATCGTGCGGACGACCGCAGTATGGACAGTTGGAGGTCTTAACTACATCGTAGCTCGCACTGCAGCCTGCACAGCTGTAGGTGTGCGCCGAGAAGTTGATATCGATAGGATAGTTCATATTTTTGGTGGAGCGAACGATAAATTCGGTTTTACGGTAAAGAATTTTCTCGTCAACATATGCGTATGTGTCTGCGAGAACCTTCGCCTCAATAGTGCATATTCCGTTCTCATAAACGTCAAACTTCAGAATTTCCAGTCCGTAAGGCACATAATCGATAATCTCATCAAATTTTCCGATAAACTCAGGACCTTTGTAGAACGGGCATTCGCTCATGTCCTCGGCATAAATTACAGAACCCAAAAGGTTATAAACTTTGGAACTGAAATACGTGAAATTAAATACTGGTCCGTAATTTTCCATAGTTCTCTCGAAAACTTTGGTCGAGAAATCCGTCGAACGTTTGGCAGCATATTTTTTACCGACCGAATAGCCGTCACGGACACCCGACTTAATGATATGAATATAATTCATTACTCCGTAGCAAATACCCGTCGGAATAAGTGCCGCGAGAATAAGCAGAGCAAAATATGCTATCGTAGGTCCGACCAAAAGTTCACCGCCGGTCAAATCCATCAGTGTCGGATAGTAAATAATGGCAAAAAATATGTAAGCAATCACGAACACAATAAGTGCCACCAGGCGGCGTTTTCCCGCACCGTTTTTTCGCCAATCCGAAGAAATAATATTGTACGTAAAATGTGAAACCTTCGGATACAGCTCAGGAATGCTGAAATGTGTGCCGCAGTACGGACAACCCGTTGACGCAAGCTCCTCCGCCGATGAAATATTCGCGCAGTTCGGACAAACATAAGCTGACGCAGGAAGCTTTGACGGATCCAGCAAATCAATATAATCCGACATCGTCTGAACCAGATTGCAATCGAAACTATATATCGTTCTGTTATCTTTCGTAATCGAAAACTTTCTGCTGAACGGGAACTCTTCGTGCGTTACCAAATATCTGTCGTCACGATACTCGGACATTTTCGGCTGGTAATAGTGACCCGGGTTCTCACCCTCACCGAAAGTTTCATTAATCTTGATTCCGTATTTGCGGCTTCGGCGATCTCTCATCGCCATCAAAGATGTAAGATCTCTGTCGGCTGAAAGCAATTTGCCATCCTGCTGTCGGCTGTTAAGTTCGTCTATAAATTTCTTACTCTTATATTCCATAACTATAACTCTCCCTCCACATCTTCTCGATATATACCTTCTCCATAAAAATTATACATCGCGACCCGCAGCGGTCACCTGTAAATAAGCATAATTACACGGCGTGACATGCTCCCACCACTTAGCATTCCATGCTTGAAGTGGGGGCTTCTTACTCAATGTCTCTAACGAGACAAGTATCAATAAGCTATCCCCGTGTGTCCCACGGTTTATTTTCTGCTCATTCATATGAGCATTCTATCTTTTGTGTTACGACGTTTCCAGTAATCGGCGTCCTTCATTGCAGATATTTATTGCTGCATTTATATCTCTGTCCATCCTGTTTCCACATGAACAGATATATATTCTGTCAGAAAGCTTTAGGTCATCTTTTATCTTTCCACAACAACTACATCGCTTGCTTGAGGGATAAAAACGATCTATCTTCACTAGTTTCTTTCCTTCTCTGTCAAGCTTATAC
>JAZLML010000006.1:0-23315 GCA_045598625.1 Saccharofermentans sp.
CAGGGAAGTCGCAAGACTTGCAAAAGGAATGACTGTACTTGATTGCTTTACTCATACGGGTTCTTTTGCGTTAAATGCTGCCAAGGGCGGTGCTAAGCACGTGACGGCTGTGGATATTTCGGAGACGGGTATTTTGATGGCGAAGAGGAATGCGGAAATTAACGGACTTGCGGACAGAATGGATTTTGTTTGCGAGGATGTTTTCGAGCTGCTGCCGAAGCTATCGGAGAAGAGTAACTATAAGTATGATTTTATTATTCTGGACCCTCCGGCGTTCACTAAGAGCCGAAAGACCACGGATAGTGCCAAGAGAGGCTATAAGGAAATCAATTACCGTGCGATGAAGCTTCTTCCGAGGGGCGGATATCTTGCGACTTGTTCTTGCTCGCATTTTATGCCGAACGAGCTTTTCAGGAAGATGTTAAACGAGGCCGCAAGGGATGCGGGCGTAAGTTTGAGACTTATTGAAGAAAGAAGGGCATCTCCGGATCATCCGGTTGCAATGGCTGTGCCGGAGACGGATTATCTCAAGTTCTATTTGCTTCAGGTTGTGTGATTTATGAGAGGAAATTCTAAGATGTTTGATATGATTTGGCCTATATTGGTCGTTGTTGCGGCAAACGTTGTTTACAATATTTGTCAGAAGTCGATGCCTCAAAATGTTAATCCTTTCGCAAGCCTTACGGTTACTTACCTTGTGGCGACACTGCTTTCGGGCGTGATTTTTCTTCTTTCCACAGGGGGCAAGAATTTGGTAGGCGAGATGAAGATGGTTAACTGGACCGCCTTCGCATTGGGACTCGGCATTGTTTTTCTTGAAGTCGGATTTGTTTATATCTACAGAAACGGCTGGAAGGTGAGTACCGGTGCTTTGGTTGCAAATATCGTGCTTTCGATTGTGCTTTTGGTTATCGGTGTTGTTTTCTATAAAGACAAAGTATCGTTAAAACAGGTTGCGGGCATTGTATTGTGCGGCGCGGGCCTAATTCTTATAACTGTTTGAGGTGGAAAATGGAGAAAGTCATATTAAGCCATTCCGATTTGATGTCGGTTGAAAGCCCGGGGCGTTACGTCGGCGGCGAAGTTAATGCGACAATAAAGGAGAATGTGATTTCACAACTCTCGCAAACGGGCACATGCGACGAGCTTCGCGTGGCCTTCTGTTTTCCGGATATTTACGAAATCGGTATGAGCAATTTGGCACTTCAGATTTTGTATAAGTGCTTAAATGACGAGGACTACTGCTATTGCGAGAGAGTTTTCTCACCGTGGGTCGATATGGACGCCGTAATGCGAGCAAAAAACATCCCGCTTTATTCTTTGGAGACAAAGTCCCCGGTCAAAAATTTTGACGTTGTGGCATTTACTTTGGGTTACGAGATGTGCTACACCAATGTGCTTCAGATGCTTGATTTGGCAGGCATTCCGCTTAAGTCTTCCGAAAGAGGCGACGCAGATCCGCTTGTTATCTGCGGCGGACCTTGCGCATATAACATAGAGCCGATGGCGGACTTTTTTGATGCCGTAATATTGGGCGAAGGCGAGGAAGTAATCCTTGAAGTTTCCAAGGAGGCTTATAAGTTTAAGCACAATCGCGATATGTCCAAGAAGGACCTGCTTTTAAGTCTTTCCGAGATAGATGGCGTTTATATCCCATCCTTTTACGAGCCGGTTTTTGCCGAGGACGGCCGCTTCAAGGCATTGGTTCCGACGGAAGAAGGTGTTCCGACATCCATACGTAAGCGAATCATCACGGATTTGGATAAGGTCAACTATCCTACAAATCCTGTTGTTCCGAACATAAGAATCGTTCATGACAGAGCATATCTCGAGCTTTTCAGAGGCTGTATCCGAGGATGCAGATTTTGCCAGGCAGGCTTTATTTATCGTCCTGTACGCGAAAAATCCCCTGAGACGCTTTGCCGCCAGGGCATCGAGATTGAAAAACTTTCCGGCTACGACGAACTCGGAATTTTGTCGCTCTCGTCCAGCGATTATACAGGCTTAAAAGAACTTACGGATAACCTCCTGGAGGCTTTCGAAGGCCGCCACACAAGCCTTTCGCTTCCTTCTTTACGAATCGATAATTTTGCTTTGGATTTGATGGAGAAAGTGTCCGAGACCCGTAAATCCGGCCTTACCTTCGCACCGGAAGCCGGCACTCAAAGACTTCGCGATGTAATAAACAAGGGCATTACGGAAGAAGATATTATGAATTCTCTTAAACTTGCATTTAAGGGCGGCTGGAGCACCGTAAAGCTTTACTTTATGCTCGGCCTTCCGACCGAGACTATGGAAGACGTAAAGGGAATTTCTGATCTTGCCAAGAAAATCGAGGACCTTTACTACGATACTGCTCGCGAGATGGGTATCAAAGCTCGAAAACTTGAAATCACGGTATCGACCTCTATGTTCATTCCGAAGCCGTTTACTCCTTTCCAGTGGGAAAAGCAGAATTCAAAGGAAGAATTCCTTGAAAAACAGGCTTACTTAAAGTCTCTTTTGAGATCTTCCAAGCATATAAGATATTCATGGCACGACGTTGAGACATCCCTTTGGGAAGCGGTTTTGGCGCGCGGTGACCGCCGACTTTGCTCTGTCATTGAAGAAGGCTATAAATCCGGTCTTTTCTACGATGCATGGGACGACAAGTTTAACTACGAGAAGTGGACCGAAATCTTAAATTCCAAGGGTCTTTCTTGGGAAACATACGGCCGCGGAATCGGAACCGACGAGAGCTTGCCGTGGGACATCATCGATATCGGCGTTACCAAGGAGTTTCTCAAGAAAGAAAAGAGCAAGGCATATGACGATGAGATAACGCTTCCTTGCAGAATATCATGCGCAGGCTGCGGTGCAGCGTGCTTTAAGGCAGGTGAATGCTATGCTTCAAGATGAGAGAAGTAAGATAATGACAACCCAGAAGCACCAGACCGAATATGTGGTTCGGTGCCTTTTCAAGCGCTTCGGAGATTGCTCGTACATAGGACATTTGGATTTGATGCATGTTTTCGACCGCGCGGTTCGAAGAACTGAAATGCCGATGCTTTATTCGCAAGGGTATAACCCTCGTCCGATGATTGTCTTCGCATTGCCTTTGGGCGTCGGAATTCATACGAGCGGCGACTACGTGGATATTTCGCTTGCGGAGGAAGTCGATGCCGGTAAATTCATGTCCGAGGTAAATTCTCAGCTTCCGAGCGGCGTTAAAATCCTTAAGGCGATTAATATTCCTGAACCGAAAAACAGCCTTATGAGCGTCGTAACAACGGCCAAGTACCGTATCGAGGCACCGGATATCAAGAAGTACGGCGAGAAGCTTTTTGATTTTGATGAACTTATTACTTCCAAAAAGTCCAAGGGCAAGACTGTTGAGATCGATATCAGACCTTTATTGCTTTCAAAACTTCAGTGTCCGATTGATGACCCGAATGTCTTTGAATTTTATTGCTGTGCGGGCTCGACAAAGAACTTAAGACCTGACATTCTCCTTAATGCTTTGTGCTCTGCGACGGGCTGCGACGAAGCAGCGGCAGCTGACGCTAAGGTAGTAAGAACAGCTCTTTACGGCGGCGAATATCCTAAACTTCTGGATATCATGACGCTCCTGTGATTCGGCCCGAGGTTTAATTAACGCTTAAATACGTGTATAATCAATGTGTTTGATACTCAAGGGGGGAGGTATATTTCATGCGTGCCGAAGAAGCCGAATTAAGTCAGAGCCTGCTTCGTATTTTTGAGAATGTGCTTCTGACAGAAGAAAAAGCTTTGTCCAAGGGTTACTTCTCGGATCTTTCCACGGTTGAAATGCATACGCTTGATGCCATCGGTCCTTATGAAGCAAGAACCATGACAGAGACGGCAGCCGATTTGGGGATCACTACGGGAACGCTTACGGTAGCCATCGACCGATTGGTGAAGAAAGGCTACGTAACCAGAAAACGTGACGAAGCAGACAGACGTGTTGTAAGAATAAGTCTTACCAAAGAAGGAAAGCTTGCTTTCCGAATTCATCAGAAGTTTCACACCGTTTTGGCCAAGCGCATCCTTGAACCTTATACCGAAGAAGAGCAGCACATGCTCATCAAGATGGTATCCGAGATTGACGAATATGTAGCTTCACAGCTCGCAAGATATACAGACGAGTCTTCCATCCGAAAGACCGCCAGAAACGTGGCTGAAGACAGCCGAAGGAGAGAATAACATGGTATCCGAATCTTCCGCCAACACCGGAGACATTAAAGTTAAAGATTTAATTTCAGACGATATGGTCAAGATGCTCTCCAACATACTTGAATGTTCTCCTTTGGACATATCTCCAGAGGATAATCTCATAAATGATTTGAATTTGGATTCACTTCAGATGTACGAATTGGTTGTCGATTTGGAAGAAGTGTACAGCATTCGTATTCCGGATGAGTCACTTGATATGGTTAAGACCGTAAATGATGCTGTGGAACTTGTTTATACTTTGGTAAGTAACGGGAGTCCTGACTGATGCATTATTTCTTCATCATCAACAGCAAAGCAAACAGCAGAATGCTTAAAAGGCTTGAAGACGCTATCTCGGCCTTGAATGATGACGTGCGCGCAAATATTGAACTTCACTATACAAAATATGCGGGACATGCGGTAAGTCTTGCTGAAGAAGCAAGCGAGAACTACGGCGACAACGTTACGGTAGTAGCCTGCGGCGGTGACGGCACGGTTCACGAGGTTGTTAACGCTTTGGTATATCGTAAAACCCCGTTTCTTTGCATACCGTTGGGAACAGGAAACGATTTCTCGAGATCTGTTTTGCCGGATTATCTTCAGGGAAATCCTACGGGAGTTCTTAAATACTTGGGTACAGAGAGAATTATTCCTATCGATGCCGTACGAATTGACAGCTACGATGTTCTCGGAAATCATCTTCCGACTTGGTCCAAGTATTTCGTTAACGTTGCTTCGGTCGGCCTTGATACAAAGGTTCAGCTCAGAGCCAAAAACATTGTTAAGCAAAAAGACACGTGGTTTAACCGCAAAACTGCTTTTTTGCGTGCCGTTGTGCGTCAGCTTTCCGATTTGAAACCATTCTATCTTTCATACAATCTTGAACTTGCAGACAGCGACGAGTACGAGATTTCAACTAACGAGAAGACTTCGCTTATAAGCATCTGTAACGGTCAGTACTACGGCGGCGGTTTTTGTCCTGCGCCTTTGGCAAAGATTGATGACGGTGCACTTGAGGTTTGTATTGCTGCTTCGGTTAACAGACTTCGTGCAATCCGTTTGCTTTCTCTTTATAAAACAGGCAGACATATGGGAAGCAAAGAGGTTAAGACATTCAAAGTTACAAGCGGAGTAATAACTTCCGACGACCCGTCCTTCCAGCTTCAGGGCAATTATGACGGCGAGGACTTTTTTGGGCACAGAATTCGATTCGAAGTGTTCCCGGAAGCCTTAAATCTTGCTGTTCTTCCGAAATTAAAGCCAAAAAGCAATTAAATCAAACGCCGAAGTTATCAGGGTTCTCGTACTTATCGAACATATCGTGCATCCAAGCTTCGAGGTGAGATGTCATCTCGTGAGCATCGTTATCGAAATCTTTACCGTAAATAGGTTCGCCGATATAAATTCTTAACTTCTTTCTCTTGAGGAAACCTTTGAAAGGTTTGGCGTGCTTGGACTGGCGAGGCCAAATCTCGTATGCGCCGGAGATAAATACAGGAACAAGCGGTACGCCTGTTTTGATTGCGATATAGGAGGCACCGTCTTTAAATTCGCCCAGGGCACCGGATGCAGATCTGGTTCCTTCAGGGAAGACGAGGCAGATATTGCCTTCTTCTACTTCTTTTTTTGCCTTGATGAGTCCGCGAACCGGGTTGCCGTAACGGTCTACTGCGATTCCGCGGCCAACTTTCATCATGAGTCTGCCGAGCCAACCGTGACTTGTTTCCAAATCACTTGCTGCCATGCAACACATTTTCTTAAAGTGTCCGCGAGGAAGATACTTGGCGATATATACACCGTCAGGATATGACTGGTGGTTGGATGCAATTACATAAGGAACTTCCGTCGGGAAATTCTTCCTGTTGAGACATTTCATATTAACGCAGCAGGCTGCCATTGTTAAGAAAACTGCTTTTGCGGCGTAGCCTATAAAGCCTCGCTTGGTAGGATATTGTTTATCCAAATGATTGGTATCGCCCATGTCGCACCCCTGTCTTGTTTTCACTCATTTAATAATATAAAAAGTTTCTCAAAAATCAACATATATTTTGCTTATATTTAACAATACACTTTTTGCCGCAAATGTTCAGTAGACGAAACAGTGCTAAAATGTTAATATTCATTTTATGATTTTGTGTCGGAGGCTCTAATGCGTCAGGTTACGGGTTCGCCGTTATTCAAGGCAGATAAGTATGAGACAATCAGAGATTTGATGATGACTACATGCAAAAAGCATGCAGAACTTGATGCTTTTATTTTTAGGCGCAAAGCTACACTTCCCGAGGAACACAGAACTTTCGATCAGTTCGGAAAACATATTAAGTATTTGGGAACCTGCATCAAGAGAAGCAAGTATGCGGGCGGTCATTTGGCTGTTGTAGGCGAGAACTGCTATGAGTGGTTTGTTTCCTATTCGGCGATTTTGGGAAGTAACAGTGTCGGAATTCCTTTGGACAGAGCTCTTCCTGAGGGAGAATTGGTTCAGCTTCTTGAAAGAAGTGAGAGCAAAGTAATTTTCTATCACCCGAAGCATCACGATATGATGATGTCCATTGCTGCGGCAATGAAAGAGGGCACGAATTCCGTAGTTATCGAGAAATTTGTCTGCATGTACCCCGAGGGAATCGGCGCTAAGTCGGTTTGGCCCGAAGACGATGACAGATTTGACGATATATACGATTGGATAGCTCAGGGCGAGAAGTATTGTAATGACGGCGACGACAGTTTTGAGACTGACGAGATAGATCCGGATGCGGTAAGAATTATTCTTTTTACTTCGGGTACGACGGCCATGAGTAAGGGCGTTATGCTTACTAACCGCAATATTTGCTCCAATGTATATGCGATTTCAACGACATTGTATGTTGAGAAGGGTGAAAGAACCTTCTCGATTCTTCCGCTTCATCATACTTTCGAGAATACGTGCAGCTATTTCCTTTTCTCAAAGGGCGTATGTTGCTGCATTTCCGACGGTTTGAGATATATAGTTAAAAATTTCTCGGAGTGGCATATCGATTGCTGTATTTCCGTGCCGCTTCTTTTCGAGAACATTCATTCAAAGCTTGAGCAGGGTATCGAATCTTCCGGAAAAAAGAGAATGTTCGATATTATGATTCCTGTGACCAAGGTCTTAAGAAAGTGCGGCATTGATATTCGACGGGCCGTTTTCGCTGATGTGTTAAAGAAACTCGGAGGCAACTTAAGACTGGTTGTAATAGGCGGCGCTCCGATGGATAAGAAATACATTGAGGATTTTAATAATCTCGGTATCGATTTCTTTATGGGCTACGGCCTTACGGAGACTTCACCGGTTATATCAACGACGACTACGGACATTAATATTTACGGCAGCGTAGGACGTCCTGCCACGGGCGTAACTGTTGCTATCGACAATGATTCCGATTCTCCTAATAAGGTCGGCGAGATTTTATGCAAGTCTGATTGCGTTTTCAAGGGCTACTATAAGAACGACGAGGCAACGGCTGAGGCATTTGACGAGAACGGATGGTTTCATACGGGTGACATGGGTTACCTCGACCGTAAAGGCTGTCTTCACGTAACAGGCCGAGTTAAGTCCATGATTGTTCTTACGAACGGTAAGAAGGCTTTCCCTGAGGAAATTGAGTCTGTTCTCTGTGAGATTCCGGGCGTGTCGGAGGTTTTTGTTTGGGGTAACGATAACGGTAAAGACGGCGTCGATATTTGTGCCAAACTTCTTATCGACAGACGTGCTATTGCCAAGGAGATAGGTGTTTCCGGCGAAGCAAACGACGGTGAAATCAGCACCTATTTGAATGAGAGAACCCGTGAGACTAATCACATGATGCCGTCTTACAAGAGCGTTAAGTACTATGTATTCTCAGAAACAGAGATGATAAAGACTACAACGCTTAAGATTAAGCGTCCGAAGGAGCAGGAGAGTATTGTTTCCATTCTTAACAGAAACGAGACTACAATGCGCGAGATGAACGCTTGTAATTTGGATAAGCTTAACTGATTTCTTACATCGAAAACATATCGAAAATATTACGTCTTTTTAAGGAACTGTCCCATTATAGGACAGTTCTTTGTGTATAATTTAAAGTGAATAAATTTTCACGGGTAATTAAAGTATGTTCAACCTTTTAACTTATAAGTCATTCAGACCTAAGCCAACCGAGATTATTAGACAGGAAATCAAAGAATACCCTGAGCGTCAGGTGTATTTTGTAGTGCCTGAAGCAAGTAAAGCCAATGTCGAGAGGATTCTTTTCGAGGAATTGGCGGAAGCAGGTAAAAAAGCCGGCATCAAGGAGTTCGAAGTTAAAGAAGGTTACGTTAATTGCGGCCTTTTTAATTATGATGTCTTGAGTTTTGTAAGACTTGCCACAAGAATAGTAAGTTCAGTCAGAGGCAATCATAAAGATCCGAACAGCGAGCTTTTGATGAGAAATGTGATATACAGAGTTCTTACCGAGCACGGCAAAGAGTTTCGTACTATCGGTAAGTGCGTTTCGCAGTTTGAGTATATCGATAAGATTAATTCTCTTTTGGGAGATTTCAGACGTTACCGGATCGGCTTGAACGAACTTAACGAGGCGTTGAATCATGCTGATGAAGATGCCAATAAGTCTTACTATGACAAGCTTTATGATTTTTGTCTTTTGCTTAAGTATATTACCGAGCTTGATAAGGAATATAACATAGGTGTTCTTAAAGATCCTTTAAATGAAGCATCAGAGATTTTGAAGAATTACTGTGCCGGTAAAATCGGGTTGAAGTCAATTTTACGTAATCTTAAGCAGGTTATCGATTGTAAGGTTATAATTTACGGCTTCGGAAATACCAGACTTTTAACTCCTCAGGAGACCGATTTTATTAAGTCCTTGACCGAGGCCGGGGCAGATATTAATTTCTATGTTTGTTCCGATCTTGAGCAGGATATTGATATTTACCATTTCGGAAATATTCTGGTAAATAAGCTTCCAAAAGATTTGAAGGATATAGCTGAGGTCAATATATCCGAGTTTTATACAGAAGACGATGATAATAACAGTCTTAACAAATTATCGCGTCTTTACGCATTGGAGAATGATTCTGTCGTTTCTTCAAAGGATGACGAGGGGTTGAAACTTGACGATGACGGTTCTGTGGTTTTATCCAGGCTTTCCGATACGGATTCTTCACTCGCATATATTTGCGACAAGATTGTAAAGCTTACCAAGGAAGAAAACTACAGATACAGCGACATCAGGATTTTTACCCCTGACGATGATAAGGCAAGACGCCTTAAAGGCATTATGAAGCTCTATAAGCTTGATATGTATGCTGACAGGCAGGTGGTTTTACTGAGCACTCCGATTATGAGATATACGGATCTTTTGCTTCAGTTGCCGCTCGAGAACTATCCGATTGAGAAAGTTTTAAGAATCTTAAGAACAGGTCTTTTACCTGTCAGATCCGAATTGGTTGATTTGTTCGAGAACTTCTGCAAGCGTGAGAATATAAGATTTGCGGATAAGATTTTCGATGAGGGAAGATATTGCTACGAGACGCTGAAGCATAACGTTGATTTTTATGACGACGATGCATACAGAAGGCCGCAGTATTCGTTCTATTTAGATGGACAATATGTTGTTTATGGTTCGCGACTTATCTGGACCGCGGTTGTTGAGAAGGTTCTTTATAATCTTCGTGACGAGGCGGAGAAGATTTGTGCGGCAAGAACCTTAAAAGAGAAGGCGACGGCGTTGTCCGAGCATCTTGAAGGGATAAGAGGCTATGTAGAGGCATTAAGAAATGAGAAGTTTGATGCAAACGACAAAACTAATGCGGAAATCATCGTAGCAAGTTATAAGGAACTTAAGACTATGACGGGTATTCTCGCATCTGATTTGAATGATGTAGATATTTCATCGGAAGCTTTTGCGGCTCTTATAAGGATAGATATGCGTAACAAGGTCTTGGCTTCGATTCCGCTTACCGTGGATTCGGTTGAGATTTGTGACAGAGATACGGCCTATGAGACAAAATGCAAAGTTCTTTTCGTTTTGGGTTGTGATTCGGGAAATTTTCCTCACGGCAAATCTTCCGATGGCCTTTTTACGGATGATGAACTTATGAACTTGGGAAGCGATGCGGATATTGAACTTCCTAATAAATCTGAGAATCAGAGCCTTGAAGATAATATCGAAACTTCGCTTATTTTGAATGCCGTAACGGATAGGCTTTATTTTGTATCGGAGAATTCCGAGACTCCAAGCAGCGTGCTTACGTTTATAAGAAAGAGCTTTGACGAGAATTTTGTTACGGACGATTCTTTTAAAATGCCTGATTTCTCGGATTGGGCCGAAAGACGTCATACATTTGAGACGAGTAATCTTGACAAGGAAACGATAAGAGCTTTATTGGGCAAAATCAGTACCATGAGTGTTACGGGGGTTGAAGCATTTAACGGTTGTCCTATGAATTATGCTACGAGATTTCTTTTGAGCGTAGGCCCGCGTGAAGATGCAACCACGGTTCAGATGAATCTTATCGGTTCGCTGGCACATAAGATGTTTGAACTTAGTCTTAAAGATATGTCGAAGGAGGCAAACGGTTCATCGGATTATTATGTGAATTTGGCAGCTGAATTAAGTGAGAATAAAGTTAATGAGATGGCTCGAAAATACTTTGATATAGCAGCTTCTTCCATCGACTATCCTGATTACGAGGCGCCGCTTTTCAGAACCGTTCAGGGCGGAAAGATTAAGGAGATTTTTAAGAAAGCAATAGTAAGCTTCATAAATGATTTTGCGGTAAGCGGTTATTTGCCGTACGGTTTCGAGCAGGCCATCGCTACAAAGGATTCCGATGGCAATACCGAAAGTCCTCTTTCATATGAATTCGATGACCACATTTTTAAATTTAAAGGTTACATAGACCGTGTCGACAGAAACGAAGAAGGGTTGCTGCGAATTATCGATTATAAGACCGGTTCTAAGGAGATTAATTACAGGCAGATTTATCAGGGCCTTCAAATTCAGCTTTTCGCTTATGCTTTGGCATTGGGTAAAAAGGAGAAAAATCCTGACGTAGTAAGTGATGTCGGATATATTAGAACTGCACTTCCTTACAATGATAATAAAATTTTGAAGTATCTGTCTGCCGGCAAGAAAAATATAACGCAGGACGAATTTAAGGCTATCGTGACTTATGCGGATAAAACGATAGACGAGACATGCAAAAGGATTATGTCAGGTGTTGCAGTCCCGTTGCCGAACGGTGAAGGAAATACTTGTAAGTATTGCATACTTAAAGGTATTTGCGGAAATAACAGCGTGACAGATACGAAGCCGTATTCGGTAGAAGATTATAACGGGAAGATGAGAAAAACGGATTTATCTTTGGGTTCAATCAGAAAGGAGACCGAGAATGGCTGATAAAATTAATTTTTCTGACGATCAGAAGGCCGTAATCGGCGCTTCAAAACAAAATATACTTGTTTCGGCTGCGGCAGGTTCCGGAAAAACAACGGTTCTTGTAAGACGAATTATCGAGAGAATTTTAAAAGAAGAACTTTCGGTAGACAGAATGCTTGTAGTTACATTTACTGTAAGCGCAGCTGATAACATGCGCAATAAAATCGACAGTGCTTTACGTGACGTAATCTCAGAGAAGACCGCTTCTAAGGCTCCACGTTCGGAAATACAAAGACTTAAAAAGCAATTGGATTTACTCCCGAAGGCTTATATTCAGACCATGAATGCTTTTTGTACCAGAGTCCTTAAGGAGAAGGGTTATGAACTCGAAAGTAAAGACGATGATGTTTTGCTTTCATCGGCTGTTTTAAGCGAATCGGAACTTAAGCTTTTACGTAAACAGGCTATATCAACCGTATTGGAGAACCGATATGCAAGGTCCTTTGATGACGAAGATTCAGACGTTGAGTTCATAAGACTTACGAGATGTTTCGGTGACGGAAGAAACGATAGTGTTCTAGAAGAACAGTTGGATAAAGTTTTCATGAAACTTCGCAGTTTTCCAAACTATGTCGACAGATTGAACGAAGCAATTTTAAAATGCGACGAACGAGATAAGTCCGGAGAGATAGTCGGAATCGCAAAACTTAATAAATTAATCTGCGATATGTATGAGAAGGCTTCAAAGAATGCCGATGAATTAAGTCGAATAGTTCATACGATTCCGCTTGCGAAAACCAAAAAAACATCCGACGCAAAAGCCGATACGTTTGATGTCTTTTTCTCTAGCACAATCAGTGCTTCGAATTATATTTCAGATGTAATGAAAGATGATTCGCTTAACGATATTGAGAAATTTGGGAAAATACAAGAGAAGGTTTTTTCGGAAGCTTCGCGCGAGGACAAGCCTTATCCCGCAATGCGTAACAAGGGTGAGGATTCTGATGCGGACGATTTTGCCGCAAAAGCAGGTCCTGTTTGTGCTTTGGGTTGTTTATACGCAAAGGTTGCAAAATTTCATTCTGCTCCAAAAGGATATGGTGGTTCTGCCATATTGGATTTACCGATAGATTTTAAGGAAATGGCAGATTTTCTTGTAACCAATGTTAAGGATTTAGCGGAAAAACAGAAAGCACAAAACAGCAATATAAGAGTATTTTGTGAGCTTCTTTTGGATTTGGATAAGCAGTACAAGAAAGCAAAACGTAAGGCGAGCGGAATGGATTTCTCAGACCAGGAGCACTGCGCAGTTGAGGTTCTTAAGAATGTAGGAGCTTCCGAATATTATAAGAACAAATTCACGGAGATTTATATTGATGAATATCAGGATAACAGTGCTCTTCAGGACTACATAATTAGCCTTTTCTCATCCGATAACGTATTTACCGTAGGCGATGTAAAGCAAAGCATCTATAAATTCAGATATGCAAAACCGTCTATGTTTTTGAATAAGCTCGGGAAGTATTCGAAAGGCGATAACGGTATTCTTAAGACATTGAACGAGAACTACAGAAGTTCTGTTCAGATTTTGAATTTTGCCAACGTTTTGTTCTCGCAACTTATGTCGGAAGATGCTTCCGAGATAGAATACGACGAGTCACAGAGGTTAAAGGCACCGGAGAAGTTTTTTGATTCCGAATTGCCACGCGTAGTTTTTGTAGACTATACGAACGATACGGGTGCTGGTTCGGAACAAGATGTTGAAGAAGAAAGTAATGATTCTGCCGAAGATTATTCCGAAAATCGGGAAATAGTAGCTTCGAGCAAGGTTAAAGCAGCCGAGTTTTCCGGAATTCTAAGAGAAGTTAAGATGTATCTTGACATGGGAAGAGAACCTAAGGACATTTGTATCCTTTCGAGAACTAATGATTTTGCCCGCAAGGTTTCTTCTTTCTTGAGAGAACACGGTTATGAAGTAACCTGCGCCGAAGCTCAGAACATATTTACGGATTCTTTAATCGGCGGCCTTTGTTCGCTTATTACGTCTTTGGGAAACGAGTATCGTGATGACAGCATGCTGGCGTTGCTTTTGCAGAACTATCCTTTCACGAATTTCACTATGAACGAAATAGCGAAAATTACGGCTTATGCGGTAACCGCTAATCCGGATTACAGGGAGTTAAGCCTTGTGGATCGCCTTCATATGTATGAAGAAAATCCTGATGCCGACGAGAAAATTGTCAATCGTATTAAGAGATTTTTCGAGACGTTCGAAGATATCAGATCACAGGTTACGGTCCTTGATATCGGTGAACTTATCGAGTTGATTTTCGTGAAGACGGGCGTAAGAAATGCTTCGTACGGCGAGAATGCTTTTGCAAAACTTTCGGCATTTAAAGACTTCATTTGCGACAGTTTCCTGACCAGAGGTTTCGACCTTTCATATATTGCCGACAGCCTTGACGATATGAAACTAAAGCTTGACGGGGATGTATCTTTCAGAATCGAGAATAACGACGAGAACAAGATTACCTGTATGACCTATCACACGAGTAAGGGCCTTGAATTCCCGGTTGTAATTGTGGCTGATTTATCGGGCGGCAGAGCAAGCGATAGCGAAGCGATAGGCTTTATGGATAACGACGACATGGATTTCTTCTGTAACGATTTTGATGTCGAGAACAGCTTAAGTTCTGTTTCGTTACATAACTGGTTTTGTTCCGCTGAAAGAAGAAACAGCGAAATAGCAGAGAATATAAGGCTTATGTATGTAGCGGTTACAAGAGCCCAAAAGAATCTGTCGATTGTTTTGGGATTGTACGATAAAGATTTGTCATTTCTGAACGGTCTTATGCATCTGGATAAAGAAAACTTCAGTCTGAATCTTGTCTCAAATCTGAAGACGAATAACAAGCTTTTTATTTATTCGATGTTAAGACTGACTGCCGCAAGGGCGGTTTGTTTAAAGCTTTCCGCTGAATCACCGTGCCCGGACTTTTTAAGCGGTGCGATGACTATTCCTTTCGATGGAGTTGTTACGGAACTTTTGGGTTCCGTTGAACTTCAGACTCAGGTCAGTGACAAGGTGTTTGATAAGGAGATTATCAAAGAAAGCGAAGAACAAACTGTTGAAAGAAACAGAATTCTTGATTTGGTTGATAAAGAGTATTCTTACGAATCTTCGGTAAAGCTTCCTGCCAAGACGACGGTTTCGGAACTTAAGCGCGATGAGGCAAAACTTGTATATGACAGAGAAGACTCAAATTCGGAATCTAAGATAGTTTTACCTATTAACTTGATTGTTCCTACTGCAGATTATTTCGAGACGGGAATCAAGAAGAAACTTTCGGCATCTCAAAAAGGAACCATTATTCACAGAATGATGCAGTACTTGGATTTTGAAAGACTTATTGCCGTGAAGAATTCCGATTCCGATACCAGGATAAAGACATTAAACGACCTTTTGGACGAGTTGATCGAGAATTCCGTAATCGAAGCATTTGAAGCAAATGTTGCAAAAGAGTTCGCGAGTGAACTTTATGCTTTCGCTTCAAGTGACTTGTGTAAGAGAATGGCAGAAGCAGAAAAGAAGGGCAATTGTTATTGCGAGAAGCCTGTTATGTTTTCCATAAGATTGAAGGGTAACAGGGGGGATGCATCAGATTCGGTATTGGTTCAGGGTATTATCGATGCCGTGTTTACTGAAGATAACGAAGCCGTACTTATTGACTATAAGACAGACAGACTGGGTGATGATGACTTGGAAGAGATTGAGGCCGTAATTCGACAACGCCATGCAAATCAGGTAAATATGTACGCTGCTTCCTTGGAGACATCCGGAATAAAGGTGAAGGAGAAGTATATCTGGCTTGTACGAAACGGTATAGCGGTGAAAATCTGAATCAGATTTTTTTCTTCTCGGCACGAAGCTCTTTAAAGAAAGACTTAAGAAGCGCGGAACATTCGTCTTCGGATATTCCGCCTTTTTGATTCGGAATATGGTTATGACCGTATTTTTTGTCGAAAAGGTTGTTGCAGCTGACAAGAGAGCCGCCTTTCGGGTCGAAGGCCCCGAAATAAACATTTTGAATGCGGGATTGGATAATGGCGCCGGCACACATTGTGCAAGGCTCCAAGGTTACATACATGTCGCACCCGTCAAGGTGCCAGGTGTTAAGCTTTTTGGAGGCTTTTTCGATGGCTATCATCTCGGCATGCAAAAGGGCATTGTTGCGGGTGAGTTTCCTGTTGTGACCGCGGGCTATAATTTTGCCGTCGCAGACAATGACGCAGCCTATCGGACACTCTTTAAGGTCGTAGGCTTTCTTAGCTTCTTTGATGGCTTCTTTCATGAATTTCTCGTCAGGTGTCACGGCTTCTTGCCCTCCTCGTTACGGCATAAAGTCTATCACAATTTCCTTAATAAAAATATAATATATGGGTTGACATTCAAAGGGCTATTGATTATATTCTAATTTGACTTTTAATGCGGTTTTATGCTTAATTGTTATTTTTTTGTAAGGACGGTTCGCTTAATGGCAACAGTACAGGGTATTTGTAAGAACTGTGGATCATTGGTTTTTCTTAATGATCAGGACAGTTTATGTGAGTGTTTGTTTTGTAATTGTGTATTTCCTTCGGCAGAGGCTATTGCTCTTTTGGAGCATCCTGAGGATCATGACTATCCGAATGAGAAATTCGAGAAATCTACATCTACAACTCATCACTATGTAACACCGACTCTTCCGGATCAGGTGGCTTCGGCAGTTGAGAGAGATAAGAAGGCACAGGTTCTGTCTCCTACAGAACGTGAAAAGAATGAATATGAGTTATCTCCTGACGATGTTAAGGCTCCGAAAAAGCTTGTGTTGTGGCTCGCAGCAGGTACATTGGTTTTGGTTGCTATTATAGTAGCTATCTCAGTTCCTCTTTATTTCTCGAGAACAAAGGTTCATGCGGGAATTAATGGCAGAATTTCAGGTGTGGTTGACGGAATAATTGATGTCGATACTTCCGTTGACGAGGAAACCGGCAACAGTGTCGGTTTTGTAATCAGTGGTCTTAACTGTCAGAGAGTTAAGTTTGTAACTTCTGACTCGGTTACTGAGGCTCAGGCTGTTCACATTTTCGAGAACTATGCAAATGCAAGAGCTGAAGTTAAAGAAGCTGATGTTAAGATGAACGACATTAACATGCAGATTTACTGTGACGGCGGAATTATGGAAGTTTCCTATGACGGAAGCGTAAATGCTGTTTTCACTGAAGATGCAGAGCCTGTTGTTACCGAGACTGAAGGTTAAGTTTTCGGGCAATTTGGGCAATTTATCAGAAGACGTTTTTCGGTAGAATCCGAAAGGAGAATTTATGGCAGATTATGAGAAGACATTGGCCAAGCTTAAGAGAATGGCTGATAAAAAGGGTGGTACATTAAGACAGGAAACAATCGAGAATGAGGCTGCAGAGCTTGAGAACGGCCTTGCTGATTCCGTAAGACTTACGGATGAACTCGAGAAGATGGGTGTGAAGATTACGGATAAGGAAGATCCGGATATTACAGCTGCAGAGTCTATTAAAGATGCCGCTAACGATGAGATAAATGTAGACGACTCCGTTCGTATGTATTTGAAGGAAAGCGGTAAGGTTCCGCTTTTGAATGCAGACCAGGAGCAGGAGCTTGCCAAGAAGATGCTCGAAGGCGATGAGGATGCAAAGAATACTCTTATCGAGTCCAACCTTCGTCTCGTTGTATCCATTGCAAAGAAGTATATGAACCGTGGACTTTCGCTTCTTGATCTTATTCAGGAAGGTAATATCGGTTTGATTAAGGCCGTTGATAAGTTCGATTATCAGATGGGCTTTAAGTTCTCGACATATGCTACATGGTGGATCAGACAGGCTATTTCGCGTGCTATTGCAGACCAGGCAAGAACAATCAGAATTCCTGTTCATATGGTTGAGACCATCAACAAGCTTAACCGTGTAGATCGTCAGCTTATTCAGGAGTTGGGCCGTGAGCCTGATACTAAGGAATTGGCTGAGAGAATGGGTATGTCCGAAGAGAAGATAAGAGAAATCCAGAAGATTTCTCAGGATCCTGTATCCATTGATAAGCCTGTCGGAGAAGAAGAGGACAGCCATCTCGTTGACTTTATCGCAAGTGATGAGACAGCATCTCCTGACGAGGTTGTTGCAAGACAGCTTCTTAAGGAAGAGCTTCTTGAGACACTTGATACATTGAGTGAGCGTGAGGCTAAGGTATTGAGAAGAAGATTCGGTCTCGACGACGGCAGACAGAGAACTCTCGAGGAAGTCGGTAAGGAATTCGGCGTTACAAGAGAGAGAATTCGTCAGATTGAGGCTAAGGCAATCAGGAAGCTTCGTCATCCTAGCAGAAGCAAGAAGCTCAAGGATTACGTTGACTGATGTCTAAACGCGGATATACATTCGTAAACACAAAATTACCGGAGAATGCCTTGAATTTTTCGAGGCATTCACGTTATGTGCGGGAAACTATTCTTGAAAGAGTTTATCCGCATAAAGTCATTATCCCTATGAAGCAGCATTTCGGTGTCGATGCGGTTCCGGTTGTGGAGCGCGGCGATACCGTGACGATAGGTCAGTGCATCGGCATGCCTGCCCCGAACACGTTTTCGGTGCCGGTACATGCAAGTATTTCGGGAATCGTTAAGGAAGTTAAGAAAATTACACTTCCGAACGGTGCCGTAACTTCTGCGGTGGTAATCGAGAGCGATAACAAAAGAACCTTCCACCAGTCCATAAGGCCTCGAACCAATATAAATATCGATGCCAAGACAGTAACGGGAATAGTTAAAAACGCAGGCATAGTAGGCATGGGCGGCGAGGGGATTCCGACGGTTGCCAAGATTAACCGTGCACGTAAGTATAAAGTGAAGGACTTGCTTGTAAACTGTCTTCAGTCCGAGCCGTATGCCACATGCGATTTGTACCGCGTAAGCGAGTATGCGGATTATGTGGTAATGGGTGCGGTTGCTTTGGCCGGTGCCACAGGCGCGAAAAACATACGCTTTTGCATTTCGAGAGAACGTTCCTATGAGATAGGTGCTTTGACGGAAGCTATTTCCCGTGTCAAAGAAAGCTATTACGGTATGAAATTCGAGATTTTGCAGTTCAAGGAGCGTTTCCCGCAAGGTTACTACAGATTGATTGCAAGAGCTGTTTATAACGTGGAAGTCGATATCGACGAAATACTTGAGGATAAAGTCGGTGCGGTTTTGTTTAACTGCTCCACCTGTAACGCCGTGTGGGAAGCCGTTGCGGACAATATGCCTATGGTAAACCGAATTATTACGGTAACGGGCGATACGAGCGAAGGACATAACGTAATGGTTCCGATAGGTACCCCGATATCTGACCTTTTGGGCAAAGTTGATATGATTTACACGGCCAACAAAATCGTATGGGGCAACGCTCTCACGGGTCTTTCGACGGGTGATATGGAAACTCCGATAATAAAGACTACTTCCGCGGTTACGGTTATTAAGCGTCTCGAGTCCCCGAGAACTCCTTGCATGCACTGCGGAATGTGCTATGATGCCTGCCCGATGGATATTGTGCCGAGTATTACGGCGCGCCTCATCGAAAACGGTGAGAACGAGACCGCCATAGAAGAGAACGCGTTGAAGTGTATTTCCTGCGGAGCTTGTTCCTATATCTGTCCTGCGGGAATCGACCTTAGCAAGACAATATCAACCTTTGCAATGGTAAATCGTCACAGAGAAGATAAGCCTGTTACGGTGGATCATTTTAAGACCGTATCCAAATTTAATATCGGCGATGTTTCTCTTTTGGAGACTTTCGAATATTCCGATGAAGAATCCGAAGGTGCGAATAATGAGGGCGAAGAGCTTATCCTGCCGTTTGAAGGGGGTAAGCGAGTATGATTACGCGTCAGTATGCACCATTTATTCACTCGGAGAAGAATGCTCCTTATATTTACCTCAACGTTTTGGTAGCGCTTATTCCGTGCATTTGCTTAAGCGTTGTATATTACGGCTTAAAATCGTTAATAACCATTGTGGTTTCGATGCTTCTGTTCTTTTTCTCGGATTTGGTTTTCTCGGGACTTTTAAAGAAAAAGACGAACAGCGAGGATTACTATGATTTAAGTTCTCTCATAAGCGGTGCTGTTTTCGCGTTGCTTTTGCCGGGAAAAACTCCTTTGATTGTGGTTATCGTCGGAGTGCTTTTCGCTTCGCTTATAGTAAAACAGTTGCCGGGAGGTGTCGGCACCAACATTTTTAACCCTGCAATCGCGGCGAGAATGTTTGTAGAGCTTATTTTCCCGAAGGAATTTTTGCAGTTTTGCCAGCCTCTTAACGACTGGTTCGACATTACGTCGATTATCTACGTTCCTGACGGTTATTCGGGTATCGGTAACACCACGGATATCTATTTTCTCGAGGTAGTTACCGGAAGATTTGCAACCTATATGGGTATCGGCTGCTTTATCCTTATTGCCGTGAGCGGATTGTTTCTTCTCCTTAAGGGAATTGTTCGCGGCTATGCGATGTTCGGCTATATGTTTGCGGTTTTGCTTTCTTATCCGATTTTGCACTATTCGACGGTTTTTACACATGCAGGTCTTCGCGCTTTCGCGGTATATATTTGTACTTCTGGCGTTGCCTTCATCGCGGTTTTCGCGCTGGGCGATTTTACCACCATGCCGATAAATTCCTATATGAGACTTTTTCTGTCTGGCGTTTGCGGCGTCGTGACAACATTTATGTATGACTTCACGAATCCGATAACGGCTCTTTGCATGCCTGTTTTGATGATTAACCTTTTGACTCCGATTTGTGACTATCTTTCCGGAGTATTCTTCCGTAAAGCTGGCAAGAAAAAACAAAGCAAGGGAGGACGCGCCTTATGATGACTCGAAAACAGCTTCGAGTGCTGGTTCTCGATTTGCTTTTAATGATTTCGATAAGTCTTGCAGTCATTTTTTCCGGAATCTGGATGTCAACAGGTCGCGAAAAGATGCGCCTTCAGAACTATTACAAGTCCGTTTTCGAGGATGTATTAAGCGCCGATCACTATGAGCCGGTAGACATGAGCAACATAACCGATGTCAAGCAAATTTCGGCATTTTACGAAGGCTATGACGCCGATAATCAGTTGGTTGGATATGTGGCCGACGTTATTGTTCCGGTTAATGAGAATAACTTCCACGTTTATATAGGCGTATCGGGTGACGGCTCAAAACTTACCGGAATCAAGCCTGTGGACGAAGACGGTAATGTAGTGCTTTTTACCGATACGGAGTTCTCGGTTTTGAAGCACCAGCTTATCGGTCAGCAAATTCCTATAGCGCTTTCATCCAAGGCATATACGAGTTCCAATGTAAATTCTGAGTACGATTCCGTCTCCGGATTACATGACGGCATATTCTTTGCGCAGTCTATGAAGGCCGATTCCAAAGGCTATATTGATTTCGTTGAGATTGAAGTTCAGGAAGGCCGTATTATAAGGGTTTTGTGGGACGGCAATAACTTGGACCCTACTACCGGTACCAGAAGTAACGCATCTTTGACCGGTGCTTATGTTATATCGGGCGAGACTTGGGCTACGCAGTCCTATAACGTTTGCCATGCGCTTATCGAACTTCAGGAAGTTTCCCGCTTGGCAGTAAAATCCGACGGCACAACGGACATAATCGACGGCGTAACCACCGATATTTCCAAATTTGCTAAGCTTGCGAACGAGTGCATAATGAATTCTCAGCTTAATTTTGATAAGGATGCATATTTGGAGGTTTTGTCGTCACTTATTGAAGAGAATTCCGACCAAACTGCCGAGGAGTTTATTAACGAGGAAGGGTTTATCATTTATTCGTTTGACAGCAATGAGATTTTCGAGGTTGAAGATTCGTTCGGCAATATTTACATAAGAAATATCTACGAGATGACAATCGAGGATTTTGTTCCGAGTAACGTATCCTCTGAAGGAAGCTATACATCCGTATCCGAAGGAGAATATGAGCATATTTCTTCTGACAATCCGAATGAAGACGGCTATTCTTCAAGCGGCAATTACACCGTAAGCGACAGTGTCGACGGCATTCCGCTTACCGAAATTCGTACCTATGTACTCGGAATCGCAGGTTCCAACGACAGAACGGTTTACGTAATTACTGCAGTTAACGCAACATATAAGTTCCTCAAGGAGTACCTCAACTGGGTGGCATAAAATATGGAATTTAAAATGAACAACAAAAAACCGACGCCTTTCGATGATTACGAGGCCAGAAAAGAGAAACGCGAAGCGGAGCTCAAGGTAAGTCATGTCTCTGATACACCGAACTACATGACGAAAGGCTCTGCGTTTTTCCTTCTTTCTCTTATTTTGACCTGCGCCCTTAAATGCGAGACCGTAATCGATTTTCTTGTTTGGTTCGCGGCTGTTTTTATTCTTAGTATTTTCTGGTGTTTTACAATTCGTTTTCTTATGGATAAGATGCCGCGCGTCTATGCCGTAACCGTTAATACGTTATATGTTTCATTGGCAGGTCTCGGCTTTACAATCTTTAAGTCCTGGATAAACGTGAAACTCGGAAGCATGGGGTTTCCGGATCTTATTATCAGTAACTTAAGCGGTGTTTACGATATGTATTACCTGACGCCGATGATTCTGGGTTTTTCCGCATTTCTGTTTGATTCAGGTAACGGTACGAACGAATTTCTTATCGGAAAACACTTTATGCGTCCGCTGGGAATCTGTTTTGCGGTAACATTGATAACCGCTGCTGTGAGCCGCCTTTTAGGAATAACAAAAGGTTTCCTGGGGATTTTAATATTAGCATTGCTTCTTATCTTGCTGTCGTTAATAAGAACAGCAATCGTAAAGCACGGAGTTTATTTCTCATATCCGGATTTCGGCAGCAGAGCAATAATTTCCACATCCAAAGAGCTTCTTCGAAGTTTTGTTTTCAGTAAGCTTAAGCTCACGCTTGCGGCAATTGTTTCCTTTGTGGCTACGTCCTCGATAATCTATTTTGCAGGCACGAGATTTGATATGCACCTTCAGAAATATGCTTTCCTTATTACAAGCGTGATAATGATGATTTTCTGTTGTGTTTTCGAGAATAAGTCTCCGATGATGTTCCTGTTTGACTATCCGCTTGTTGCGATGCTTCTCTCGGTTCCTTACGAAATCGGAATCACGGTTCCGATGATTCCGGTATATTGCATAGCCGTAATCATCGCTGATGTCTGTCTTTCGGCCTTTGTCTTTACAATCAACAGGCGTCTTCTTTTTGCAGACATAAGCGCGTATGTAAAGGGCGTGCCGCTGATTCTTATTTATGTTTCGTTGATTCTTATGGTTGGAACCGTCACTTTCGTTTTAATATGATATACTGATTTTGGTTTTGTTTGCGTAGCTCAGCAGGATAGAGCGACCGCCTCCTAAGCGGTAGGCCAGCGGTTCGAATCCGCTCGCGAACACCAATTTGCATACTGCCTCACTTCGGTTGAGGCAGTTTTTATTCTAGGGACGTGAACCTGTTGAGCACGCGAAGCGTGCGAAACAAAAAACCACCCGCTATGCGGGTGCACGACAGAAGTTATACAAAAAATCACCTAACCAATATAATCAATGGAGTTCAAGCCTATTGAAAATGAAAGGAAAGGTGATTTAATGGCAAATACATCAAATAGTTTGTCGCACACCAAATGGATGTGC
>JAZLML010000007.1:0-9802 GCA_045598625.1 Saccharofermentans sp.
GTTATGGGCACGGAGTTCAAAAAGAAGCCTGCAACCGAGACGAACAGCCAGATTGTGGACATGACGCTCAAACAATACCTTGCCAAGTCGAGCCGCGAGGAGCGCCAGAGATTTGTTAACGGCGCAGCTGAGATTATCTCGGGATTTGAGCAGGAAACGCTTTCGGACATCACCGCGGACAAAATCCGCAACATGATTAAAGTTGCCAAGAATATGGAGAATATTTCGCCTGAGGGCAAAAAGGCCTTAACCGAGGCTTTGAAGTTCATTTCCAAGGAACTTTTGGCTGCAATCAGGGACGTGCGTCACCGTCAAAACGAAGAGAAAGCTCTCCGCTCGAAAGAACAACTTCTCGGCCGCAAGAACTTACAAGAAGTCCGCCGTCATCCGTAATATCCAAGGCCTTGCCGTCTTGGGAGATACCGTCACGGATATATGTGATATTGCGCCCGATTACGCAGGATTTCGCGCGGATTAGTGAAATATACGGGGCTAAACTTCCCTCGTAAGTAAGAAGCCGCTCGCAGATGTCCGTAATCAAAGACTCGCGGTCCGAATCCTTCAAGCTCACAAAGCCCACGCTGCCTTTAAGATCGGAAGGCAAATCAAATTCGCAGGTATTAATTCCGATTCCGATGAGCACGCCCAAAGGCTTATAGTCCTTATCAGTGAGGCGCTCGGTCAAAATTCCGCAAACCTTGCGGTCGTCAACATAAATGTCGTTAACCCACTTTATTCGAGGAGACGAAGCGGTAAATTTTTCCAGGCTTTCGCAGACGCAAAGAGCCGCAAAAGACGTAAGTCCTATATAGTCGCCGCTTATAAGCGCGTCGGGAATCGCGAAAGTAAAATATATGCCGCCCTCGGGGGATAAAAAGCTTTTGCCCTGCCTTCCCCTGCCCGCTTTCTGCCTGTCGGCCGATACCAAAACGGGGCGCTCGAAAACGCCGAGCCTTCGAACAAGTTTCCCTGCTTCGGTGCTCGTAGAATCAATTTCGGCATAATGAATTTTCTCGATTTCCGTTCTCATAGACACATAATAGCATTGTTTCGTAAATTTTATTGTTTAATTTTATACACACGCTCCGCGCGCATTTACTTTATAATATATGAGTGAAATTTTGTTCAAATTATGACTCGGAGGTATTTTCTATGAGTATTCGTATAGGTATTATCGGTTACGGCAACCTTGCAAGAGGTGTCGAAGCCGGCATCAGACAAAATCCGGACATGGAGCTTGCGGCCGTTTTCACAAGACGCAACCCTGAAGACGTTAAGCTTAAGACAGCAGGCGTTCCGGTTCTTAAGACAGACGACATTTTATCCATGAAAGGTAAAATCGACGTAATGATTATCTGCGGCGGTTCCGCTACGGATCTTCCTGTTCAGACACCTAATTATGCTAAGGACTTTAACGTTATCGACAGTTTCGATACACATGCGAGAATTCCTGAGCATTTCGCCAATGTTAATGATGCCGCAATCAAGAACAACAACGTTGCTCTCATTTCCTGCGGCTGGGACCCGGGCATGTTCTCAGTTATGAGACTTTATGCCAACTCCATTCTTCCTGACGGTTCAGATTACACATTCTGGGGCAAGGGCGTAAGCCAGGGCCACTCCGATGCCGTAAGAAGAATCCCGGGCGTAAAGAACGCAAAGCAGTACACTGTACCGGTTGAAGCTGCTTTGGAGCAGGTAAGAAATTGCGAGAATCCTGTGCTCACAGCAGGCCAGAAACACACACGCGAGTGCTTCGTAGTTGCTGAGGAAGGCGCAGACAAGGCCTTGATTGAGAAGACCATCAAGGAAATGCCTAACTATTTTGCAGACTATGACACCACCGTTAACTTCATTTCCGAGGAAGAGTTCAACAAGAACCACTCCGGAATGGCGCACGGCGGTTTCGTTTTCAGAACGGGTAAAACCGGTATCAACAAGGAGAACAACCACATTATCGAGTACAACATTAAGCTTGACTCCAACCCTGAGTTTACGGCATCCGTTCTTTTGTGCTATGCACGTGCCGTATACAGATTGTCCGAGAAGAAGGACTACGGCTGCAAGACCGTTTTCGATATTGCGCCTGCACTTCTTTCACCTCTTTCCGGTGATGAAATGAGAGCGCATCTTCTCTGATGGTTTTGTTTCGTTATTTTTGTTATTTTTGATTTTGTGTGATTGGTCATGTTAAAAAAGATTCATAGTTTTTTCTCAAAGTGCTACGACTTGTTGTCGCCGCTTATAAATCTGATTTATATCCTGACGGCAGCAACCGTATCTTTTGAGTTGGGATACTACTTCAAAATTGCGTACGGAATTTCAGTCTTTGTGGCACTTGAACTTCTGCACATCCTGAAGATTCCGCAGAACGTGTTTAAAAACTTCAACCTGATAGCGGTTTTGCTCCCTGCAGGCGGAATGTTTTATCCGATTTACAAGTTGTTCAGGCTTCAGCAGGATCTTCATTCCGTTATTCCTTTCGGCGCATTTAAGGCATTGTTCCTTGCAAATTATTTAATTTGCGTTTGGGTCATTGCGGGAATCATCTGTGCCAAGTACACCAAAGAAGGAATTTGGCACGCAATCAAGTCTCTTTTGGCCGCAGGCGGCGTGCTCTTCGTCCTCTTCGTTTTCCTTCCGACGGATTCGTTTATCGCAAACGCCGAAGAGTTCGAGTTGACTTACGGTATGTTCGTCGGCAATTTCCTTCATGCCTATGCAATCTACGCTCTCCCTGCCGTACTGCTCCTTATTTGCATCCAAGGAAAACTTTTCGATACGATAGCAGACATTTGTTTCGGTGTAATTCTCGCCTTTTATATTCAGGTCCAGTTCCTCAATAATCATCTCGGACTTCTCGGAACATCCGAAGCGACGTTTGCCGAGAACATCCCGCTGGTTGTATTTAACCTCATACTCTGGATAGTACTTGTATCCTTGCCTGCCGTTATTCGACAGATTCTTGACGGTAAGCTCAGTAAACTTGCCAATCTCTTGGATTTCGTCCCGATTGCCCTCTTCCTTGTAAGTTTTACATTGACTCTTATTACGGCACCTTCTTACGCTTACCACATCACGACGGACTTCTATTTCGATCCTTCCGAGCAGTACACTCTTTCATCCGACAGCAACGTCGTTGTTTTCGTGCTGGATGCTTACGATGAACATTACCTTGATAAGTTGTTTGATGAGCAGCCGGAGCTTTTCGACGATTTGCATGATTTTACGGTTTATACAGATGCCGTAAGCGTTTATGATTCGACATCAACTTCAATGTCTCAGATGTTCGGCGGTTGCGTTTTCGATAACACGCTTAACATTCACGAATGGCTCGAAAACGGTTGGTGCAGCGATAAGACGGTTTCCTTCTACAATTCCCTTCACGAAGCCGGATACACTGTAAACGGCTACAATATGTGCGTCCCTTATCCGGAGTATCTCGAAGGAAAGATAGACAATCTTCATATGTACGACGAACCTATCGAATTGGAACCTGCCGAATTCGAATACGATAAACTCGCAGAATCCCTGCGCACCTTAAGCATGTACCGTGCTTTCCCGTATGTCGTTAAGCAGTTTATTCCTATCGGTGATTATGATTTCAAGAACTTCGTAGAATTTGAAGATGTCATCGATGCCGATTATCTGAACGAAGATTACGAGGCTAACTTAAACCTCACCGTAACAGGCGACGCCAAGTACGTATCAATCGTTCACCTTAACGGCGCCCACCTCCCATACGACTGCTACGTCGAAAGCGAGCACTGCATTCGAATTCTTTCGGAGTACTGCAGACAGCTTAAAACTTTGGGAATCTACGACAACACTTCAATCATTGTCTTGTCCGATCACGGTGAACACTTGGAAGGCCCTGCCTGCCAGCCGATTTGTTTGATAAAGCCTGCCGGAGCGTCCTCATCTTCACTCACAATGGATGCGTCTCCTGTATATTTCGAGGACATCATGCCTACCATAGCCGAGCTTGCAGGCATTAACCCGATTGCAGATTCGAACAATCCGTACGGCACTTCGATTTTCAGTCTGAATGAAGATATGTCCCGCGAAAGAACCTGGTATGACCGCGTACGTAACGACAGTTATCCTCCGGTATTTAACACAGGCCATCTTTCCTACGCAGGAATCTACAACACATATTACGCATATGAGTTCACCGGCACCTACGACGATCTCTATGATATGACAATTAACGACAACGTCTCATACATCTACCCGATGACCGAATATTTCGGCTGATTCTTATTTTGCGTTGCCACATCCTTACAAAATCAGATAAGTAGGCTGGAAATTCGTTTTTGAGAGTTTTCAGCCTACTTTTTTTGGCTCATCACGCTCTGTAATGAACTTCACAAGGCATCAGCAGTCACAAAGCATCAGTCTTCTTCAGCCTTCAGCCGGCCTTCTTAACTCTCAGCAACCTCAGCCGGCTCATCAACCTCCTCAGGTTCAGGCGACATCATCACATTATAGTAGTCGTACTGAATCAAGTATCCTGCATAGCGCCAGCGGTCGGATACCAAATCGGACACCTCGTCCACGTACTCATCGGATACACTGCATCCGGCGTTCGGAGTAAACTCGCCCGTCGTCGCGTCGTACTGTCCCGCATCGGTAATCCAGCTGTAGCCGCTGTTCATAGGAAGAATAACAAGCGGCATCGTCTCGGAGCATTCGCAAGGTTCATAGTTTTCAGCAAAAATATCACGTCCCGAGAAAAGTCTCGAATCATATTCAATTCCGAAAAGGTTCAGAATCGTAGGCACGATATCGATTGAAGAGCACGGCGTGTCAACATATATAGGCTCGTCATCTTCCATATCACCGCACCACATTATGAGGGTGTTTTGGTAACGAGTTATGTCCTGCTCGTTGTCATCGATGCCCGAAAGCTCGCAGTAATAATCGGTACCTGAATTTGAAAGTCCGTAAGGATAGTGGTCGGCAGATAAAACGATAACCGTCTCATCAGCGATGCCGGCCTCCTCGAGTGCATTCACGAGATATTCAAGACCGTATTCAAGCTCAAGGTTACATGCCATATATGCCTGAACCTGAGATGAAGCATCCGGGTAGAATGCGCAGGCCTCTTCCCTGTTTTTAGCCGACATGGCGTTGGCACCCCAGTTGTAGTTACAGTGGCCGCTTACGGTCATGTAATAGGTGTGGAAGTTCGTGCCGTTTTCGACATAGTCCTGAATGTATGCGTCGCAGGTCACTTCCATAAGCTCAAGGTCGGAATTCGGCCATACTACGTTCGGAAGTTCGAGACCGCCATAGACGCCCGTGTAATCATAGCCGAGATTCGGGTGCGTCCTGTCGCGGTTGTAGTAGGAATAAAGGTTATTGTGGTAGGCAAGCGTCGTATATCCCATCTCACCGAAAACATTACCCAAACCGTACGGCATATAGTTATTGGCACTGTACGTAAACGAATTGGACTGTCCAATCCACTGAGGAATAATTCCCGTCATTACGGAGAACTCGCCGCCCGTAGTCGAAAGGTGCCAGTTCGGCTGATAATAATTCTCAAAAACAAATCCTTCGTGAGAAAGCCTATATAACGTAGGCGTGAACTCCTCGTTGATTACGTAAGGCGAGAAAGCCTCAGCGGTAATAAGAATGAGGTTCTTGCCTTTAAACATTCCCGTGTAATCATTTTGTTGCGTCGGTGTGCGGTTGCCCAAATACAAATCCAAATTCTGAACGGAGCTGTTGGAAGCAGATTCGTAAAGGCTTTCAAAATCGATATCCGTAACGTTATAAGGATAAGGTGTCGGTGTCGGTGAAGGAGACGGCGTAGGAGTTGCCCAAACAGCCTCAGGTATTTCGGATGTGGCAGCAGTTGCCTCAGTAGTTGTCACATCTATGTCGACCGTCGGATCCGGATACTCGGTAAACAAAGGTCCGTCCGTAATTTCGGCTTCCATCTCAGGAATTCCGAAGATTGTATACTGAAGCTCAAGACGAATGCTCTGTGCCACACCGAACTTCGGAACTGCCCAGTTCGAGTTAAAGTCGTATGTATAAATATTCGAATCGGTGGTACACATACTTACGACATGGCCGATAACAAAGAACAAAACCGCCATGACGCCTGAGAAAATTCTGATATTTCGAACATTCCACGGAGCCTTCGCTTTATTAGGAATAATGATTTTACGAAATACGCAAAACTCAATAAAAGGCAAAAGCAAAATAATAAGAAACGGCAGCCTCGTAATGACGCAGTCGTAAATAAGACCGAAGAAATCGGTTACCACCTGCCCTGTCATATCAAGAATATAGCCGAGACTGAAATATGTGCCGTAAAAACCGCGGCAGCAATACTCGATACCCGTAAAAACAAAACCGAACAAGGATACAAAGCCGCCTGCAAAACGCGCCGCCTTCTCGTTAGAAATCAAATCAATAAGTACAAAAAGCAGGAAGCCGAAGGATACAGAGAACAAGATAATTCTAATGAGCGATGCATCGAAAAACCTTGAATCCGGGTCTGCATTCATAATTTTGATGAATAATTCGTAAAACAAAACCATCGTAATAAAATACGTAAGTTTACGTGTATTTATTAACCAATTGTATTTTGTTTTCGGCTCGTATAAAGACTTAAAAAAAGCTTTCAGCGCACTCATAAATCCCTCTGATGAATCCATCAAAATATAAAATCTCTCAAAATCCAATAAGAGTATAATCCTATTTGCGCAAATTGGCTCATTAATAAGTGATTAATTTTCGATTAAAAAACGCATGTTAATTGAGCAAAACAACTAATCTTCCGCTCAAATTCAAATGTAATTATCAACTGTAAAGATTATAAATATCAGAAACGGTAGAAATCCCGTAATCACTCAAATCAAGTCTGCTCCGATCGCCGGAAACCTCACGATACCAATTCATGGTGAACTTAATATTAGGAATATCCACTCCGACAATGTCTCCGAACTCCTCAATAATAGCAAGTCCGAACGGAAAATCGGCCGTAAAATATCTCGAAGAAAAATCCGGAATCCATCCGCCATCAACCTCAACCATCGGCGACGCAAGGTTATGAAGGCTCTTAATACTTCTCATTTTATTCGTAAGTTTTTGCGGCGTATCGCTGTTATCGTAGTGCTCTACCAAAGACTTAACCGCAGAAAAATCCATCTTATCAAGCTTACGCAAAATATTCTGATGTTCCTCATCACACTTGAGCAAACGTTCCGAAGATGCTATCGTCCACTCTCCGTAGAAAAGCGGATTGCGCGGATATACCTTCCCCGCCTTATAATCCTCAAACATTGTCGCAAGTCTCGTCGTATGTAAAATAGGATTTGACGGAGTCATGGTAACGCTCATATAGTTTTCCAAAGCGTCACACGGCATATCGAAAACAAAACTTAAGAACTCAGCCACATCACTTCCGCAACCTGCAGGAATTGTGCCTACAAAAAGCTTATCTCGCTTTCCTTCAACGCATACTGACTTGCCGTATTCAACAAGTCTTGCAACAGCAGGCACACGCTGAATACCAAAAAGCTTTGCGCCCTTCTCGATACACTTCTTAAAAGCAAATTCTGCTCCGCCTGTTCCCGGAATCGCTCCGATATAAACACCGGGCTTTATAAGCGGCAAAAGCATCTCGGCATCATCTTCGAACATATATGCCGGATGAATGATAAAAATCACATCGGAATCTTTAACGGCCTCCTCCAAATCATGAGTAGCCATATTAATTCTGCCCGTCTGGGTAACATTTCCCTCACTGTCAACGATGGACAAATCACCGTCAAACAAATGCGGTTTTGACGAATACATATTAACCTTGTATCCCTTGGAAGCACAAACGCATGCGAACTGCGTTCCGATATTGCCCCCTCCGACTATTGTTATTGTCTTGCAACCGATCATGAATGTCCCCTCAAAGCACCCGAGAAATAAACAAATTCGCATTTAATCACAAAAGCGAAACGTAAAACAAATTTTACCATAATCGGTTGAGTAATATCAAGTTATTCAGAAGACCGCCTATCAAGCCTCATTTTTCAAAAAATGCCTTCATAGCCTCTCTGAAATCAGGCGCCTCATCATAAACGCCGTGACCGTACTCGCTGCCGTACATGTAAATCCCGCACTTTAAACCCTTAGCCAGCTCGTAAGATCCTTCCGGAGTAAGAACCTTATCGCCCTCGCTGCCCCACACATACGAAGGACAGGAAATCCTCGTAAGTTCAGAAGTCACGTCATAGCCCAAACACGCCTCGGAATTAACGATAAAGTCTCTTATCTCCCCGTCGCTTATCTCGCCCATGCCGCCGATTATCGCGTCCCTGAAAAGCTTTAGCGTATTCTCGGAGTATATTAAATCCGTCATTTCCTCAACAAGCCTTCTCTTTTCTCCGGCCTTCGCAAGCTCAACCCACCTCAATAAGTTCCTCTCGAAAACCTCATTCATGCAGGAAACGGTTGACGCAACAGCAAGCTTTCCCACGATTTCAGGAAACCCGGCAGCAATATAAAGCCCCATCATTCCGCCTTGCGATGCCCCAAAAACATCAGCTCCGCGAATTCCCAACTCGTTTAAAACCGCTGCCGTATCACAAGCCATCATCTCTACTGTATATCCTTCAGGCGGATTCATCCTTCTGTCCACCAAATAAACCGTCCACCCATCGGCGAAAAGTCCGAATCCCTGCTCGACCGCCTCCGCCGAAAGTGTAACCGCCTTTAACGACAGTCCCGGAATAATCACAAGCGTCCGCTTGCCGCATCCGAACTTTGCATACTTCATACTGATATCGCCCAACGTAATCGTCTCAACCGTCATAAGAAAAACTCCCGCTTCCGTTTACAAATCTCTGAAAGTAATTATATCAATCATATTTTCATATGAAAGCAAAGTTGGGACTCTTTTTTTCTCAAAACCCTGTATCTTATAGTTATGAACAATTTTTACAAAGGAGGAAATATATGTACAGCAAAATTAAAGAAAGTGTCCAGCAACGTCTTCAGACACTGGAAGAACAACTGAAAAACATTAGAAACGAGTATGCAACCTTACCAGACGGCAAAATTCGCTTCTGGGGTCACGACGACAAAGTCAGATACTATATGAAGACCCCTGATTCACCAACAAACGGCGTATACATCAGCAGAAACAATCTGCAATTAATCAAAGGCCTATGTCGCAAAGCCTACCTGGAAGAAGTAATGGCCGAACTCGAAAACGAACAAAAACTTTTGTTGCAGTTCAACCAAGAATATGACTCAAACAAAGTAAGTGCAGTATACAAAAATATGGATGAGCGAATTCAGGAATTCACGACCAACATCTCTCCTACCGATGAAGAGTGTATTGAAATCTGGAATTCGGAAACATATCAGCCCAAAGAAATACCTGAAGACATGCCGTTCTTTCTGACAGACAACAAAGAGAGAGTCAGATCAAAATCAGAAATTCTCATAGCAAACTCTCTGAAACGCTGCGATGTTTATTACAAATACGAACATCCGTTGAAACTCGGAAACATAATCGTCTATCCGGACTTCATGTGTTATAACGTCCGCCTCAGAAAAACAATCATCTGGGAGCATTTCGGAATGCTTTCCGACAGTCAATACGTTGAGAATATGATTAAGAAACTAAATCTCTACGCCAAACACGGTTTCTACCTCGGTGTAAACCTAATTGTTACTTTCGAATCAAATAACGTACCCTTGGATATGGAAATCGTCGAGAGTCTGATTCATCAATACTTGCTCTAACCTACCTATATAGGCTAAAATCTCGAAAAATCGGGTT
>JAZLML010000008.1:0-12757 GCA_045598625.1 Saccharofermentans sp.
CGGGGCAGTTACAGAGGTTCTTTATAAGCTTGTCAGCAATAAAAAGTTTGCCGGTATGATGCGTGAAAAGATTGGTATGGAAGTAGATACTACTACTCTTGATCAGGAGATTGCCAGTTACGAAAAGACTCTTCGTCAATGCTATTCAAATAAGGATGCAATTCTATCAGATCTTGATAATATTGATTATGATGATAAGCACTATCAAAGAAGAAAATCAGATTTAATCCATCAGAATTTTTGCAGTTTTTAAATTCAAGCCGCCAAAACTCGGAATTTTAAGACAGAATTCCTTCCACTGTTTGCTCATAATTATCATCAATCAAAACAAATGAAAGTCCGTTTGCTGCACATCCCTCACGAAATCGTTTGTTCTCGTTTTGAAGTAATTCTTTGGTACAATATCCGTCATCAATGCGATTTTCTATACAACCCTCGTATTTCATAATATCCGAATAATGCTTAATTATATAGTTTTCGCTGAAACACAAGCATATATATTTAATTTCGCGTAAATACTCATCATCGAAATCGTTTCTCCAGGTAAAAGGAATATAGCATCCCTCAACTATCAGATTTTGCTTGTTCTCGACAGCTGTTTTAATAATTTCTCTGGTTACCGGCCAAATTAAGTCCGTCATTATTGCATCAGGCGAATCCGGAGTCAATGTCGAAAAACCGCTTCTTATCAGTCCCATCTTGATATGGTCTTGAGTAATATAGGAAATACGAAGTTTTTCCATAAGTTTCTGAGAAAGAGCTGTTTTTCCTGAATGTGTTGCCCCTGTAATAATAATGATCATATGAAACTTTCCCTCATTACTTACACTTTATATCATCGATTATTTCTTTTGCCCGATATAAGACAGGCAGTTCTCTGTTTGCTATAAGTATTCCCAGGCGAGTGTTTTTTCTGTTTTCGTATTCCTGAACAGCTTCTTCATAAGACAATATCAATGTAGATAAATGAAATCTGTCTATTTCATCCTGAGTCAAATTCTTGTCACCGAATGATTTGGCCTTACACAAGAAATAGTTATTAATATTATGCCTGTGAATCAGGTTATAGTAATCACTTACTACACCTATTTTGCATACAATTTCTACAGAAACACCCAATTCTTCTTTCAGTTCTCTTAAAATGGCAGTCTGCAAATCCTCATCTGCTTCAACTCCGCCGCCGGAAGTTTCTATTAAAGTTGCTTGCCCGAAATCATCATTTCGCTCAACTCTTACAAAATAGAACATTCCGTCTTCATCATATACGATTGCTCTTGCTATATTTCGGTCATGGTCAATATAATCGAACGGCCATTTCGTATCCTTCAGTTCCAAAGAAATCTCTTTATACATTATTACTCACAAATCATACAGATTGTTTGCCCTGCTCAGTTTTTGCTTCTGCTCTTCGGTACCGTACAACGATACGGCCTTAAGCCTTGTCTTTGCTCTCATATAAGCGTCTTTTCTGTCGCTGTACATTTCGAGAGAATAATTTAATTCCTTCATTTCTTCAACGCGTTTGTTATAGGCATCTATAACCTTAGGAACATTTATATCTTCAGGCCACTCGGCAGCATTTGTAACTATCAAAGCCAAGTGCTGACCTATCTCGGCATAACCTTCGGCACAACAGAAGTGTTTCTCTTCGTTATGGTTATAAATAGTCGTAATACCCGGAGCGAGCGCAACAACCAAAGGTAAGTGACCTGCCATTACTCCCATCTCACCGTCATGTGAGGATAAAATAACGCTGTCGACATACCCTTCGAAAAAAGTCTCGTAAGGTGTAAGAACAACCAACTGTAATTTGTTTCTGCCGTTTTCTTCCATCAGATATATCCTTTATGAATTCTTGAAGGATTTATAAATGTCATCCAAATCGCCCTTCATGAAGAAGTGTTGCTCAGGAATGTGATCGAGTGCACCGGAAATAATTTCTCCGAATGCTTTTACCGTCTTCTCCAAAGGAACGTATCTAGGCTCAAATCCCGTAGATTCTGCCGTTACAAAGAAAGGCTGTGAAAGATATTTCTGAACCTTTCTTGCTCTGGATACCATCTGTCTGTCTTTCTCGGAAAGTTCTTCCATACCGAGTACCGCGATAATATCCTGAAGTTCCTTATATCTCTGCAATGTCTCCTGAACCATTCGAGCTACATGGTAGTGCTCTTTTCCGACGGTAGCTTCGTTAAGAATTCTGGAAGAAGACTCCAAAGGATCTACAGCAGGATAAATACCAAGCTCAACTACGGCACGGGACAAAACAATATTTGCATCCAAGTGAGCAAATGTTGTTGCAGGAGCCGGGTCCGTAAGGTCGTCTGCAGGAACATATACTGCCTGAATGGATGTAATGGAACCGTTTTTGGTCGAAGTGATTCTTTCCTGAAGTTCACCAACCTCATTTGCGAGTGTCGGCTGATAACCAACCGCAGACGGAATTCGTCCGAGCAAAGCGGAAACCTCCGAACCTGCCTGTACAAATCTGTAAATATTATCTACAAAAAGGAGCACGTCCTTACGCTTAACGTCTCTTAAATACTCAGCCATGGTAAGACCTGTAAGAGGAGCTCTCATACGGGCACCTGATGTCTCATTCATCTGACCGAATACCATTATGGTCTTATCAAGAACACCGGATTCCTTCATTTCACCCCAGAGATCGTTACCTTCACGGCTTCTTTCTCCTACACCGGTAAATACGGAATAACCGCCGTGCTCGGAAGCAATGTTTCTGATGAGCTCAAGAATAAGTACTGTTTTACCTACACCTGCGCCTCCGAAAAGACCAATCTTACCACCTTTGCTGAACGGAACCAGAAGGTCGATAACCTTAATACCGGTTTCCAAAACGGATTCCGTCGGGAACTGCTCTACGAAAGAAGGAGCTTTACGGTGAATTGACCATCTGTCATCACAATCTACGTCACCCATATCGTCAATCGGTTTTCCCAAAGCATCGAAAAGTCTGCCGGTAATTCTGTCACCTACAGGTACTTTAATCGGTGAACCCAATGACTCACAGTCAAGGCCTCTGATCATACCCTCAGTAGGGTTAAAGGAAACGCATCTTACAATTCCCTTACCTCTTTGCTGCAACACTTCGGCAAAGACATCCCCGTTCGGCGCATTAATTTTAATAGCCTCGTTTATGGTAGGAATCATTCCTGCCTCAAACTTACAATCTATAACCGGTCCGATTATCTGTACTACCTTACCGTTTGCCATAATTTGGTCTCCTTATCTTTTATCAGAGATTATTTGCCTGCTCGGCACCGTTAATAATCTCGGTAAGTTCATTTGTTATCTTGCTCTGACGTGCTCTGTTGCTTAACAGCTGTAAATTCTTAAGCATGTCATCAGCATTTTGGGAAGCATTGTCCATAGCAGTCATTCTTGCCGTCTGTTCGCTAGAATATGCTTCAACCATGGCACCGTACACCATAGCGTTTAAATATGTGTCAATCAAAAAGTCAAAGACGGCATTGGCGTTAGGCGAATATTCCATCTCTGAATTTTTCTCCAAAGCGATACCTGCGTCCTTAACGTTCTCGGGAAGAACCGAAGAAATTGATTTCGGATCGACAGGAACCAGTCGAAGAACAACAGGATCCATTTTTATTGCCGATTTCATCTGTGTGTAAATGAGATACACAAGATCATAATCGTGAGATAAAAACTTCTCCTTAATTATCGAAGTAACCTCGCGCGCCTGATGGAAATTCGGTTCGGAAATCAAATACGAGAAGTCTTCATCGACGATATAACCGTTCTTCTTAAGTTTCTCCTTCGCAAGCTTTCCGAAAACATAAAGCTTATATTCCGTCGTAAGTCCTTTGGAAACATTATCCAAAATTTTGCTTTGAATATGGTCCTCGACAATTTTTACCACGTTATTGTTATAAGCACCGGCAAGTCCCTGATCGCCGCTTAATACGAAGTAAGCGATTTTCCAGGTACTGCCCTCTTTCTTCTGCTCAAGTGTAAAGAAAGGGTTTTCGATATCGTTGGAAGATCTGCAAAGCTCCTGCATACTTTCGGCGCACACCGAGAAAAACGGATATACAGACTCGTGCATGGTTCTTGAACGGCGCATTTTCGCTGCGCTTACAAGCTGCATAGCCTTCGTCATCTGTCCGATGTCGTTGACACTTTTAATTCGCTTTTTTATAGAACTCAGATTTTCCATCTCTTAAGTATCAGTCCTCTTTCGAATAACCTTCATGTGATTCAACAAACTGGCGCTTGTAGTCTTCGAGGAGTTCATCGATTTCGGATGCCGTCTCAGGAGCAAATACGCCTGTTGAAGCAATATCTGCCATTACATTGGGATGCAAAAGACGAAGCGAATCCAAGAATCCGTCATAGTACTCATGGATGTCTTCTTTAGCAAGGAAATTAAGCTTATCCGTCGTAGCAAGATAAAGAATAATTACCTGCTCTTCCATATCAAACGGAGCATACTGACCCTGCTTCAATACTTCGTTAAGTACTACGCCTCGTTTAAGCTGAAGCTGTGTATTCTCGTCCAAATCAGAACCGAACTGAGCAAATGCAGCCATTTCTCTTGCCTGTGCAAGGGAAATACGCAAAGGTCCTGCAACCTTCTTGGTTGCCTTTGTCTGAGCGGCACCGCCTACACGGGAAACTGACAAACCTACGTTAATGGCAGGTCTTTGACCGGAGAAGAAAAGCTCCGGCTCCAAATAAATCTGTCCGTCCGTTATGGAGATAACGTTCGTAGGAATATATGCGGAAATATCACCGCCCTGCGTCTCGATAATCGGTAATGCGGTAATTGAACCGCCTCCGAGTTTATCGGAAAGCTTGGCAGCACGCTCCAAAAGTCTTGAATGGAGGTAGAATACATCGCCCGGGTAAGCCTCACGTCCCGGAGGTCTTCTCAAAAGCAAGGAAATTGCTCGGTAGCTTTGAGCATGCTTACTTAAGTCATCGTATACGATAAGTACATCCTTATGATGTCTGAACATAAAATCTTCAGCTATAGCACAACCCGAGTAAGGAGCTATGTACTGTAAAGAAGCAGCGGAAGCAGAACTTGCCGCAACAACAACCGTATAAGGCAAAGCATCGTACTTGGCAAGAGTATTAACCGTTGAAACGATATTACTCATCTTCTGTCCGATGGCAACATATACACAGATAACATCCTTATCTTTCTGGTTGATGATGGTATCAATTGCAATAGCGGTTTTTCCCGTTTGGCGGTCACCGATAATAAGCTCTCTTTGTCCTCTTCCGATAGGAGTCATGGCATCAATTGCCGTAATACCTGTATGAAGAGGCTTATTAACAGGACTTCTGTCAACAATTGTAGGAGCCGGTGATTCGATAGGTCTTGTTCTCGTATATCTTATGATACCGAGACCGTCGATAGGATTTCCCAAAGGATCGACAACTCTTCCGAGCATACCGTGTCCTACAGGAACGCTTACCGTACTTCCCGTTCTTTGACAAACCATACCTTCCGTTACCGTCTCGGCATCGTTTAAGAGAACGACACCTACTTTATCGGTCTCAAGGTTCATTGCAATACCTGTAGCACCGTTCGAGAATCTTACAAGTTCGGTAGACTGACACTTGTTAAGGCCGTCGACCATAGCAACACCGTCACTTACACTTAAAACGGTACCGACTTCCTCGACGGAAGAAATATTGGTAAAAGCCTGCGATACTTTTGCACGTACGTTTTTACGAAGTTCTTCTTCGTCATCAATATCATTATTCGGATCCGGTACCCAAAGGTAGTCGTTATTTAAGCTTGCCGCCGGAGATTCATCGAACTTATCAAGGGCAGATTTAATGCTCTTCTTGATTTCTTCGCCCGAAAAACTGCCGTCAACAGACTGCGGATTGGCCTCTGTTTGACGGGTTCTTTTTACAAAACCCTTAAGTCTGTCAAGCTGACCTTTTACACTGTAATCGTATCTCTGACCGAAAGCGAAAATAACAACACCGCCGATAAGAGAAGAGTCTCTTACGGCATCATATTCATAGTCTTCAATTCCGTTTAATTCGGCAAAACTCTCGACTATCAGCGGAACTCTTTCATCCGTGACGTCATCGGCTACCAAAACACGAAACTTGGTTTTTTCTTCGCCTGAGTTACTCACCCTTATTCACCTCAGTATTCAAAATCTCGGTTAAATGCTTGGAGCTTAATTCGCGTAAAGTCTGTTCGGCAACAACGTCACCGATAACTTTCTCGGAAACTTCAACAGCCAAGTCTGAAATCTCGTCTTTCATATCTTCAAGGGCATTAATCTTCATTCTCTTAACTTCGTCGTCCGTACGAGCAAGAATATTCGAAGCTTCTTCGTTTGCCTGAAGAATAATCATCTTGGAAGAATTGTCTGCGGACTCCTTGGCATCGGCGATGATTTTCGCTGCCTCAGCCTTAGCCTCATCAATAATGCTCTGACAATTCTCTTCGGTTTCCTTAACCTTGGCATTTGCCTGCTCAGCCTCATCAACCTCGTTTTTAATATGAGCTTCTCTGTCATGAACAATCTTGATAATCTTATCGAAAATCAAAAATCTGATTACCAAATAAGCAATAAGCAAATTGATAATCGTCAAAACAAACGTCGACAGATATCCGCCGAGCTGATCTGCCGTAAAGAGGCCTGACTTTGCCCCTTCATCCAATAACAATACAAATTGTCCGCCTATATTTTCAAAAAACATTTTGCGTCCCTCTCAGATATCATCAGAATGTGAAAATCAAAAGCAATGCTACAACAAGTGCGTAAATTGCTACGGACTCGATAAATACGATAGCAGTAAGGAGAAGTGTCTGAATCTTACCGAAGATTTCAGGCTGTCTTGCACCTGCTTCCAAAGCCTTACCTGCAGCAAGACCCATACCGATACCTGCACCCAAAGCACCTAAACCGATTGCAAGGCCGGCACCGAAACCAGCCATACCCTTAGCCTCGATATCCAACAAAAGCGGCATAACATCAAACATAAAACCCATAATTTTATTCCTTTCTTATATGACCAATATTAAGAACTATCAGGCAGCTGCCTGAACTTCCTTCTTTTTCTTCTTCTTTTTCTCAGGCGGATTTTCTTTTATCTCGTTTGCAGTCTCAACAATTTCACCGATGTAAGACATTGTGAGATAAGCAAAAACCACAGCCTGTAAAATAGCATCAACTATATCGAACCAGAGGCTGAATAAGCCCGGAACAATAATCGGAATACAAATATCCAAAAACTCCATGAATACAAATGCACCGAAAACGTTACCGAAAAGTCGTAAGGACAACGAAACCGGCTTAATGATGTAGTCCAAAAGTTTAAACGGAAGCATCGCAGGCATCGGATGAATAAGCGAAGACCAAAATCCCTTTATGCCCACCATACTGATTGATACGCCTATAACATAGACAATGGCAACAAGAGCAAGCGCTACCGGGAATGCGATATTCTTGGCAGGCGGCGAAAGCTTAAAAAGAGAACTTACGTTACATGCCATAATCACTATTCCGAATGTACCGATTGTCGGAGCAATTTTCTCAGCCTGTTTTCGATTGAGTCCGAAACCCATGGCAGATGAGATAATTAATCCCACAAGCATTTCAACAATAGTTTGTCCTGTCGAAGGAATGAGTTTAACTTTTCGAACAGCGAAAAGAAACAACGCTATGCAAATAAAAACCGCAATCCAAGTAACGATTACCGCATCGGTAAGAACAAATTCTTTCCCGCCCACGGTGAAGAACTTCTGAACCTGCAAAATTCCCTCGTTAATCTCCGGACCGATTTCACCTAATCTTTCTTTAATGTTAAAAGCGCTCGAAAAATGTTGCCAGAAGCTTTTCAAGACTTCAATAAAGAAAGAATCTTCAAGTACCGTCAAAGGCATCTTGTTATCTACCCCCCTATCAAAAGACAGGAGTCTGGCTGGGCGCCAAACTCCCGGTCAAAAATAATCAGATTACAAAAATAATGTTAATTTGTACCAAACAAACGATCGCCTGCATCGCCCAAACCCGGAACAATGTAAGCATGCTCGTTAAGTTTCTCATCTCTTGCTGCGCAGAAAATCGGAACATCCGGATGATCCTTATGCAGACGCTCGATACCGCAAGGAGCTGCGATAAGGCACATAAATTTAATATTCTTTATGCCTCTGTCCTTAAGGAACTTAACGGCTGCAGAAGAAGATCCGCCTGTTGCAAGCATAGGATCCAAAACGATAACGTCTCTTTCGGTAATATCTTCAGGAAGTTTACAATAGTACTCAACAGGCTCCAATGTATCAGGATCTCTGTAAAGACCGATATGGCCGACACGAACATTAGGAATCAATGTTGTAAAACCTTCAACCATTCCGAGACCTGCACGAAGAATAGGAACGATGGCAAGTTTCTTTCCGGCAATTACATTTACTTTTGCTTTAGCTACAGGAGTCTGAATCTCAACCTGCTTCAAAGGCAAATCTCTTGTAACTTCATAAGCCATAAGCATGGCAATCTCGGAAACAAGCTCTCTGAACTCTTTTGTTGAAGTGTTCTCGTCACGCAAAATTGATACTTTGTGCTGAATCAACGGGTGGTCAAATACAAAAATGTTGTCATCTGCCATAAAATAAACCTCCGATAATAGTCTAGATAAATGTTATCACTCTTATAAAATCAGATAAACAATTATTTAAACAATTTTTCTTCCTGAGCTTTAATGTCATTTACACGCTCGGCATGTCTGCCGCCTGCAAACTCTTCCGTAAGGAATGCGTCGGTAATGGAGAAAGCCAAACCTTTACCGATAACACGGGCACCCATCGCAAGAATATTGGCGTCATTATGCTGTCTTGACATTCTTGCCATAAACTCATCGGTACAAAGAGCACATCTGATACCCTTATATTTATTGGCGGTCATGGAAATACCAAGACCTGTTCCGCAAATTACGATACCGCGATCGACTTTACCGGACAAAACATCCTCGGCACAAGCCTGACCTGCTTCAACATAACTGAAAGGTACGTCTCCGGAAGTTGCTCCTGCCAATATTACCTCGTGACCAAGTTCAGTTAAATGGTCAGCTACAAGTTTCTTCAAATCGTAACCTGCGTGATCTGATGAAATACAAATAATCATTTTCTTATCCTCCGATAATTAAAATCAAACTTTATGATAAACGTGCTTAAAGGTTCTTTCGTGCGACGCAAACTCGTTTACCGTAGCTCCGTCACCTATGAGCTTATACTTATATGAAATAAGTCCCTCCAAACCTACAGGGCCTCTGGCATGTAGTTTACTTGTGCTTACACCGACTTCGGCACCGAAACCGAATCTGAAACCGTCGGAAAATCTGGTCGAGCAGTTAACAAAAACGCATCCCGAATCAACAGAAAGCATGAACTTCTCAGCCTTCTCCTTATTCTCGGTGATTATCGCATCAGTATGTCCCGAACCGTAAGTATTAATATGTTCGATAGCTTCATCGATATCATTTACAAGCTTAAGAGAAACCTTGTAATCGAGGTACTCCGTATGCCAATCGGTAACCTTGTCAAATCCGTATTCGGCTGAAATCTCATCATCAGCGTAAAACTCGACGTTCTTCTCTTTAAGTTTCTCGATAAGTCTTTTCAAAACCTGATCCTTAACCGCTCTGTTAATCAAAACGGTCTCGGTCGTATTACAGGTTGCAACATATTGAGTCTTGGCATCGAAAACAACCTTTATCGCCTTCTCGATATCAGCCTCGGAATCGATATACGAATGACAAACGCCGTCTGCATGACCCAAAACTGCGATTGTCGTATTTTTCATAATGTACTGAACAAACGCATTGGAACCGCGCGGAATAATTAAATCAATATACTGATTTAAAGAAAGCATCTCATTGACATCGGCTCTCGAAGTCAAAAGGAAAAGCCATCCTTCAGGAAGTCCCGCTTTAACTCCTGCTTCATAAATAAGAGAAGACAAAATCTTATTGCTTCTCTCAGCTTCACTTCCGCCCTTAAGGAAAACAGCGTTACCGCTCTTAAGGCAAAGAGTGGCAATCTGAATAACAGCGTCAGGACGAGATTCAAAAATAAGACCTATAACACCTATCGGACAAGTAACACGATAAAGTTCCAAACCGTCATCAAGAGTTGTATGAAGCTTAACTTTGTTTACAGGATCTTCAAGATTAACGAGGCTGTTGATGCCTGAAATGCAATCTTCAAGTTTAGCAGCATCAAACTTAAGTCTTTTAAGAATAGGAAGAGGAAGTTCTGCCTTTGTTGCGTTCTCCAAATCAATCTGATTCTCGGCAAAAATCTTATCGGCATTCTCTTTCAATACTTCGGCAATCTTCAAAAGAGCAGCATTCTTCTGCTCGGATGTCAGAGTAGCTAAAATACGCGAAGCCTTTTTGGCTGCTTCTGCATTAGTTTTTAAGTCAGACATAAATACACCTCTGGACATAAATTTTATCTATTATAACAAAAACGCGGACAGATAACGTAATCTTTTTGTAATAAAACGTTGCTTTTTATATGCAAATTTGTGTTGACAGTAAAAAGATTATTTCGACGAACAAAATAAAACGCTTTGGTGTTGAAAAACTATATTTTTTTCTTGACATTCAGAATAAAGATAATATTTTTCTTGACATTTGCATTTGAAACCATATGGAAAATGTGGAAAATGTGGAAAACTCTGTTGATAACGTAAAAACAGGCATTCGAGAAAATTAGGCCTTTTAAACCCCGAAAAGACGGGATTTCTCTTTTCGAACTCGTTAAGTTACAAAATAGTTGCACAAATATTACAAAAACATTAATGCGGTAATTGGGGGCTTTGTGCACTTTTCTATAAATTCACAAATTCAACGTGTCCGCGAGTGACGGACACTGTTTTGTTATTTTTAACACATTTGCGGCGATTTTGAATACTTTCGTTTACTTGCACCCGATTACCTTTATTCGTATAATCGCAAATAGATTATTTCATTTGAAATTTGAGGATATTTATGAATATAGTTATCACCTGCCTTTTCGGTCTTGAAAGCCTTGTAAAAGAAGATTTGCTTGCTATCGGTTACCAAAAAGAGCAAATAAGCGTAAAAGATGCTGTCGTAACTTTAAAAGTCAGCAACGATAATTGGGTTTGGGATTTAGCACGAGTAAATATGTGGTCCAGACGCGGCGAGAGAGTATTTTTCGAGGTCGGTTCTTTTGAAGCACATTCTTTCGAAGAGTATTTCGACGGCTTCTCACAGATAAAATGGAATGACTATATTCCCAAAGACTTTGCCTTCATAATTAACGGCTTTTCCAGAAAATCGAGAATTTTCGGTATCAGCGCATGCCAGTCGCTTGCCAAGAAAGCGATTTCCAAGTCACTTCTTGTCTCAAGAGGACTTCCTGAAACAGGAATCGTAAATGAAGACAGAGATATCGGCGAAATAAGAATCCAATTCGGCATCGTTGAAGACTTTGTTCAGGTCATGATAGATTCTTCTGGAGCAGGCCTTCATAAAAGAGGCTATCGTCCGTTAACGCACGAGGCACCGATAAAAGAGACTTTGGCTTCGGGTATGGTTTCCCTTGCCCACTATAAGCCTTTCGGTTACGAAGCTTTGGTAGATCCTTTCTGCGGAAGCGGAACTATTCTTATTGAAGCAGCCATGATGTCTCTAAACATAGCGCCCGGTAAGAACAGACATTTTTCATATGAAAAGATACCGTATATAGGTACCGCCCCTTACCTCAAAGCAAGAGAAGAAGCCTTGGATCAAGAAGACTTATCTCCGTTGGACGATACTTTCTTTTTCGGTTCCGATATTGATAAGGAAGCCATCGAGAATGCAAAGCTAAACGCTGAAAGCGCCGGTGTCGGTAAATTCATCAAGTTTAAGACAGCTGACGCTGCCACCCAAACGCCTGAGGCATTGAAAGCTTATACAGGCTTTGACAGACAGCTTATTATCACAAATCCACCGTACGGCGGAAGACTTCTTACTGAAGAAGAAGCATTTAACATATATAAACTTATCGGAAGGACCTATCTCACCAAATCCGGTGCCTGCAAGAAAGGCATCAGGCTTTCGGTCATCTCCCCTGACGACACTTTCGAGTATGCCAACAGGATTAAAGCCGATAAGAGAATTAAACTTTATAACGGAAACATCAAATGTCAGCTCAATAACTTTTATAAGTTGGACAATTCACAGAAACGTCCATAAAAATCAGGGAAAATGCGGTTTTTTATGGATGATTTTTCCGATTCTGCCTGCCCTCGAAGCCGGAAAACCATAAAATTTCTCGAAAATGCGGTTTTTTATGGTTTTTTTCGAGATTTCTGATGAGCAATGCAAACTCCTTGTTCGCGAAGTATAAGTTATTTGTTGCCGCGATTTGAATTAACCATAAAAACCATGAGTTTTTATGAAAATTATGGTTTTTCGAGCGTGGAAGAGTGTCTGCGAGTCCCAATCGTCCATAAAAATCAGGGAAAATGCGTTTTTTTATGGTTCCTCGTCTCGTAAAATGCCGGAGGCGGCCAATGCTCGGAAGACTATTTAGTATAAATTCAAGGAAATTCGGATTTTTATACTAAATTTTCGCGGCCAAAACTGCTCAAGACGAGCTGATTTAGTATAAAAATGACTTTTGAGCGAGATTTATACTAAAAATCCTGCTTGGTGAGGGCAACCTGTCGCTGTTACTGCGGCTGCGGGCGGTGAAATTTAGTATAAATTCTGCTGTTTGCGGATTTTTATA
>JAZLML010000009.1:0-16942 GCA_045598625.1 Saccharofermentans sp.
TTATGGTAAAAGTATTCATGCAGAGGGATTTGAAGGTTATATAGAGTGCTTAATGGAACGTCAAAGAAGAGAACAGAAAATATTAGATAAACTTTCAGTAAGCAAAATTATATTGACAGACGCAGACAAGAATTGGAATGACGCATATAACACAATAGATTTATGTATTAGAGATGGCAATTAAATTGAAATTTTCTGGAGCTACCGATAGCCAGTATTATCGAATAATATCGAGCTAACAAAGAGATTGAGATTAAGCCTTGGACGATGAGTCTGAGGCTCTTTTCTTCCATAACAAATACTTCTTCTGCAAAATTTTCAGATCTTCCTCGATAGAAGAGTCCTGATAGATATGAGCATCAGAAAAAGCTTTTCGTACTATTTCTAAGGTCTCTGTTGAAGGTAGCTTTCCGGGAATATTGATATATGTGATACTTTTAGTCCTACAGACATACTCTTTTATTAAAACAAGCTTTCTGGAGCTGCATATATCAATAGCAAGACCGACGGCAGGCACCAGAGCAGTCATTGGGATACCAACTACTGCTTCCGTATCTGTAAGCACTTTTAACCCCTTATTACCGGCATAGTAGATGGTAGCCAATTGTGGCAACAGGTATTCGAAGTCTTGCATAAGCTTCTTTTCGATTTGATTCTGCTCGTGCAACAGTTTGATTTTACTTGCTATACAAAAAGGACATATTCTCCCGGTTGCTCTGGCATAGACAACGGCCTTATAGTCGTTCCCGCACTTGCGACAATGCCACCAGACATTGGTTCTGTTCTTATATGTAATTGAATCTGGTGATATATTTGTGTTTTTTTCGGACCATTCAGGAATAAGTTCAGGATGTGTAGTAGCTAAGTCATTAAAACCTATCCAGACACGTTGTCCGGCACAGTATGGGCATCCGTGGCCTTCAACTCTGTCTGCAATACGAGCCTTCCACTCATGGCCATACTTACATTGCCATATTACTTCAATATTCGAGCGTGAGGAGACCTCTGTTGGCTTCAATTCATTCTTGGGTGACCAAGTCTTAGCAACCTTAGGAAATACCGTTTTAAGGTCGTTATAGCCTTTTAGAACTGCTCTGTGTTCACAATACGGACATTGGCTACCGATAAGAGCTCTGTTTTTAACGGTCGCAGCCCAAGTGTGACCTTTCTCACATATCCACAGAGCCTTCTTGTGAGATCCACAGGAAACATCAGACGGTGATATTTCATTATCAGGTGACCACTGAGGCAGAAGGTCCGGTCTTTCTTCTGCCAATGATTTCCGTTTCATAACGGAAGGTCGTCTATACACATATAATAGACGCCGATTCTCTTCATCTGTTTTTTTACGCTATGTTTATACTTATCTATATGAAACAGTCTTCTGGTAATCTGCTTCAGTACAATAGCAAAAGTTCCTACCCAAACAACAGTCATCTTCTTATCCTCCATATTCTATAAGTAAGGATATGGAGTGAGCGAGAATTTTACCAATGTGCGATTATTCTGCCATTTAAACGGTACTTAGTGTTATATATCCTTACTAAACTTGACAGGAACCGAATAAAAGCTTATAAAAAATATGCCACGAGATTAGATTTCTCGTGACATATTGAAAAAACATTTACGCAAATGTGCGATTTTACAAGGGTTTGGGAGGTTTGGCATCCGATTGGCATCCTTTTGGCATCCTAAGCGGCACTTACCCAAAGCGCAAACCCAATAAAATCAAGGGTTTCAAGGCAATTTACTTCTCGATATTTCGCATGGTAGGGAACAACAATACGTCTCTTATGGCCGGACTGTCTGTCAGAAGCATAACAAGACGATCTATGCCGTAACCGATACCGCCCGTAGGAGGCATACCGATTTCGAGAGCGTTGAGGAAGTCCTCGTCTGTGTGGTTTGCTTCTTCGTCACCTGCATCTGCAGCGGCATCCTGAGCCTTGAATCTTTCGCGCTGGTCGATCGGATCGTTAAGCTCGGAATAAGCGTTACACATTTCCCAAGTGTTGATGAAAAGCTCAAAACGCTCAACCTTCTCAGGATCGGATGGCTTCTTCTTTGTAAGAGGAGATATTGCTACAGGGTGATCCATAACGAATGTCGGCTGGATAAGATTCTTCTCGCAGAACTCCTCGAAAAAGAGATTGATGATGTCGCCCTTAGTGTGACGCTCCTCATACTCGATACCCTTCTCGTCAGCAAGCTTCTTAGCTTCTTCATCGGAAGCAACCGTATCAAAATCGATACCTGTGTACTTCTTGATAGCATCGTTCATGGTAAGTCTCTCGAATGGCTTGCCGAGGTCAATCTCGATGCCGTTATATGTAATCTTAGAGGAACCGCACACCTTCTCTGCGAGGTATCTGAACATGGACTCTGTAAGCTCCATCATACCTTCGTAGTCTGTGTATGCCTGATAAAGCTCCATCAAAGTGAACTCAGGGTTGTGACGTGTATCTACACCCTCGTTTCTGAAAACACGGCCGATTTCGTAAACTCTTTCGAGACCGCCTACGATAAGTCTCTTAAGGTAAAGCTCCAAAGAAATACGAAGCTTTACGTCTTCATCCAAAGCGTTATAGTGTGTCTCGAAAGGACGGGCAGCAGCACCGCCGGCGTTTGAAACGAGCATAGGTGTCTCAACTTCCATGAAGTTTCTGCCGTCAAGGAAGTTTCTGATTTCCTTAATAATCTGAGAACGCTTTACGAAAGTGTCCTTAACTTCAGGATTAACGATAAGGTCTACATAACGCTGACGATAACGCATATCGGTATTCGTAAGGCCGTGGTGCTTTTCAGGAAGAACATTAAGGCTCTTGGAAAGAAGCTTTACTTCTGTAGCGTGAATTGAAATCTCGCCTGTCTTTGTTCTGAAAGCGAAACCCTTAATGCCGAGAATATCACCGATATCATATTTCTTAAATGCCTGATAGTCGTCAACACCGATGTTGTCGCGAGCGATATAAATCTGAATGTTACCCTTAAGGTCTGTGATGTTGGCGAAAGATGCCTTACCCATTACTCTCTTGAGGAGCATTCTTCCGGCTACGCAAACATCGATTCTGTTTGCCTCGAGAAGAGATGCGAGCTTTTCCTCGTCATCGCCTGCCTCAACCTTGAGTTTCGTCTCCAAAGCCTCATAGTCAGCTTTTACATCAGTTGAATGAGCATTGACATCGTACTTCGTAATTACAAAAGGATCCTTGCCCTCTGCCTGCATTGCTGCAAGCTTCTCACGTCTGATACGATTTTGCTCACTGATGTCTACCTGCGGCTGATTGTTCTGATTGTTCTCGTCTGCCATAACGTTCTCCTTTTCGAAAAAAAGCGCGACAAAAAAATTCATCGCGCTCCCCGTTTAATTAAATCTCAAATTACTTACCGATCTTGATGATCTTATACTTGAAGGAACCTGCGGAAGTTGTAACCTCTACTACCTGGCCCTTTTTCTTTGTCATGATTGCTGCACCTACAGGTGAGTCCTGAGAAATCTTATTCTCGAAAATATCCTCTTCGTCCTTACCTACGATTACATAAGTATCTTCTTCCTTGGTCTCTTCGTCACGAAGAACTACTGTAGAACCCAAAGAAACCTTTGTTGTGGAAATCTCGGAGTCGTCCAAAACTTCAGCATTCTTGAGGAGAGCTTCGATTTCCTTAATTCTTGCTTCGTTCTTTGCCTGTGCGTCTTTAGCGTCATCGTACTCGGAGTTCTCTGACAAGTCGCCCTGTGCACGTGCTTCTTCGATTCTTGCGGAAATCTCAGCAGCTATAGTTGTTTTACGCTCGGAAAGTTCTTCGTGCAAACGGTTAAAACCTTCCTGGGTATATATATTCTTCTTTGCTTCTTCAGCCATATCTAAATCCTCACCTTTCGTAAAAATCCAATATATTTATATTATTATTATTTAAATAAGTCAATCTTTAAGGCTTATCTTGCAGTTCTGTCGTTTTCCTTCTGGATAACGTCGTGTGCGCCGCCCTCGATGATGGATGTAGAAGATACAACAACCAAGCGAGCTTTCTCCTGAAGTTCCGGAATTGAAGAAGATCCGCAGGAACACATTGTTGCCTTTACCTTTGCAAGTGATGTATCGAGGTTATCCTTCAAAGAACCTGCATAAGGAACATAGGAATCAACACCCTCTTCGAAAGCCATCTTTCCTCCGACTCCGCCGTCGTCGTATCTCTGCCAGTTACGTGCACGGTTGGAGCCTTCACCCCAGTACTCTTTTACGTAGCTGCCGTTTACAATGAGTTTTCTCGTAGGAGACTCGTCAAATCTTGCAAAATATCTTCCGAGCATAAGGAAGTCGGCACCCATAGCGAGAGCCAATGTCATGTGATAGTCGTGAACGATACCGCCGTCGGAACAAAGCGGAACGTAAATACCTGTTTCCTTAAAGTACTCGTCTCTTGCCTTAGCAACTGCCAATACAGCGGAAGCCTGGCCGCAACCGATACCCTTCTGCTCACGAGTGATACAGATGGAACCGCCGCCGATACCGATTTTTACGAAGTCTGCACCGCAGTCAACCAAGAATCTGAAGCCCTCGGCGTCAACTACGTTACCTGCACCTACAGGAATCTCAGGGTAGTTTGCCTTAATCCACTTAAGGGCTCTTTCCTGCCATACGGAGAAGCCGTCGGAAGAGTCAAGACATAAAGCATCAGCGCCTGCTGCTACCAATGCAGGAACTCTCTCCTCGTAGTCACGTGTATTGATACCTGCGCCTACGATAAGCTTCTTCTCGTCATCAAGGAGCTCGTGCGGGTTAGCCTTATGGAATTCGTAGTCCTTACGGAAAACGAGACCTACGAGGCAACCTTCGTTATCGATAATAGGAAGCTGATTAATCTTGTTGTCCCAGATAATATCGTTAGCTTCCTTAAGAGTTGTTCCTTCAGGAGCTGTGACAAGCTTCTCGATAGGAGTCATAAACTCCTTAACCTTTGTATCGGTTTCCATACGGCTTACACGATAATCTCTTGTTGTAACGATTCCCAAAAGCTTACCTGTAGGAGTACCGTCGGATGTAACAGCTGCAGTACCGTGACCCTTTGCTTCCTTGAGAGCCAAAACTTCTGCCAATGTGGATTCAGGTGTAAGGTTGGAATCACTTGTTACGATACCTGCCTTATACTTCTTAACCTTCTTAATCATCTCACACTGAGACTCGATTGACTGAGACTGGAATACGAAAGACATACCGCCGCATCTTGCGAGAGCGATAGCCATACCGGAATCGGAAACGGCCTGCATAACTGCGGAAACCATAGGGATATTTATTTTAAGTTTGGATTCTTCCTCACCTTTCCTGTACTTACAAATCGGAGCCGATAAATCAACCTGATCAGGTGTGTTCTTTTCTGTCGTCAAATTTGGAATCAATAAATACTCACTGAATGTACGGGACTCGTCTGCAAAAATAGTTGCCATGTTGGAAAAATCCTCCCTTTGATCTTTGATATAGATAAGTACAATGATAACACAATAAGAGGCTTTTTTTCGTATAAATATTAACTGATTTTATGCAGTCTTTTTGTCACTTTTACCCTTAATCGAGACTACCCCGTAAAGAACCGCATAAAGGATAAGAGCAATAACCATATCAGGTATCATGAAAGTGGCGTTATAGGTAATCGAATATATCCAAACATTTTGTCCGTCTGCATACTCAGCAAAGAAGATAACTCCGGACAAAACGGAACATAAAAGTCTTAAAGCAGTAGATATAATAACCGTTGCCATTACCTTCACGATGGACGTTTTCGAGATTCTGGCAGGGACGCTTCGAAGCTTAAGTCTTTCGTTTTGCGGTAATGCCGCCAAGGAACTGATGCCCAGAAGCGTAAAAGGCAGAATATAGTCCAGCACCACCTGAAGCGGAAACAAAATCGTGCCTCCGATGAGCTCCAATAAACTGAAGACGAAACATACGGCAAAGCCCCACAACGGTCCGTAGCAGGCCGCGAAAATCACCAGCGGCAGTATCGATGCAGGCGTTACCGTTCCGCCCATCGGCATTGTGAAAAGTTTGATTTGTGACAGGACGAAACTTAAGGCAAGGCTCACGCCTCCCGAGCAAAGCGCCGAAATTTTTTCGCGGTTTTGAAGTTTAAGTCCTTCATTTCTCTGTTTTGACGACATAAAAAAACTCCTCCTGTTTTTCTTAAAGTCGCCCAAACGTGCTTTAAGCATTGGAGAAGTCAAGCAAAGCTTGAATATATTAAAATCCCTCCGCCGGCATTATCCGTTCAGGTTCATCGGGTCGGTCATTACACCCTCTCAGCCGACATCGGTCAGCTCCCCGTTTGTTGTCACACGGAAATATACTACATCCTTCCGAGTTTTACAAGTCTGATACAGCAATTCTCTATAAATGCCGCAGTTTCTTTCTCGTAAAGCGCAGGAGCTTTGTTATAGCTCTCCAAATGGCCAGCACCTTCAACCAGCACCATTCGCTTCTGAGAATTCAAATTGTCATATATCTTACGTGTATTCTCCGGATTAATAACGTTATCTCTCGTTCCCGCAAAAAGGAGCACCGGAACTTTAATATTGCGTGCCGACTTAGAGACATTACATATACCGGTATCGAACTTGAATCTCTTTTTTACATTCATCTTCGTCCATGCATAGATAAATTTCAGATTCACTTTGTACCTTCTTTTACCTGCGTAAAGCAAGGTCTCGTCCAAATCGTCGTATGCCGAATCGGCAATAATTCCAGCAACATTCGGCGAGAACGATTCCTGAGCTGCAGCAAGCAAAGCCGTAACCGCACCCATACATCTTCCGACAATGAAAATGCGGCAGTTCTCGCCTGCTCTCTTTTTACAGAAATCAATCCAGTACTGTAAATCCACGCTCTCATATAAACCGTAAGAACAAAACTTACCGCCGCTCATCTCATGGGCGCGCTGATGAGGAATTAAAACATTACACTGAATCTTGGTCATGATAAGTTTTGCATAAGCGCATGTCTCATTCGGATGCTCGTCATATCCGTGAAGACATATAACAACATTTCTGCAATCCTTGTCATAGGACGGTCTGTAGTAACCGTAAAGCTTGGTGTTATCAAACGATTCAATCTGCACATTCAAAAACTCCATGCGATTCGAGTAAAACCAGTTTTTGCCGCGTCCGGATACATCGCTTCTGTCAAACTCATTCGGCGATCTGTCAACCAACGGTCTTTTGTGAGGTCTTAAGAAAGCCTCCTTTAAAAGCCTGTTCGAGAACTGCACGTAAAGCAAAAACAAGCATCCCAAAAGACATATAAAGAGTACCACCGCAAGGATGATGTACAGTTTCATCAAGTTAATTTCCAAAACTATAAACATATCAGCAAATTATCTCACTCAAATTATCTCTTCCGCTGCTCAAAAGCTCGCATCCGTCCTCGGTAACAAGCACGTCGTCCTCAATACGGAATCCGATTCCCCACTTCTTTATATAAACACCGGGTTCTATCGCAAGGCAGTTGCCCGCCTCGAAAACACTGTCCTTAATTGTAACATCATGAACATCTAGTCCCAACTGATGTCCGGTATTATGCCAGTATATTTCCATACCGGCCTTAATCTTATCTTCCTCGCTTTCCTTCTGCTCGGTAAGATTGTTCTCAAGCATAAAATCATAGCACATCAGACGTATTGCCTTATTAAGTCCCGCAAAACTTTCGCCCGGCTTTATCGCCCCGAAGGTATAGTCGCGGAGAACTTTAACAAGCTTATAAAGCTTAAGTCTCTTATCGTCACCTTCAAGTTTTTTATTGTCGGTGATAAAAAATGCTCTCGAAATATCAGCGCAATAACCGTCAACTCGTGCTCCCAAATCAATCTGAACCACGTCGCCCGCTTTTCCCGTTACACCGTTCGCATCCTCGGGATCCGAATGATGAAGATAAAAACAATTCTCACCGACTGCGGCAATAGTTGCGAAAGCAGGGATTAGACTTCCCCGTCTTGCCATGTGATACTCAAGCTCGGTATATATCTCAAGTTCCGTACAGCCCGGCTTTATTACCTTTCGCATATCTTCCACGGCAGCTTCTGTTATCCTGGAAGCCTCTCTAATTGCTTCTATCTCGCACGGCTTTTTAACCATACGCATTCTGATAAGCGTATCCGAAATATCAATTATTCCCTCGGGAGATCTCGCCGAATTTAAGCTGACCGCAAAATCCTTCATCTCCTGCATAATGGACTTGCCGTCAAATCCGACGGTCAAATCGGAATCATGCAAAATCTTATAGCAGCACTCGTCGAATTCTTCCAAAGATTTAATATTCTCTTCCGAAATTCCGGTTACTTCCGACCACTCGTCGAAAGACTTTCGCTTGCCGTGCCAGCGCTCAATCATATCATTCTTCTCAGGCACAAACAGAACCGTTTCCGTGTCCTCTGCGCCTTTACGGATGATTACCTTAGCCTCGGGAATGCTAACCCCCGTCAGGTAGTAGAAATTGCGGTCAGGCAGGAATCTGTACTCCGTGTCGGCACACATGGAAGCTTCTTTGCCCGCAAAAAGAAACACCGCCGTATTAACCGGCAGTCTCTCCGATAAAGCTAATCTGTTTTGGATAAAAAACTCTTTATTCAGACTCATATTCCTCTGCGCGACAATCTGTCAGTTCTTACATTCAATTCATCGAAAATAATCGTGTTATTTATGTAACTGAGCGTCGCAGAGGTAGAACGTCTTATAAGGCCCGGATTACCGATAACAATGGAACCGTCCGGAACATCAAAATTTACGTAAGAACCCGGGGCAATAAGTACGTTATTGCCGATGCTGATATTACCTACAATAATCGCGTTGGCACCAATCCACACGTAATTTCCGATGGTAGGAGAACCCTTTCTTCTGCCTCGGAACTGTGTTCCGATAACTACGCCTGTTGATACGTTAACGTTATGACCGATTACGGACTTCGGGTGAATAATTACACGACCGAAATGCGCAAGATAAAAACCTTTTCCTATCTGGGTATCATAAGGAATCTGGATATGATATTTACGTGAAAGACGCTCGAGATGAAAATTGGATATACTGAACTTCACCTTATAAACTAACTTCTTCCAATTATCATACTTCTGTGACTGCTTATAGTAGTACTGTGTTCTTCTGAACGTACTGATGTAGCTGAATTCAGGGCTTGATCTAAGTTCCTCGAGATAGGTTCTGTAAATCTGCTCGTGGCTACGCTTGTTACCGGTATAACGGAACAAATCACTATAAACTATGTCTTTTAGCTCATCATTCATAGCCAACCCCCTATATTCGAATCTATCATAAAAATTCTATATCTTTTAATAGGAATTATCAATTCAATTTGTGTTAAAAAAACAACAAAAAGGCGCACCTTGAAACAAATTTAACAACTTGTTAAAAACTTAACCGGCCGAGGGTACTGTCCCGTATCCTCAAAGCCGGTTAATCACTTCTAACTTCTATCTTCCCTATGTCAGTTTACTTGTTCTGATTTTCATTCTTGCAGTCGGATGCTGAAACCTCCTCGATTTCTTTTCCGAAAACCGTATTCTCAGCAACCGCTTTGTTTTCCGCTTTCTCGGCAGTCTTAAGGTTAGCAGCCTTCTTCTTTCTCTTCTTTACGGAAGACTTTACGATCAATACAACAACTACTGCGATAACCGCAATGATAATGATGTACCAGAAGGAATAAACAAGGCCGAAAAGAATGTTTTCGAGGAAGTTACTGAAATGTCCCCAAGAATCGTTAAATGCAGCCTTAAGTCTTGTGAGGAAAGTATCTTCCTCTTCCTCCTCAATAACCTCTTCTTCCTCCTCAAGAACCTCTACTTCGCGGATATCAATCGTGATATACGAATACTCTACGTCGCTCTCGATTACGGACATGGACGTCTTTATGTCGGCGATGGTGATTGCAAGATCGGTAAGCTCGTTCTGAATTTCCATAGCGATATAATCGTCTTCTGTATTGGCGAGCTGCTCCAAATATCTGTCGTACTCAGCCTCATAGATTTCGAGTTCCGAAGCAAGCGTTCCGTATCTCTGAGAAACGTTCTCTACATATGCGTTTTGAGATCTTATATCGCCCAAACTTCCGGTCTCCGACACGAAATCGTTGTAGTAATTCGAAGGAATTCTTACCGTAGCGGAATAGGTATATGTTTTCTCCTCTTCGTCCAAATAATAGTAGCCGCCGAAGTAAGCGCCGTCACTCATGTTCTCATTCTCAATGAAACCGTTGTAGTAGCTTACCATCGACTTAAAGCTTTGAACCGAGTTCTGAAAATCCAATGTGTCGATGCTCAACCAACATCTGTAAATCAGCATCTCGTTCGAAATATCCGTATCGGAAACATCAATCGGTTCGCCGTCGTTAAGGATGGACACACCGAGCTCTTCCGCCGTCAAGTCGCTCATGGCTTGACCTGCTTCGTTCTCGAAATACACCTCATCCGATAACGCGTATTCTGCAGCAGCTGCCGAAGTTTCGTAAACGAAATCATTTTTTGCGGCGTTTGCACTTCTTCTTTCGTCGGATTTAGTTCCTGAAACTATACTTCCGTATACGGATCCGATGATTGCCAAAACGGTTGCAGCGGCTCCGATTCCTATCAAAATTTTAACTGATCTCTTCATGACATTTACCTCCGTCAATTTTGTCTCATGTCTATAAGACGATTCTTCGGAGATAAACGTTCCCGCTTAAGAAAAAATAGCGAAAATACCGATGCGCAAGCGATTAAGTCACATCGATTATCACTAGTTCCGGCGGATTATTGAAGCGCGGAAGCGGCACCTTCTCTCTGCTTAGGCCGCGGCTTACTATAAACATATTGTTATTATCAAGTTCGGTCATACCGTCCACATACTTCGCGAAAACGCCCTGGTGCGGCGCGTAAACTCCCCTGTCGGAAAACGGTATTCTCCACTGTCCGCCGTGAGCATGCCCGCATACAGTCATGTCAAAATCATAATTCTCGTAAATACTGACGCGCTCCGGTCGGTGCGCTATAAGAAGCCTGAAGTGATTCGCATCCGTCTTCTCAATAACAGTCTTCACTAAATCCTCGTACTCTGAATCGTACATATAAGCCGGATCGTCGACGCCGCATATATCAATCAAGTTGCCGTTAACTTCAATAGTACAGCAATCACTCTCGAGAACCTCGATTCCCATATCGCGGCACTTGTTTTTCATTTCATCAACACGTTCGCTCCAGAACTCGTGGTTTCCGGTAACGTAAAAGCACGGGTACTTCTGCACCAATGCAGAAAGAAAATCGTCAGCGTTCTTATCGTTTAAAAAATCATCGTAAATGTCGCCGCCCAAAAGGACCGCATCCGGGTTTTGTTCATCGATAAGCTTAATCAAGGTGTTACTCTCGCCTCTGCCGTAAAGACAGGAATGTAAATCGGTAACCAGTGCGAATCTGACGCCGTCGCCCGTTATCTTGGAACTGTCAAATGTATAGAAAGTTACCTGCGGGATTTCATAGATAAACGAAATCACCGTCAAAATAATAAAGATGACGGCAATCGCATAAACTGCTTTCTTTTTTCGCGCACTTGGTTTTTTCATAGTCTCCATTATATCAAAACGACATGCTTTCAAAATCGAAAGCATGCCGCAAATGTTTGAATTATTAATTCTTTATACCTTAAGTTTCATATCGCCCGGCTTAATCCAGTTCATTTTTCTCATAAACTCGGAAATTCCGAGGCTGATTGCTGCAGGAAGAATAAAATACATTACCAAAATCTCAACTACAACCACCCAAGTTGAAGTTGTCTGGGACATTACTGCAAAAGTCTGCAAAGGACCTACGAGACCTGATGTTCCCATACCGGAACCTACTGCATTACTTGTCATGCCGAGCACGGAGGTAGAAATCGGTCCGAGGATTGCAGAAGCCAATGTTGCAGGAATCCAAATTCTAGGGTTTCTGATGATATTCGGCATCTGAAGCATTGAAGTACCCAAGCCCTGTGAAAGAAGGCCGTTGACCTTGTTTTCGCGATAGGAGCAAACCGCAAAACCTACCATCTGGCAGCAACATCCGACCGTTGCCGCACCTGCCGCAATACCGTTCAAGCCCAAAGCAACGCCGATAGCCGCAGAAGAGATAGGAAGCGTAAGGAAAATACCCATCAAAACGCTTACAACAATACCCATCAAAATAGGCTGCTGCTCTGTACCCCAGTTAACAATGTTTCCGAGCCATGTCATGAAAGTTGCCACATAAGGACCAACGAAAATACCTACCACGCTGCCTGCCGCAATAGAGCAAAGCGGTGTAACCAAAATATCTACAGGAGTCTTGCCGGAAACAAGCTTACCGATCCAAAGGCCTACCAAAACCGCAATGAAAGCGCCCAAAGGCTCGCCTACACCGATAATGCCCGATACAAAACTCGAAAGCGTTATCTCCGAGACACCTTCCAACTTGGAAGAAATCACAGGAAGTGCATTCTCAATCACGAAAAGCTTTGAGGCGAAAGCACCCACCATACCTACAACCGCAGACGATACCGTAACAAGCGGAGATTCCTTATACTTTACGGCAACACCGACACCGATTCCGGCACCCATAAGGCACTTTGCCATGCTGCCGACCATAACGATATAAGTTCCCAAAGCGCCCGGAACATATCCGCCGATCTGAGCGATAATCGTACCGATAATAAGTGTGCAGAAAAGGCCTGTCGCCATTCCCGAAAAACCTTCAATAAAAATCTTGTTCATCAACGCCTTAAATCTGTCCTTAAAGGTGTTGTTCTGTCTAGCCTCAGGCTGAACTTTCTTCTTACCTTTTCCCATTTGGCACCTCCGAATTTTCTATTCTTTCATCCTAAGAATAAACTATCGCCCCGCCTATTAAAATTCACAGAAAATCCAACATTTAGGCTCGTCGGTGCCTCGTTTTGGTGTATATTAACTAACCGCTAACAGATTTCAGTTTACGTATTTCACACTTCGGCATCAATTTTGCCATCAAACGACCCCCAAATGATGGCATTTTTGATGGCAGACTGAAGAGCGCGTTTCGCATGAACATAACTGCTGCTGATTTCGTAAAACACCAAATAAAAATGCCCCGGAACACTTTACAAAATTCCGAGGCATCGTTTAATTCTTGACCGAAATTACTGCGTTACTACGCAAGCAAAGAAAATCAAATCCTTATCACCGGTATTAATCAGAGAATGCTCATGACCCTTAGGACAGTAGTGGCACTCGCCGCTTACTACGGAAGTTTTGTCACCGTCACAAATCACGGTTCCTTCACCTTCGAGGAAGTAAATAATCTCACTGTCGTGATAGTGGGTATGTACGCCGATAGAAGCACCCGGCTCAAGACGTCCCTTCATAATCTTATTAATTCCATCATAGTATGTGCGAACAAAAAACTCCTTCTCTCCGTCCTTGAAGTTCTTATTCTCGATTTCAGGCAAATCATAAAACTTTATATTCATATTTGTCCTCCGAAAATTATATATCTACAATCGTAATTATTATAAACTTCCTCAAAATTGTCAACGAAATCATACAAAATCGATATGATCGCCTCTTGAAAACTCGGGCTCAAAGCCTGCCGCCTCTATTCTTTTGCAAAGTTCATCAAGGCCCTCGACCGACTCCGCTCCGGTACTTAATTTGTTATCGTATAAGGTATAGTTTTCGCGGTAGCAAATCGGAGTAATGTTAGGCATTACAACGTTTGCCCCGAAGATAAGTCCCTTCTCACGACCATCATTCATACTCGTACCGAGCGCAGTGGTTGAAGGAAGCATAGCCTTCGGAAACTCCAATCGCAGAATCGAAATAAGTCTGAGAGTTAATTCGGCACTTCCGTCCGGAAAAGATGCGAACGGGGTATCTTTTTGCGAGATAAAAGGACCTATGCCTATCATATGAGGATTAAGTTCATGAAGAAACCTTATTTCTTCTTCCAAATCATCAACGGTCTGGTAAGGAACACCGACCATGAAACCGGCACCTACCTGATAACCTTCTTCAGCGAGTTCAAAAAGACATTTTTTGCGATTCTCCAAAGACATCGTATCAGGATGAAGTTTTCCGTAAAGAACGGAAGATGCAGCTTCCTCACGCAGAAGATATCTGTCTGCTCCCGCATTATGAAGTTCACGATAGGACTCACGAGTTCTTTCACCCAGCGAAAGCGTAACCGCACTTTCGGGGCATGAATCTTTTATATCGGAAACGAGTTTACAAAGCTCCGCGTCACTATAGACTCCATTCTCTCCGCCCTGCAAAACGAAAGATCTGAGGCCTTTCTTGTATGCAGCATTAACGGAAGATAAAATCTCGGAAACCTTCATTGCATAACGGCTCACGTTGGTATTACTTTTTCGAATGCCGCAATAGAAACAGTCGTTCCCGCATATATTTGAAATCTCAACAAGTCCTCTTACAAAAACCTTTTTCCCGTAGTGCTTCTTTCTCTCATCCAAAGCTTCCATACGGTATTCTTCAAATTCCGAATCACTTAACGTAATAATTTCATTTAAAGGCTTATCCATAATACTCAACCATCGGGTAAATCTCTGTTATGTTTCCTGATTCGACCATTGATCTTAATGTTTCCGTATTTCCCGTATACGTATATACATGATACACGTTTTCGGACGAAGTGTGCGCCTGATGTCCCACCGACACTACCAACGGATAGTTCTCGTCAATGGCACTTCTGTAGAAAGAACGCTCACGAAGCATTCCTGTCTCCCACATAAACACAGGAGTACCGTAAACGGATTCTTCTTCTCTCGGAGCAATACCCGCGCATGCCGCCAAAGTCGCCATCATATCCTCATGATACTCCGGAGCATTTGTGAAATATGTATCTTCCATAGTCACGCCTGCTTCTTTAATCATGAATATCGGTGTGGCCGCATTATCCGTATAGCTGTGTTTTCCGTGATCGGAAGCAACTATTATCGTAGCATCGTTATATATACCCAGTTCTTTCATCTGCCTTATATATTCCTTAACTATATTGAGACAATATATCGTCTCTCCAACATAGTCATCACAAGGCGAATGCGGACCTTTTAAATGCTGAATCGTCAAATAATTGCTGTCATCATCAGCCAAAGTCAGATTGAGTTTTTCCATAAACTCCTGATCTTCATAGTTAGTCTGCGAAATCTCATATATGACAACATTATTGAAAGTAATATCACTCGGCTTTGCCACATCCTTCAATACATAAGGCAAAAGCTGATATAACAAAAGATTACCGAAATTCTTTAACAGATACATCGGATAGTAAGAAGACGCCTCATATGAGTGTTCTTCACCATCATCGAAAAGTATCGCATTGTCAAACTTTCCGGCATAATAACCGATTCCGCCGCCGTTCATGTTATAGGCATTTACAGTGTAGTTTGCATCGTGAAGTTCATTATAGAAAAGATTAGTCTCATAGCCGTTCCATCCCCTTCCGTAGAATTCTTCGCAAGTCGCCTCTGAATCAAAAAAACTGCCCCCGAACATCTGCGCAAAAGAGGAATCCGTTGACTTAAATACACTGCACGTATTGGTATAAACCGTAAAATCTTCAAGACCGTCGAAGGTTTCAGGAGAATTCTGCATAATATCATAGATATAAGAGTTATCCGCCGCATCGAAAACGAAAACAACAACATTCTGATTCTTAGAAACCGTAAACTGATTCGACATATCCATATAACCATCAACGTAATATACATAGATATTGCCGGCACTTATGAGCAGCATTGCATAGGATATAAAATGGAATGCCAATAACACGCAAGCCAAAACCTTGATTACATCGAATTTGAGTTTCTTAAATATCAAACTCACTGCCAACGGCAAGAATAAAAGCACAATCCAAACAATCAAATTCACGATTGAATAGCTTGCAGTCTTATCAATAAATACGTCATCAACACCAATCTGGTTAAGGTGGTTATCCATGAACATATACTGAGACGTAACACATAAAGACAGACCGTTAAGAATGCAACAAACGACATGGTTTATATTTTCTCTAAGCAAAGTAACGAAGAAAACACCTAATATACTAACGATCAAAAAGATAGAACCGAAGGGCAAAAGAAGATAACTGTATGTAAAATCGAAATCGCCCAAATTGCCGGCATATGTACTTAACGGTATATAAATCAACACAATAAATGGAAGCAACACAGCAGAAAAAATGCTCCTTCCCAAATGTTTTGAAGCATCACCCGGATTAAATAGGAACAAATTCAACAATCCGAATATAAAACAAACACAAAGCAATATCGGAACAATAATAAGTGCCATTCCGACACTCAGATTTGAACTGTGAATCTTTCCGACATAATATCGAATATACGTGTGGTAAATAACTAATCCGCCTGCACATACAAGAATCGATAACATGTACTCGAAAATACAGAATTTTCCATAAACAAGTTTAGGTGCTAAAGCACAAAAAGCAAGCAGAAGAATACCAATCACCAAAAAGAAAATCCAAAATTTTTCTATTGGAAACAGAAACAAAGAAATCCCTGTCAAAATAAGACAAATAACAGAAATCAGTTTATGATGCTTCTCAAAAAAAACCGATATAACATTGTTACAATCAAACAAATCAGGCATAATTCTAATCCGTCCCTGAAAATATATATTAAAAATAAGTTTATAGGCAAACAAAAACGCAAACCGATAAACGATTTGCGTTATTTGGCTCCTCCAGTAAGACTCGAACTTACGACCCTGCGGTTAACAGCCGCATGCTCTACCGACTGAGCTATAGAGGAATAATAATCCGGCAGCAACCTATCTTCCCGAGCCGTCACCAGCTAAGTATTGTCGGCACCATTGAGCTTAACTTCTGTGTTCGGAATGGGAACAGGTGTGACCTCAAGGTAATAACCACCGGAATGGTTGAAGGTTTTGTACCT
>JAZLML010000010.1:0-10112 GCA_045598625.1 Saccharofermentans sp.
TAAACTGCTTTGCATAATGTGTTTCAAGAGCATTTCTTCCCTTCGTATCCGCAGATTCCAATACATTTAACCAAGGCTTGTTACCTCCATCGATATCTGAATAGTAACTATATGCTTTGGTTCCTGTATCCGAATTTCCTGGTAACTTAAAGACTAATGAGGCATACACTTGGGCTTCAAAATCTTTGTTCGAATTTCTATCAACAATCCATGCATCAGAAATAATACCTCTAGCATCAGAAGCGCTGACTTTTGTAGAATGATTCATTCTATAATGATCAAATAAACCAGATACCAGATAGGTATTGATTTCTCTATAAGGGATACTAGCGCAAGAAGCACCAATTGAAATCACGCAAGGATTATAGCCTGCCTTTTTCTTTGAATTCGAGTCACCAATTCTTGAATGCTGATTAGAATTAAGTTGAAATGGGTCAAAGTTCTGGTTTGGATTTTCTGTAAGGAAATCCATAACATATTCAGTAACCGTATGCATAGCATAGGAGTATTTATCTGCTATAGGTGTTGCTCCGGCTTCCGTTTCAGCACCTATAAGATGACACATATCAACAGGAGGCATGTCCCACTTAATATCACCGGCCTTTGTTGGTTGAGTAAAAGAACCACCATTTCCCGGTATATTCATACAATAATTTAACTCTTGTAGCGCCGCATATGCATTTAACGGAATGTAGTCCTTGGTAAAATCATCAAGTCCCGGAACGGAAAGGCTTATATCCGGCATAAAGAAGTAGCCAAAAACCGTACCATTGAATTCATATTTGGCAAGCACATGGCGTACGATATAGCAAACATCAAGAAAAAGACCTGAACCCGTACCGCCGGACACACCCGCAAAAATATGAATAACTATCCTTGGCTCTTCGAGGTACACTTTCGCTGAATTAATCATATTGTAAATTCTATCTTCAAGTTTTTCAATTTTATCAAATAGCAAAAATCTACCTGCTTGACGAATACCACCGGCACCATCGCCTTTTTTTATTACTTCTGCAAGGCCTTGATTTTCAGTCAACCAATTAAGATCCTTCCTAGCACCTGGATGAAATAGTCCCGCACCAGCAGCGCCACTCATTGAAAGATTCATACACTCTTGTTTTGAAAGCGACATATCGTTTCCTGCAACAAATTTTCTTTTATCCGTATCGATACCTAGGAATCTAATGTGATTATAAGAACCGTCCTTGTCTGGTTTAAGACGTTCACTTATCTGAGATTTAATTGAGCGAAGTGTATCTATACCCGTACCTCCAAGTCCGATAAGAATTGAAATTTCGTTCTGCTTCTGAATACACTGTGATGCTTCAGAGACAACTCCACCGCCTGCTGTTAAAGATAATTTACTGATAATAGCCATATGAACCTCCAATTAAAATTTGTGTTTGCAAATTGCTTTTTCTTAAACCCTCCTACGAGGTGGCTGTCTCCTAGGGGCTTGTCTGGTTGGTGCCTTTCGTGCAGCTCGTCGCTGGGTAGTATTTCTTGAAACAAACTGAAAGCTGATTTCGTAATCAGAATTAGGCATTTTTACAACTACATAACCTGCCCTATTGCTTCTGACTTCAATTTTCTTTACATTGTCTCTTCCTGAATTCTTCTGGAATTTCTTATTGCTCTTAAAAATTACTTTTCCTTTACCTGTACACTGAAAGTACGATTTGTTTATGTCAAAACCGGCAGCATTCATACTGTTTGGTATAAAGCGTCTGAGTTTTATCTGACCATGTCCACCTTCGATGGTACTTTCTTGTCCATCGGCAGCACGCACAGTTAACTGACCTCTTAGCGGAATACCCTTAAGAATATAAGCAACAATAGCAACTGCAAGTATGAACAATACTGCAAGTATTCCAAGAACAATGGCCGTAATTTTAACAACATCAATTGACTTGACGACTATATGAATTTCACAACACAATCCTCCCGGATCAATAGCACGAACATCAAATGAACCGGTTGAAAGACTGTAATGGTGAAGTGAGATAACTGCATTTTCTTCATCATAAACATAATCATCAGCCTTCATAAAGGAAGAAGAATCAATTACATAAATCAACTTTTCGTTTTCCGGATCCTCGGCCAACTTCTCAAGAGGTATCTCAAGAGTATTATCCATAAAAGCTATCAAATACTTCTTATAGATAACGGTTTCCTCTTTCGCTATAGGCGGTTGATTCACCACTGGTGTTGGTGTTGAAACCGGTTCCGGCTCGGATGGCACAATAAGATTAAAAGGACCTTCTATGTTTGAAGACTTTTCCAAGTTTATTCCGATGATATCAACTCGATACTTATATGTACCATCATCCAACAACTCAGAAGCAGTGAATTGGGCATTGTTTAGTGTCATTGGAACGCGTTTAAGTTCCTCATCATACGCATTAAGTATTACAAGTTCAGCACTGAAACCGTAGTACTCTTCATCTGAAGAAGCCATTTCCGTTCCAGTTCCAAGAACAGCGCTAAATTCTACTGGCTCAGTAGACCATCCCGTCTTATCATTCGAATCCAAATTTGTAGACGTAACAATTGACAAATTTACGTTATATACCAAATTACCGCAAACACGAGTTCCGGGAGTTCCTACGAATTCAACAGTAATTTTACCGGCTTCCGGATTATATACCTTAGACATAGCACACTCTTCACCGAAGTACTCTTCGGTATTGTATAAGTTGCCTGCTGAATTCTTTACATTAATCTCAGAAACATCACCGTAAATTACAAAATTCACCTCTTCAACGCCGATTCCGGGAATATCAAATTCCTTTGCTATCACACCATCCGGACCGAATGTCTCATCTATTGGATTTGGGATAGTATTATATATAAGTCCATAAAAATCCGTAAGTGTATTTTGTAAATCCTCTGCTGACTGAATCTCATTGAAAACGCCACCGGTTGCTGATGAAATCTGATTCATCTCTGACGTATCAGCTTCACCGTTTGCATTAAGACAAACAGTGTAGACTTCAATACCATCAACACAGGCTTGCTCTATGGCATCCGCTTTTGCCTCCAATGATGCAGACATCTCTTCTTCGGTAGGTAAATCTGTATTTCCGTCACTAACAAATACGATAACCGACGGAAGATTCGGATTCCCATTTTCTTCCAACATTTCTACAGAACGTTGAAGAGCCATACCAATATTAGTATCACCGTGATTAGGTTGAAATGATTCTAATGTGTTAACAACTGTTTCTTTATCAGAATTTCCCATTATAGGTGAAACTTCGTTTTCTGCTTCTATATTAGTATCAAAAACAACAGCACCAACATAGTTTCCGCTATCCGCTAACATAAATACAAACTGCTCAAGCGCTTCATATCTGTATCCGTTCGGATCTGTTCTTGTCATAGAACCGCTGGCATCAAGCAGAAGAACAACATTGAATCTGTTTACGCCGTTATCACCACCGTCAGCAAGACTAGTAGTTGAGAATGGAAGAAGCAACGCAATAATACAAATTAAAACGACTATTTTTTTAATTCTGCCCCTCACTTTTGAACCTCTCTTATACGTTGTATATTTAAACAAATGCAATATGCCAAATGCCACTAATTGCATCTGGTAATGCATCATTATTTAAAACCGGTAATGCTTTTTCCCGTTTTAATAAAAAAGCGAAAAGGAGGCAAATTGAACGAAACAAAAAACACACGCCAAAGTAGTAATTTACGTGCATCGAAAAGCTTCTCGTAAATGGGATTTCATCATTTGTATAAATCTCTTCCATCACTCTTGCCCACCACTTACAAAAGTATCAAAGAGAGATTAGGTTGGCTTGTAAAGCCAACCTATCCCTGTTAAACGTAGTATAACAGGGCATTTTTCGCCGCAAAAAGGTAGTAAACCACTGTGTTTATTAGGTTTTCGTCCCATCAACATTTTAACACCTACCTCAAAAAAACATTACCATTCTTGGTTTTTCTATAAGTTAATCTACTAATATATAAGTGAATAATTAGCATCACGTTATAATTTTGTGTTAATGAAGTATTTCGAAATCACGGTAAGAACAATTTTTATATCTGAGGTGTTATACTTTAGGAGATAACGATATTCTGGATGCAGCTCCGTCTTACGCCGGTCGTATCGCCCTAATCTGCAAATTTGATTAAGTAACGTTAGCCACGTCGCACTATTAAAATAGATTAATATATATTGTTTGATTATCTGGACACCTTCATAGAACCTAATACGATACTGCTGAACTGTACTCAGGTCACATTACTATGTAATTATCTTATTTTTTGCGAATTCTCCCATCAAATCGTTAACAGCGTATGGTATATATAGCATATGTAGCACATTTATTACAATTCTTATATTGGATGTTTTTTGCTTAGTAAGGAGCTATTGGTGCATATAAAGGAACGATTGATTCCTCGGGACACTACAATTTCTTACTTCTCACAATGGAAAACAAAGCCGTCACGATTACTATAAGTTTTTCATTAGTGATGATGTCAAGGATGATATTCAAGAGCTTGCACTTATCGCAAGGAAGGCAAAGTGTGATGCACAGGAGAATCACCTGATCCAGTATAGAATCAAAAGGAGGTGTATTTTATGTTAGGAGATGCAGTAAAAGAACCTTTCGACTTTGAAAAGTTTGCAAAACACTATCTTCACGACAGGGGAAGCTGCCAAAAGCTTACAGCTCAGGAATCTGACGGGGTAAAAGCGCAGTACTATAGAAGGTATTATGACCATCCTGAAATTAAAACTGTGAAAGAATTCGCAGACTATTTAGACGAGATGGATTCAACTGTCTAGCTTTATAAAGAGATCGAAAGGCAAAGTCCAAGCAATGCAAATGGTTCCTTTTTGTAATTTTCTCTACATGAACAAGATAATTGAAATATCACATATGCGTAACAGTACTGAAAGTCCTATTAATGCTTTCAGTTACGGTAAAAGAGTCATAACCGTCATTGTACGAGAATACTTCGAAGGTTTAGCAGAAACGCTACAGATGTTATACTTATAAGAATAAAGCAAACTTCGGGAGGCGGGCCTAAGTGAAAGAACAGACCGGAATTTTACGTGTGTTGGGATTTTTCTGCGCGCTTTTTGCTCTGGGCGGTTTTTTACACAATGCGCTTTACGGTCTTGATTTTGCAACGACCATCACCACAATTTACTACGGTTTTATTGTGATCTTGTGGGGCGTCTCGGTACACCACAGAATTGTCGATTTGCGTGTAAGGCGACTGTTTATGTGGATTGCGGCGCTTTTGTGCATTTATTTTTTCCTACAGGCCAGCAAGTACACCTTTTTCGGAACGGATGAGATTGCGACTAATCTTGCTTGGTACCTTTACTACATTCCGCTGGTGTTCATCCCGCTTCTGATTTTTTATGTCTCGCTTTATCTTAATATGCAGGAAGATAAGCACCTGAACCATTTGTGGTATCTGCTCTTTATACCGGCGGGCATTTTTGTTATTGCGGCAATTACCAATAACAGCCACAATCTGATGTTTATTATCGAGGGCGTAAAGGAATCGGGCGCCTATATCTACAAGTATAACGTCGTTTGGTACGCTGTTACGGCATGGGAAGTGGTGCTTTACGGTGCGTCGCTGATTGTTTTCGGGCGCAAGTGCCACATCTATAACATCAAAAAACTCGTTTGGATTCCGTGGGTTTTCGCAACAGGCGCGTCAGTATTGCTGGTACTTACCATGTTAGACCTCCCGAAAATCTTCGGCATCTCGGTTTGGAGATCGCCTGAAGCCTTTGCATTTCTAATAATCGGCGTTTTGGAGTTATGCATCCAGACCGGCCTCATTCAGGCAAATACCGACTATCAGGTTCTCTTCACGCTGAAGGTGCCGGCGACTATTTGCGACCTCGAAGGGAAACCTATATATACTTCGGCTGATAATTTTCGATCGTTCGGCGAAAACGTGACAGTTAAGAAATCCCCTATCCGCGGCGGATCGGTTTTCTGGGCCGTAGACCTCGCCAAGGTTAACAAACTGAACGCGCAAATCAAGGAAACGACAGAACAAATCGAGAGCCGTAACGAGGTTTTGCGCGCCGAGAACAGCCTTAAGGAAGAACAGGCGAGCCTTGATACGCGTAACAAAGTTTACGATGACATCGCACGAATAGTTAAGCCGCAGCTTGATGCCACTCGCGAAATCATGAGCAGCATGACTGATGAGGATTTTAAATCGAAGCTGTCGCATATCGCGGTTTTGAATTCGTACATCAAGCGCAGAAGCAACATGGAACTTCTAAGGGCCGACAGCGATAAACTTACGCTTAAGGAACTTTTCACCGCATTAAGCGAGAACTGCGAGTACTTAAAGCTTTGCGATATTTCTGCCGCATGCGCCCCGGTTAAGGACCGCGAGGTTGATGCAGAACGAATAATCTACGCCTATGAATTCGCAGACAGGGTTTTCGAGGCCGAGATTGACAATTTAAAATCCGTGCTGGTAAACATTTCTTTCAAAGAAAACGTTCTAATATTGCGACTTCTTTTAAGCGGCGAGAACGAGGTTATGGTAGGAAACGACATTTTATCGGGCGACAATTTCTCCGTTTCTGCCGACGCTCATCTTACGTCAGAGACTGAAGACGGCGAGACGACGCTCACGCTTAAACTTCTCGAAGGAGGGCTTAAATCATGATGACGATTTCTGAACTTCCTTTCTGGGTTTTAGGTCTGTTCTGCTGCTGGATTCTTGTTCTGATCTGGGGGTTTCTTACGGACATTATGCTTATTTTACGTTATAAGAATCGTCGTAAGGCTTACCACATAACGGTTCTTTCGATTTGCTGCACGGCTGTTTATCTCGTTTTCCAGTTCCTGACGCTTCTTATTGGAGGGTCAGTAAAGCCTTATCATCAGCAGCTCGTAAATTCTTTCGGCGATGTGTATGCGATTTTGCTCTTTGCCGCATGCATCCTTTGCAGCGCGGAAGTTGCCATATATACCATCAAAATTTATATTAAGTACCTCACGAGAATTACGGGCTCGTCCATCAAAGAAGCCGTCGAGACCTTGCCTGACGGCATCTGCGTTTATGAGAAGACCGGAAGAATTATCCTCAAGAACAAAACGATGGAACGACTTTACGGCCATCTTACCAAAGAACCTTTGCTGAACGGCATCGAGCTCGAGAAGAGCGTTTTCGCGCCCGGAGGAAACGACATAATCCTTATGCCGGACAACACAACCTGGCACTTCGCTTTCAGAAACTTTAACTACGAAGGCCGCACCTTATCGGAAATCAAGGCAAATAACATCACGGAAGAATACCGCATGACAAAAGTCCTGGAGGAAAAACGTTCGGCAGTTCAAGCGTTGAACGAGAGACTTGTCACCTATAACCATGAGGTAGTGGCTCTCATAACTTCCAAAGAAATTCTCAATGCCAAAATCAAAATTCACGACGAACTCGGCGCAGGGCTTCTTTCAATGAAACACTACATCTTAAAATCCGAAGGCGGCGACGATGAAGCAGAGAAAGACGCCATCATAGAAGGCCTCAACCGTAACTTAAGCTATCTTCTTCAGGAGTCCGACACTGTGCCTGACGACGAATATGAATTAATGCTGGATACATCGGCGGCTCTGGGTGTTAAAATAGAAACAGACGGGACTCTTCCTTCCGCCGAACCTTATAAACACATAGTCGCTACGGCCATGCACGAGTGCTTCACCAATACTCTTCGTCATGCCAAGGGCGATAGGCTATACATCGCTATTTACGAGACAGCTGATGTTTTGGAGGTTACGCTTACCAATAACGGCAATCCTCCTCAGGGTACCGTGAGCGAGAAGGGCGGTCTTTTATCCCTTCGCAAACTCACCGAACAATCAGGCGGCATTATGGAAATCAAATCCGCACCGAGTTTTGAACTGAAACTGACATTTAACAAAACGGAGATTATCTTATGAGCCATAACGTATTGATAGTAGACGATCAGGCATTGCCGAGACAGTATTTCGAGAACATAGTAAACAATTCCGAGAACTACAATTTGGTTGCATCCATCAACTCCGCCAAAGTAGCCGATGCCTACTGCATCAACCGCAAGGTTGACCTCATCCTTATGGACATAGTTATGTCCGACGGCAGTAACGGCCTCGAAGCCGCCGAGCGAATAAAGAAGTCCTACCCGGAAATCAAAATTCTTGCAGTAACGTCAATGCCGGATGCAAGTTTCCTTCAGAAAGCCCGCGAAGTCAATGTTGATTCGTTCTGGTATAAGGAAGTCCAGGATGCTCCGATGCTTGAGGTTATGGATCGCACCATGAACGGTGAGCATATCTGGCCTGATAAGGCCCCCGTAACCAAACTCGGACTCATAGGAAGCGACGAACTCACCTCGCGTGAGATTGACGTACTCCGTTGTCTCGCCGCAGGTTGCTCCAATCAGGAAATCAGCGAACAGCTCGATATGAGTATCAATACGGTCCGTTTTCACCTCGGAAATATTCTTTCCAAAACAGGCTTTACCTCCAGAACCGAACTTGCCATTAAAGCAGTTCAAAGCGGCATCGTGGTTACATAAAAATCAGTAAACACACTCCGAGCAGCAAAGGTATAGCCCAAAAAGGAAACGATCTCGGTCTGACCGGTTCTTGAGGATCATCCTTATAAACTTTCATCTTAATATAAGAACCGAGCGGAGTTTCTTCCATACCGTTTGTAACGCTTCTGTATGTTTCGCCTTCATATTCGTAAACAACGCGGTATGTGTATTCGGTCTGTCCTTCGTTATTCCTATAGGTCGTCCACAACTCATACGGCAAGGCGTCAACTTCAACAGCTCTTAAACGCTTGATCTCACCTGCTCCAATAAATGCCAAAGACACAACAATAAGTACTATGGCAAGAATCGGCGCACCGATTCTGATTGCTGTCTGTTCATCATCACTGATTTCTTTATATCTGAATCTACGGTATCCCAAAATATATTTCCCCCGAACGATATGTATGACTTTGACAGTATACATCAACCCTGCGGTATCTAACATTTCATATACGCAGAAATATGTGCAGGTATTTTGTTTTTGCGAATACCGTCTTTTTGGACGGGGTAATATTTCGGCAGTGAAAATATAATCATAAATGCGGGGATAATTTTACAACAGGTGAAGAAATGGTGAGAAAACACTGTGCGGTATGCGGGGGAAAGATTGGGTTTTACGGAGAGAAATTTCTTTCCGGCAAAATCAGCATCTGCAAAAACTGCGCGAAAAGAACAATGCCGTTTTTCGATTATGATGAGAAAACTATTGATGACTTTAAAGCCAATTTAAAGTTGTGCGAAAACGGCGCTATTCTTTTTGATGCACTCTTCCGCAAAAACAGCAAAGTCATATCCCTTTGCGACGGCAAAATCCTTTATAATCCGGACAGTTTCCTTTTTTGCGTCTGCGGCAGTCGCGGAACCCTGTTTAACAGGAAGCATCTCTATAACGTTTATAAGCTATCCAATGTTGATTTCTACGAACCGGTCAGCAAACTTAAACTTCGTTCCGACGGCAGTAACGATTTCACCGACTGCCTTCTTCTGACTTTTCGCAAAGAATCGGGCCTTCCCGCAATCATGATTCCGTCACGGCCTGAGAAAACCCAACAATTGATCAGTCTTTTTGACGAAGTTTTCAAAACCAAAAACAGAGACTTGATGAACGTCTCCTCCGAGATGGCCGTCGGAAGTTATATGAAATAACCATCAGCTTTCCTGTTGCACATTCTCTTCCCTTACCGCTTATCTTCCCTTAACGCTTATCTTCCCTTACCGCCTGACACCCCCATCTAGCCTATATTGATTGCCGCGCGGTAGTTTTCGAGGGCATTTGAAGGGCGAAGAAAGAAACAGGTTTTTCACGAAAAACTTGGGAAAATCGTCCGGTCCCCCGCGCGTGTGGGCTTTTAGTATAAAAACTTGTTTTTCTTCGTTTTTATACTAAATTTTGGCTCTTCACATTTTTTGTGGGATTACAATAAAGTTAGCAGGAAGTGATATGTAACGAACCAAGGTGAAAAAGTAATTGTCATCTCTGTAGCCGTAGCCAACTCTCTTAGCAACTTTAATCTTATTGTTCAGGCCT
>JAZLML010000011.1:0-9350 GCA_045598625.1 Saccharofermentans sp.
CAAGTTTTTATACTAAAAGCCCACACGCGTAGGGGCCCGGACGATTTTCCCAAGTTTTTCGTGAAAAACCAAAATAAATTTGGTTACAAAAACAAACGGCGGACTTTTCGCTTGAAAAATCCGCCGCCCTTGAAACTTGAACTAATTACTTATTGGCAATTCCGAGATAATAACATGTATCGATAAAAGCAGAAGAATCTGCCATATAGTTGATAGCTTCCCTCGGAGATTGCTGATAAAGCTGCAAGCAATAGGTAAACTCGCTCAGATACTCAGGTTTGACATTATATATATCATAACTGAATCCGACACCCCCACCGATTCCGTAACCACCGAATCCGCCGAATCCACCGAATCCGCCGAAAGCCTTCATAGGATCTGATTCGTCCTCACCGTTTTCTTCAACATATTCGGACTCCAAGGCAGCCGTCTCAGAAGGTTCCATGTTCTCGATTTCTTCAGTAACCTCAGTTATATCAGGCTCAAAATATATGTCTTCGGAAGAAGATTCGTCCGGTAAAACGGAAACATCGTAATCTGTCTCAGATGTGGCAGGTTCATCGACAATACCATCATATGAAGGTTCGGTTTCAACAGGAACAACTTCATCGGTAATAAATGTTTCATCTCCCGCAACAAAGGATTCATTAGGATTTTGAACGTATTCATCCGTCTGAGCATAGGCCTCAGGCGATACCGTATCGAAAACAGACGCCACAGAAGTTACTGGTACAACGCCGTTTGCCGCATTTGCCGCATTCGCCGCATTTGCCGCCAAAGAAGCATCAGTCAAAAGAAGCGGAGCGTTTTCGTCAAGCGGAGCGTTTTCGTCAAGCGGCTCTTCCGGAGCGGTTGAAGTCACGGAAGATACCGGATCCACGCCATAGAAAATAATGAATAAACGTCTTACGGTTTCTTCATCGCAGTAATTCTTATTTTGGTACTCGGCACCGTTTATCATGGCACTTACAAAGCCTGCTGCCGAATTACCGGTTGCACCAAGATAGCAGGTCCAATTGTTCTTACCTGCAGAATCTGCGTTTCTTCCCAACAAAGTCGAATAGGTAGAATTTACAAACTCACCTATGCGAGGTCCGTTCGGATGATATTCAATAGCCTTAGGATACTGATATACACTTGTTGTAGCGCCATACTTCTTACATCTGCTGTTAAACTCGGCAGAGTTAACAAAACCGTGGAAAACGTACTCTCTCGTGTAGTGACGTTTCAAGAAGCCGCACCAGTATATAAATCCCGGACCGTCAGGTTCTCTTCCGAGGAAATGGTAGAGTGATGTAACATAATCTTCAATCGATATGTTAAGGTTACCGTATTCTCTGGAATTAAAGAATGCAGCAGCAACCTGCTGTCCGGACATCTTTTTCGATGCAAGCTGAGATATCCAATTTCGAAGGCCGGCTACATCGTAATTTCTTCCGAGGAAAACCTCATACATAGGAATAACGATATTTCTCATTTCCATATGTGTATCGACAAGATCGGTGTCGGTATAAGGCGCATAGTGAATAAAGCCCAAAGAATTGAAATAGTTTTTACATTCAACAGATGAAGATACCATCTGATAAATAGAATAAATGCTGTATCCGTAGTTAATCGAATTCATACAGTGCGCTACATCACTTGAAGTGGCATTTCTGTTAAGCATTACCGAATATGCATCTTTAATCTTCTGCTCGCTGCTGTAATTCTTAGCCTTGTACTCCGCAGAATTAAAGAAAAACATAATCGTTGAGATTGGATTTCCGCCCTTGCTCAATCCCTCAACGAAAGGAGCTGCTTCAGCATTAGAACAGTCTCTTCTTAAGATTTTCTGGTATACGGTATGCATGAACTCATAGTATTGTGTGTTATCGTCAGGAAGTGCTACAGCAGATGTCGGCATGCTGCTGTATACAGGGATTGTAAACGTCAAAGCGGTATCCAAAAGCCCTGCTTTCTTATAGGCGTTATACATTTTTGTAGCTTCCATCGTAGGAGACTGAGTAGCAGTATAGTACTGATGTGAGCCTGCAGAGTAAGCGGAATTAGGAGATGTATTAAATCTCATATAGTAAATAGTGTTTTGTCCCTTACTTGCATAATAATCGTTAATCCATAAAGCACCGTAAACAATGGCATCGCCCTGTGAGGTCCACGGAATCTCATAAGTGGTGTTAAATGAAGAACCCGTAACTCCGTTTCCGTATCTTGCGAAGTTTAATCCTCTGTATGCTGCATTCGTTGCGTCGGAATAAGCACCGATATTAAAAAAGTTAAATACTTTTCTTCCGCCTACGGTTCCGCCGCTTGATGAACTGCTGCCGTTGTTTCCGCACTCCTGAAGGACTCTTGCAGCAAGGAAAATACCGTCAATTCCGCTTTTCTCCTGTGCCTTCACAAAAAGGCTGTGGTACTCGGTATCACTCTTATCGCAATCCATCGGAGTACTTCTGTCCTCATCCATAAATGTTCCGTCCAAAAGCATCTCTATCTGGTAGGCATCATGCGCATCCGACTTAATGTTTAAAAACTGGAAAACACTGTTCTCAGACAAAGAGTTTCTAGGATCCAAATAGTAAGCTACTATGGAAGAAGATGCATTAACCCAGTTTGGAGAATCAATAACAGTACTTCCTGATTGCCACGAAGCACTTGTAGTATTTTCAATAAGCGATACACCGCTTTTTGTCTCGAGAGACAAAGCACTTCCCCATGAAACAGAAGTATTCTGCGGAACGAATGACCAATTCGGATGGATTGAGTGAAGCGCTCTTAAATATGGCTTATAACTGTCAGGAAAACCGGCAATTGAGCTTTCAAAAGCTGCATCCGAAGTGCCGGAACTCGGATCCATTTTTACAAAGTAATTTGCAATATAACCGTTATAGGTCGTGCCGTTTTTACTGAACGTTACACTGTACCATGTACTGTATCCCGAGTTGTCGTTGCTCTTGTGTGAAACACTGGAATTAACCTTTAAGCGCGAACCCAAAGCCAAGGTCGTCACCAAAGAAGATGCCGTGGTAGGCTCCGTTCTTACATTAACCGCATCATTTACATTAATAATCGTCGCATTATTGCTGTCGGCCAATACCATTCCCGCAGGAAACAACGTACAAAACAACACTATTGACAAAACGAATGTAAGTACCTTTACAAATCGGTCAGATTTAATTCTCATATATACCTCACAATATAAGCTGCTTGCTAAGTTTGATTAATTTTATCATTACTTCTTTTTCAAACATAACAAATCGCATTGTACACGTAATTTTGTGATATTCTTTTAATATCTGTGTAATTTTTGAGGTAATTTATGGAAAAAAGAGTCGCCGTAATCGGCATTATTGTCGAAGATAAAACCCATGTGGAAGACCTTAACAGGATTATTTCTGAGTACTCCGAATATATAATCGGACGTATGGGAATTCCACATCATAAAAGGGCAATAAGTATAATCAGTCTTTCCGTTGAAGCGCCTCAGGATATTATCAGTGCATTATCCGGCAGAATAGGACGTTTAAGCGGCATCTCAGCGAAAACAGCCTATTCCAATACCGTTTTCGATGACACTGACGAGTAAGTTCCCGGACTTTACAACCAAGCAATTTGTGATATAACTATTTCGTACTAATGAGGAAGTTTTTCTGACTCAAAAGAAAGGAATTTTATATTATGTATGATCCGAAATCGCTTAAAGCGACCGAATTCATTTGCCATGAAGAAATTCTGGATACACTCTCGTATGCAGAAGAGAACAAGAACAATCTCCCTTTAATTGACTCAATTCTCACAAAAGCTAAAGAACGTAAAGGTTTGTCCCACAGAGAAGCCTCTGTTTTACTTGCCTGCGAGAACGAAGAGAAAATCAAAGAAATGTACGAGTTGGCGCAGCAGTTTAAGAAAGATTTCTACGGAAACCGTATCGTTATGTTCGCCCCTCTTTACCTTTCGAATTACTGTGTAAACGGTTGTGTTTATTGCCCTTATCACATGAAGAATAAGCACATCGCCCGTAAAAAACTTACGCAGGAAGATGTAAGAAGAGAAGTTATCGCACTTCAGGATATGGGTCACAAGCGTCTTGCCATAGAAGCAGGAGAAGACCCGGTAAATAACCCTATCGAATATATCCTCGAATGTATTAAGACAATCTATTCCGTAAAGCATAAGAACGGCTCAATAAGACGAGTTAACGTGAACATCGCTGCAACAACAGTTGAGAACTATCGAAAACTCAAAGAAGCCGGAATCGGAACCTATATTCTTTTCCAGGAAACATACCACAAAGAAAGCTATGAGAAGCTTCATCCGACAGGACCTAAGCACAATTACGACTATCATACCGAGGCTATGGACCGTGCTATGGAAGGCGGCATTGACGATGTCGGCTTGGGTGTACTTTTCGGACTTGAGCTTTATAAGTACGAGTTCGCAGGTCTTCTTATGCATGCAGAACACTTGGAAGCAGTTCACGGAGTAGGTCCTCATACCATCTCCGTTCCGCGTATCAAGCGTGCTGACGATATCGACCCTTCTGCTTTCGATAACGGAATCGATGATGATACCTTCGCAAAAATCTGCGCTCTTATTCGAATCGCAGTTCCTTACACAGGCATGATTATCTCAACCCGCGAATCCAAGCAGGTTCGTGAGAAAGTCCTTCCTTTGGGCGTATCCCAGATTTCAGGCGCATCAAGAACCAGCGTCGGAGGTTACGCCGAACCTGAGGAAGAAGACGACAATTCGGCACAATTCGATGTCTCCGATAACAGAACACTCGATGAAGTAGTTCACTGGCTCATGGATTTGGGATACATTCCGTCATTTTGTACCGCGTGCTACCGCGAAGGCAGAACCGGTGACCGTTTTATGGCTCTTTGTAAAGCAAAGCAAATCCAGAATTGCTGCCACCCGAATGCCCTTCTCACGCTTAAGGAATACTTAAATGACTATGCCTCCGAAGACACAAAGCGCATAGGTCTCGAGCTCATCTCCAAGGAGCTTGATAACATTCCTAATCCAAAAGCAAAGGAAGTCTGCATCGAACGTCTGAAGCTTATCGACGAAGGCCAACGCGACTTCAGATTCTGATAGAAAACAACACTGTTATACTCCCATACAAAAACCGGTATCTCGAATTCGAAATACCGGTTTTAATTTAAAACAACAAACTTTCCGATTAAACGATATTCTTGATACCGTCACAGATACGTTTTGCGACTGCAGGATTATTCATGGTATAAAGATGAATTCCGTCAACGTCGCTTACCAAAAGATCGATAATCTGGGAAATCGCATAATTAAGGCCCGCATCCATCAATGCAACCTTATTATCCTCATAACGATGTACTATTCTTTCAAATCGCTCAGGCAACGAAGCACCGCAGGTTGTAACCATTCTCTTAATCTGTGCCGCATTAACTACAGGCATAATACCCGGAGTAATCGGAACCTTGATTCCTGCAATTCTTGCGTCCTCTACGAACTTAAAGAAGCACTGGTTATCAAAAAACAACTGTGAAAGCAAAACTTCAGCTCCCGCATCAACCTTTTTTCTCAAGTTCTCGAACTCAGATACGCGGCTTACCGATTCCGGATGGCACTCAGGATAGCAGGCACCCGCAATACAAAAATCCGTCTTAGGTTTAATGTAAGAAATCAAATCCGATGCGTGCTTAAAATCATTCTTTGCAGGAACGTTAGGATTAATATCGCCGCGCAAAGCGAGAATGTTCTCGATTCCGTTATCTTGAAGTTCTTTGCAGAAATCATCAATCTCACTTTTGCTATAGGTAAGACAAGTAAGATGAACCACCGGCTCAACCTTATACTGGTCCTTGATCTTACGTGCCAGACGAATTGTCTTGTTATTGTTTGAAGATCCGCCTGCACCGAAAGTAACACTTATATAATCAGGCTTTAAATCGCAAAGAATATCCAAAGTAGCATCAATATCTTTAAGTTCGTCATCATGCTTCGGAGGAAAAATCTCGAAAGACAAAACTCTGGATTTTGATTCATATATCTCGTTTAATTTCATATGTTTAAACCTCAACTTTAAGATATGATAGATATTATACATTATTTAAGAAGGTTTTTATGCTGGTAAAAGAAATCAATTTTTTCTCGCCCTCGAAAATCGCCGCGAGCGGTCAAGCGTTCCGAATAAACATAATCGACGACACCCGAACAGAGCTTACAGCCTGCGGCCGCTACCTTCAGATAGCGGATTTGGGAAACAACCGTTACGCCTTCTCGTGCGACGACAAAGAATTTAACGATATCTGGTTTGATTATTTCGATTTGGGAAGAGATTACGAGGAAATCGTCTCCGAAGTCTCCGACGACGACTACCTCATTTCCTCAATTGAATACGGATACGGCATTAGAATTTTGAAGCAGGAAAGCTTTGAAACCTTATTAAGCTACATAATCTCCCAAAGACGTTCCATTCCATCAATCAAAACCTCAGTCGAGAAGCTTTGCAGCACCTTCGGCCGCAGGATTTCCTTGGAAAGCATCGAGAAAGAACTTCAAAATCCCGATACTCCCTTTGCAAGCCCGCTAAAGAACAAGTACTACGCCTTCCCTTCTCCAAAAGATTTAAAGGAAGCAACCACCGAGGATTTTGCCAAACTCGGAACTGGCTATCGTGCTCAATACCTTGCCTGTGCGGTTAATGACATTCTCTCCGGCAAAATCGATTTGGAAACCCTCTCCCAAACAACCGACGAGGACCTTTTTACCGTCCTCACCTCAATGTACGGCGTCGGCAAAAAAGTAGCCGACTGCACTATGCTTTTCGGCTTCGGAAGAACCGGAAGATTTCCGATCGACGTTTGGATGCAAAGAATCCTGGACAAATACTACCGCGGCAAATTCGACACATCACCCTACCCTGACACCGCCGGCATAATGCAGCAGTTCATGTTCTTCTACGAAAGAACCAGACCATAATTTTCAGCGATATTAAGATGTTTAATTATAATATAGTCATCTTTATAAGCAATAACGAGCGCATGTTCTAATCTCAAATCAGTAACACTAATACAATCTCATTTTACATCTCCAAGCAACTCATACGAAATTCTCATCTGACATCTTTATTCAAAAATCTGCTGGAAAGCATATTTTGATTAAAAGAAGAGAATCGACCAAAGATGCACAAAACTACATAAAAAGATACAAAAGCATATTTTTCAGCATTTCGGAATTGCGTGACTATTCCCCTTTCCACTCTACAAGCCAAGAATACAAAAAATTCAATATTAATAATTCATTTTTCGCGCATAAAATACACCCAGCAGCACAACCGAAGTTGCACCACTGGGCGTACATAAATTAACAATAATAATTACATTTAACTTTACTAATATGCTTAGCAATTAAGATCCAAAACGCTCAATGCTATTTCTAGTAATCTATCCAATTCATCAATCAAATAAAGCGGAATATTAAGAAATTTTCCATCTAGTGATAGATTACGCAAAGAAAAACGAACCGCCAATCTTGTATTATCTTCATATTCCTTCATGTAAGTCTTGATGCTAGCACCTTTGATGTTCTCACCAGCTTTAACCTCAATTGGGAAAATATCATTATCAATCTGTTGAATAAAATCAACTTCGTGCACCCCATCAGTCCAGTAGTAAGGAATCACCTCATGACTATTAATCAGACCTCTTAAAACAAAGTTTTCTGTAAGTGCGCCTTTAAACTCTGTAAATAGTCTGTTCTCTTCAATAAATGCTGTCGATGCCAGATGAGAATGCTTACGTAAAAGCCCTACATCATTCATATAAATTTTAAAAGATGTTAGATCCTCATACCCAGATATTGGGATTCCTGGTTTAACTACCTTGGAAGTCTTAATAACCAAATTAGCATTTTTAAGCCAATTCAAAGCATTCTCATATTCTCTAGCACGTGCACCTGGCTTAACCGCACTATATAAAAACTTTTTATTCTCACGTGCTAGTTGTGATGGAAGTGACTGCCAAATTAGTCTAACCTTCGGAACATCAAAATCAGGTGTGTGTTTCCCAAAATCGCTCTCATAAGCATCAAGGATGTCCTGTTGAATTTTCTCTGCAGCCTTGATATCCATATCTTCAACCCAAGCTTTTACAACTTCCGGCATACCCCCGATAACAAAATACATCTTTAACTTTTCAATCAATTGAGAATTAAAAGCATCCGGAATATTCTCGATAGCATCGATACTCTTCATATACTCGACGAGCATACTATTACCGTTTGCCACAAGGAATTCCTCGAAAGTCATCGGACCCATATCAAGAAAATCAACTTTACCTACAGGAAAACCATCAGATAGAGTTAATCCTAATAGAGAGCCAGCACAAGCAACATAATACCAAGGTGCATCTTCGCAGAAATATTTCAAGCTGTTCAGTGCACTAGGGCAGCTTTGAATCTCATCAAAAATCAGAAGGGTATCTCTAGTAATCTTTTGCCCACATGCAAAAGACAAATTCTTAATTATTCTCTCAACATCCTTGGTTGTCTCAAAGAACTGATGATACTCAGGATGTTTATCGAAATTGATTATTACATAACCATCATTGAATTCTTTTCCAAACTCGGTCAAAATCCATGTTTTACCAACCTGTCTCGCACCTCTTAGAATGAGAGGTTTTCTTCTTTTACTATTCTTCCAATCTCGTAAATCATTAATAATAAATCTATCCACTAATAACAATCTCCTTCTATCAGATAAACTTATCATACGTTCAAATCACATTTTTTTCAATATTTCTGTGATTTCATTCACATTTTTTGTAATTTCTAGCAGCCGTGTACTTCTTCAATCTTCTTACATTTTAAGTTTTACTCGATAAAGGTATACCTATATTTTCAGAAAAACGATCTATCACCTTATGGCATTTGGACAACGATGTGCCACCCTTGAATACGCAGTTTTCTGATTTTTCAGCAAACAACTTGTGAACTACATCGGTAATTGAATTACCGAGCATCAGGTGCGCGCGGCTTCGCCGCGTAGGTCCCGGGGTGCGTCCATGACACCCTTACTGCTACCCTTTCGGGTTACACAGCTACTTTTATTATCTCAGGATTACTCAGCCCAAATATGGGCATGGTTATATCATTGCCGGATGTGGTGCAATACTTTCTTAAGATGTTATAAGCTCCCACTGCGTCCGCGTTATACGCTTGCTTTTCTTCGGTATACAAACCACGTTCTATTCTGTTATGTCTTTCGGCATACTTCTTCGATACCTCTACAGCCTTTGGTGAACACTGACTCGAATACGACTCCTCCTGCTTTATCAGTCTGATTCCGTAAAGTTTCAACTTATACTCCAACA
>JAZLML010000012.1:0-41535 GCA_045598625.1 Saccharofermentans sp.
CATGCCCAATAATATCCGCAAAGATACTAAAAGCATCAAAGATCTGACCATCATAAAAAATCTTTTGGTTGCTCTCCTCATGCTCTGCCATATACTCAAAGATTCTGCCGAATTTCTCGTCTGCATCCTTTTGATATTCCAGTTGCTTAAGCTCAATAGCATTAATCTTTTCAAACAGAAGCGCGTTATTAGCAATAAAATGACGCATCTCTTTAAATGCACGCATAATAAAAATACTTTGTTGCTCTGCTAATTCTCCTTTAAGCACTGTTGCTAACATATAAATACCCTGTTCTGTAAACGCATAAGGTAACTTTCTACGACCACCTTCTTGCCCTTCAAAAAGTGTTCCTTTTCGTGAAGTCGCAAATTGCGACTTCACGAGCTCAACTTCTTCCCTTGTCGTCTGAAACATAAAATCTTCTGGAAATCGCCTATTATTACGTTTGACCTGTTCATTCAAACGCTTTACCTCATAGCCATATATTTCTGCAAGATCAAAGTCTAACATCACCTGCTTCCCGCGAATCCAATACACTCTGTCTTTAATATCCGCAACAGATGATATAACCTGTATTTCTGATTCCATAAATTAGTTTTCCTCCTCATGTAAAGTCGATTTTTGCCACACAAAAATCTTTCATGCAAAGTGTTCTGTTCCGAACACTTTGTATTAGTATTTTGCGACTGAAAAAATCATCCGCAAATTTGTAGTGCCATTTTGGCACCGCAATCTTGAAGTCGCAAATTGCGCCTTCAAAGAAATCTAAATCTCTTCCAAGCTCTCAATCTTCTTAAGAGCTTCCATATAAGCTAAAAGTCGCTTCTGCTGTTCTTCCTTAAGTCCATGATAATCTTCAACTATGCGAATATCCTGAGGTGTAAATCTACTCTCCGGCATTGCAGTAGCAATCTCATCCTCATCTTCTATTCCCTTACCGGTAAGAAGCTGCTCCGGAGTAATCTGCAAAACATTGCAAATATCCATAATCTTTTCTACCGTTGGATTAGTCTTTTTCTTCTTCCACTCACTAATCGTACTGGTAGCAATACCGACCTGCTTCGCAAATTCTGCCTGTGTCATATTTCTTTCTTTTAATACTTTTATAATTCTTTCACTTATAGTCATACTCATTTCCTCACACTTTGTATTCACCTATATGATATTCATTTATATGAATACAGATTATCACGCATGCTTCTCATATTCAACATCAAAATATACTTTTTTCTGTCGCGCCCAATATATGCCTTGTACCAATCCTGCATATTCCTTTTTAACAAATACAAATCCGGATCCGGCAATGATTCAAAATTCATTTTTTCTCTATTCACATTATTATTTAGTAAAAACACAGGTACATATTCGCAGGAAAAGCCCTGAAACCCGCTTAAAGTGGGGCTTTACGTGATAGTAAGCAAACTGTTTCAACATGGCCCGTAAAGCTGAACATATCGCATGGGGTTACGCTTGCCGTTTTATATCCCGCATTCTCGAAAATTTTCAAATCGCGCGCAAGAGTATCCGGCAGGCATGAGATGTAGACGATTTTCGATGGGGCGAGTTTTGATACTGCTTCTATAAACTCGGGAGTCGTTCCCGCACGAGGAGGATCCAGGATTACGGCATCGAATTTTTCTTTACGTGCAGCCGCTGCGGTAATATATTCTGTCGCATCGGCGCAGATGAATTTTATGTTCTTTATTCCGTTCTTGGCGGCGTTACTTACGGCATCATTTACGGCGGACTTGTTAAGCTCCACACCCGTTACTTGGCCGCCTGTCAAGCTTTTGGCCACGGTTATTCCGATGGTACCGGTTCCGCAATAGGCATCAAGAACTTTCTCGTTGCCTTTCAAATCGAGCTTGGATATTGCCTCCGAATAAAGCTTCAGGCACATCTCGTGATTAATCTGGAAAAAGGAGTTAGGAGAGATTTTAAACTTCAGACCGAAAAGGTCATCGATAATAAAACCCGGGCCGTACTCGGTTCTGAATCTGTCGCCCAGAATCATGGAATCTTTGCGGGTATTAACGTTTAAAACGATGGTTTTGATATCGGGATTACGCGAAGTCAGCTCCTTGATGAAGTTCTTCTTTCCGACGAAGTTATCGTCTGCCACAACCAAAACAACCATTATTTCGCCCAGGGAGGAAACCCTTATAAGAACGCGTCTGAAGGTGCCGCGTCCGGTTTTCTCATCGTAAACCGAAGCCTTGTATTTGTTGAGAATTGCCTTGATGTCAGAGATTATTTTGGAGGCAGCCCGATTCTCGAGAACGCAGTCGAAATTCTCCACTATCTTATGTGAGGATGCTTCGTAGGTGCCGCAGATAATCTTGCCGTTTTGACGGGCGAAGGCTGCGTGGACTTTGTTTCTGTAGTAGAAAGGATTATCGCAGGATAAAATGTCGTTAAACAAAACGTCGGAAGAAGACTTCCCCAAGCTTTGGGAAATCTGTTTCACGACGTAATCATTTTTAATCTTAAGTTGTTCCTCGTACGGAAGATTTATGTACTCGCAGCCGCCGCACTTACCGGCGAAAGCGCAGGCGCTCATGCTCTGTCAGCGCTGAGAACCGTATGCTTCAGAAGAACCGAGGTCGTTACGGAACCCACTCCGCGCGGAACAGGTGTGATTGCATCAACAATCTTGGAAACCTCTTCAAAATCCACGTCACCGCAAAGCTTGCCGTTCTCATCAACGTTCATTCCAACGTCAATTACTGTCTGACCCTCGCGAACGTACTCGGCGGTGAGCATTTTCGCTACGCCGGCACATGCTACGATGATGTCTGCCGCCTTACACTCAGCCTTTAAATCGGCTGTCTTGGTATGGCAAATCGTAACTGTGGCATTCTCGGAAAGCAAAAGCATGGAAACAGGCTTTCCTATAACGAGGCTTCGGCCTACAACCGTAACCTTCTTACCCTTAAGCTCGATTCCGTAGAATTTCAAAATCTCAATTACAGCCTGAGCAGTACACGGCGGGAAAGCATTCTTATCGCCGGCGAAAACACCCGCCAAACTTGCTGTTCCCATAGAATCTACATCCTTTGAAGGATTGATAAGTTCCTTGATTCGTGCCTCGGACAAGGTCTTAGGCAAAGGTCTGAACATCAAAATACCGTTAATCTCGGCATCATTATTCAAATAGTTAATGGTCTCTTCGAGTTCGGCCTGAGTACAATCGGCAGCAAGCTCATAAACGTTTACGTTGCAGTTCATGGATTCGAACTTCTTAAGAAGGCCTCTTTCATAAGAGATATCGTCCTCACGTGCACCGACACGTACAACTCCCAAAGTAGGTGTTTTGCCGTCACGGGAAAGCTTCTCGATAGTATCCTTTAAGCCCTCATTAATACTGTCTGCAACCGGTTTACCCAATAATTCCTGCATTTTGCCGTTCATCCTCTTTCTGTGAAATCTTATTTTACCAAATCAGCCATTACCGTCTCGTAAACCTTGGAGGCACGCTCGTCGATTTCCTTAACCATGGCAATAGTCTTCTTATTCATGTCTTCCGCATAAGCGCGGTCTTTCATAAGTTTTGTGTTGATATAAACGTTCATGGCAGCGCCCGATGCGGCAGCCTTTACAGCCGATGCGGCAACGGCAACGTCACTTATTGCAAGTCTCGAACCCTTAACGCAAAGTTCCTCGGTAAGAGCAACCGTCTTATGGCAGGTCTCAACAATCTCGTACGGAGCGCTCGAAGCAACCTTCAAAGCTTCCTCCAAAATCTGATCTCTGCCTTCAGTTTCCTTCGGAATTCCGTATGCTTTTGACAACGGCTCGAAAACCTCCGCGTCCTTCTGCATTAATTCCAGAAATTTCTCGTTAAGCTCGGCAGTTTCAACCAGGATTCTTTCGATATCGCCCTGGTACTCTGCATACTTTTTCTTGCCTGATGTAAGATTTGCCACCATAGAACAAAGACTTGACGATACATTTCCCATTAAAGCGCTTGCTCCGCCGCCTCCCGGTACCGGTGCTGCTGACGAAAGTACTTGGGAAAATTCGGAAATAGTCTTATTCTTCATGATAGGCTCCTTAAATTTACTGAATAAATCTTCTTATTGTAAGAATAGGCATCATATCGACGCTTCCGTAGCAAACGTTGTCACGGGAGTTGGAAGCGTGAATAACCTGACCGCCTCCGACATAAATGCCTACGTGGCCGCAATATCCGCCGCCCGTATTCCAGCAAACAACGTCACCCGGCTGAATATCTTCTCTGGAGATACTTACACCGCAGGATGCGATTGAGTTTGCTAAGTGAGGTACGCTTATTCCGACCTGACGATAAGCATATACAACAAGTCCGGAACAGTCAACACCGCTGGAAGATTCACCTGCCCAAACGTAATCTACGCCGAGCATGGATTCGCAGATGCTTACGATACTTGAACCGTTACAGCCCGTAATAACAGGAAGAGATGCAACGTTACCCGTGGTATTTCTGGAAGAGCCGCCACCGCCGCCCGATGATCCGCCGCCGGAATTTGCCGGTGGTCTTGTAGGAACAGGTGTCGGTGTAGGCGGAGCATTGGTCGTAGTAAAGGAAATATAAACATAGCCTTCCTGACCGTCCGTAGTAATTACCTTATACCATTTATCCGAAATGCCGACGCAACGAAGTCTTGTATCTCTTCCGAGACTTGCCAATGCTTCGGATTCAACATCCGGCTCGGCTCTCAAGGTAAGACTGCTGCAGTCAACCCAAACTGTTCTGTCGATATCAATCCAAACCATCTCATCCGAAAGCGATGCGGTAAGAACGTATCCTTCGACGCCGTCCTCGGTTCTGATTTTTGACCACGTATCACCGATACCGATTCTCGTAACGCCCGCACCCATTGAGATGGACTGAAGCGTAATGGAACTCATATCAGGTAATTCCTTAATTATGGAGTTTGGAACCAAAATATAAAACTGCGACTCATCCGGCGCGAAAACAGCCGGGTCCAAAAGCTCGATAGGCAAATCAGCCTCATCGTACTGCTGAACAATCGTATAAGTAGGAACATCGTCATAATAAACCGACAAAGCAGAGAGACTCGCGTTCTCGTAGCCTTCAAAATATGAAGCACGTACAACGCCGCCCGCACTGATATCAATAAGACCGTCCTCGGTATAAACAACGCCTTCGGCATTTGCTTCATCCGCAGAAACAGGTGCAATGGCCCAGTCTTCAACCAGGACTTCTTCCTGAGGTGCCTGTTCTTCACCGAAAACAGAGAAATCATAGGCGCGTCTTACGGCAGCCTGTGGATTTGTTATCGATCTGATATCATACGGAAGACATGTAGCAGGAATGGCTACCGACAGACAAACCGCTATCGAAAGTAAACTTCTTTTAACTCTGCATTTAGATGCCATATTAAGCCATTCTCCTTCCGTAAATATAAGATACACCCGTTTCGTCACGAAAACACGGCGAAACCTAGGCATAATCATTATATTATCCGAATGTTACGAGAATAAGACATCCTTATTTATTTTAAACTTCAAGAAGAAAATCTTTGTAAAATATCCATTTTCTACAAAAACATCCGTCAATTCATTGCTGAAATGCCTTGGTCTTTGTCACCGTCGCGGCTCAGAAAACTCATCTCGGGAAGAATAACGTCGCGGTCCGGCTTAATAAAATAGGTCATTTGGGCATGCGGCGCACTCTCTATAGGATTCATATCCTCATCGTACATTTCCGCGATGGTAAAAGGCTCAACGTAGCCGTCCGGAATCAGGGCGTTTACCGTGTCACCCTTAAAAACCTTGTTACGCTGGCTCACGCGAATGAGACCTGTGGTTTTATCTGTAGAGTTTACGATACCTACAACGAAAGCAGGCTTATTGTAGGAACGGTCCGTGACAATCTGAGCGTTTTCGCCCGGGCGGTCAAAGAAAAAGCCCGTGGCATAATCTCTGTGAACAATTTTATCCAAAATTATGTGCCAGTTATCGTCAGGCTTATAGTCTGCCATCCCCTGCTCAAAAAACAAATCCACCGCTTCGCGATATGCCTTCGTTACGGCTGCCACATAGTAAGCGCCTTTGATTCGGCCCTCGATTTTAAAGCTGTTAATACCTGCGGCGATTAACTCCGGGATATGGTCTATCATGCAAATATCTTTACTGTTAAAAATGTAAGTGCCGTGTGAATCCTCTTCAATCGGAAGTTTATCCTCCAAACGCTTCTCTTCGACGATGGTGTTACGAGAAGTCAGGTTATCCTGCTCGTCAACATAGTATCCCCAGCGGCAAGGCTGAGCGCAGGAGCCCTTGTTGGAACTTCTTCCCGTAAAATAGTTGGAAAGAAGGCAACGGCCGGAATAAGATACACACATTGCGCCGTGAACAAAGCTCTCAATTGTCATATCGTCCGGGATTGACGCACGGATGCGGGCGGTCTCTTCAAGGCTTACTTCGCGGGCAAGAACCACACGCTTTGCACCCTGTTCATACCAGAAGTTACAACCTTCGGAATTTGTTACGCTTGCCTGCGTCGAAATATGAATCTCCAAATCAGGTGCTATACGGCGCACACGTCTGAAAATACCTGCATCGGATACGATAACGGCGTCTGCCGATGCCTCAAAGGCAACGAAACGAATCTCGTCATCAACCAATTCCATATCAGGTTCGTGAGCCATAATATTCATGGTGACGTAGCATTTAACGCCGCGCTCGTGGGCGTAACGTATGCCTTCTATCATCTCTTCGTGAGTAAAATTTCCGCTGAAGGTACGAAGACCGAAAGATTTACCTGCGAGATAAACGGCATCGGCGCCGAATGCTACCGCGGTCTTTAATTTCTCAAGGTCACCTGCCGGGCTTAATATTTCAATATCTTTTCGATTCACGTATATGTCCTCTTATAAATTTACGACTCAGCCGTCAATCCAGTTCTCTCTGTATGTTTCAACGTTACTCTCGTGCTCTTCCAAAGTTACGGCAAATACCGTTCCGCCGTCACCCGTAGCGCAGAAATACCAATAGTTGCAGTTCGGTTCCGGGTAAAGAGCTGCCTGAATGGCATCAAGGCCCGGCATGCAGATAGGTCCCGGAGGAAGTCCTTCATAAAGGTATGTGTTATACGGGCTGTTCATCTCCAGGTCGGAAGCAGAAAGATTCAATGTCGGATCAAGTCCCATATTCTGACGAAGATAGTTAACGGAAGCATCGGAACCAAGGATTCTCATACCCGGGTCATCAGATGACAGTCTGTTATGGAAAACAGCCGATACATAAAGCATATCGGTAGCATCCGTTGTCTCGTACTGAATAAGCGATGCGAGTGTAATTACCTCGTCAAGGCTCATACCCAAAGCCTCGGCACGTTCATAATACTCATCGTAAAGCTTAACGTTGGTGTTTCTGAGGAAAGTATTGATGATAGTCTCGCAGCTGGCGTTAATATCAAATTCGTACGTATCAGGGAAAAGGTATCCCGCCAAAATATAGTCACGGTCCTCGCTTACTACAATCTGAGATACGAATTCATAGTCAACGAAAAGGTTCGGGCTGTTCATACAGGCGTCGAATTCGGCGTCGTCAAAGGTCAAACCTGCATCGTGAAGTTTCTTCTTGATTTCCCGATAGGTAATGCCTTCCTGGAAGGTTACGGTAACGCTTTCAGGCTCCAAGGTTAAAAGATACATAATCTCATCGTAGGTAAGTCCTGCCACAAGATAGTGAGTTCCCGCAAGATATGCTCCGTCAAATCCGTTGATTTTACTCATGAGAGAGAAAACAAGCGTGTTATCGATAAGGCCGTTGGTAAACAATGTCTTGGCGATATCGGACGTGGAGTCACCGGATTTAATTACTATCGGAACGCAACCTTCGGTGTCGGCGGTTATTTCAAAACTGCCTTCATCGATAGACTTTTGCAAAATAGTAAAACGTTCGTCCTGGGAAAGAACATAATTATAGCCCATGAATACACCGACTACTGCAAATGCGATAAGCAGTACGACTACGATAAGTATTCTGAGGGCTACTTTTATACTGTCAGATAACATATATCTATACTTTTCTCTACTAACTCAAATCGGTTGGGACCTTAAGTTTCAAGAAAGACAAAAGTCAAACCGTAAACTCAAATCAGTCCTTCTTCTTCAATGCAGCAAGATGCTTCATACGAAGATCCGTATTAAGAATCTTCTTTCTGAGACGGATGTTCTTAGGAGTTACCTCACAAAGCTCATCGTCCTCTACAAACTCGAGACACTGCTCAAGGCTGTAGTTAAGAGGAGGTGTAAGACGCATAGCATCATCACTTCCGGCTGCACGCATGTTAGTAACATGCTTCTTCTTACATACGTTAACAGTAATGTCTTCAGGCTTAGGGTTAACACCTACGATCATACCTTCGTAAACAGGAACGCCTGCTCCGATAAAGAGTGCGCCTCTGTCCTGAGCATTGAACAAACCGTAGGTCATTGCGTCACCGCTCTCGAAAGCGATAAGTACGCCGTGAGAACGAGTGTCAATCTCACCGACGAACGGCTCGAAGCCACTGATAACGCTGTTCATTATACCATTGCCCTTTGTGTCGGTCAAAAATTCGGTTCTGTATCCGATGATACCTCTGGAAGGAATCTTGAACTCAAGACGTGCATATCCCTTGTCCGGCGGGAGCATGTTTAAAAGCTCTGCCTTACGTCTTCCGAGCTTCTCCATAACAGGACCTACGAAATCCTCAGGTACGTCTACAACAAGCTCCTCAACAGGCTCGCAAAGAACTCCGTCGATTTCCTTCATGATAACCTTCGGCTTTGATACCTGGAACTCGTAACCTTCTCTTCTCATCGTCTCGATGAGGATTGAGAGGTGAAGTTCTCCTCTGCCCTTTACAACGAAAGCCTCTGTGGTATCTGTCTCTTCAACTCTCATTGAAACGTTGGTCTCAACTTCCTTGAAAAGTCTGTCTCTTAAGTGACGGGATGTAACGAACTTACCTTCCTGGCCTGCGAACGGGCTGTCGTTAACGGAGAACGTCATGGCAATTGTAGGTTCGTCGATATTTACGAAAGGAATCGGTTCAACCACACCGTTTTCGCAAATGGTGTCACCGATATTGATATTAGGAATACCTGCAACGCAGACGATTTCGCCTACGGATGCTTCGGTAACTTCCTGACGGCCGAGGCCCTGGAATCTCAAAAGCTTTACGACTTTGGCATTACGTGTTGCCTCGTCGCCGTAAGTACAAACGGTTACGGATTGACCGGACTTAATGGTACCTCTCTCGATACGGCCTACAGCGATACGACCGATGTAAGGATCTGCGTCGATATTGGAAACCAAGAGCTGCAAAGGCTCATCAACCTCGCCTTCAGGGCATGGTGTATATTCGAGAACGGTATCAAGGAGCGGACAGAAATCAAGTTCCTTGCCCTCTTCGTATTCCTTAAGATCAAGCGTTGCGATGCCTGCCTTACCGGAAGTAAATACCGTAGGATATTCAAGCTGATCGTCATCGGCGCCGAGCTCTACGAAGAGATCGAAAACCATATCCACAACCTGCATAGGTCTTGCGTCCGGACGGTCGATTTTGTTAATACAAACGATAGGCTTAAGGCCCATCTCAAGAGCTTTTCTCAATACGAATCTTGTCTGCGGCATAGGTCCGTCGTAGGAATCTACTACCAACAAAACTGCGTCAACCATCTTAAGTACTCGCTCAACCTCACCGCCGAAATCGGCATGGCCCGGAGTATCTACTACGTTGATTCTGTAGTTTTTGTAAGAAATTGCGGTGTTCTTTGCAAGAATTGTAATACCTCTCTCACGCTCGAGATCGTTGCTGTCCATTACCTGCTCCACTATCTGCTCATTGTCGCGATAGATGCCGGCCTGCTTAAGCATTGAGTCTACGATTGTTGTCTTACCGTGGTCAACGTGTGCGATGATTGCAATGTTGCGCATGTTTTCGATTTTTGCCATAAGATTGCTCCTTACGATATGCTTTTTTTGAGCGCCATATAAAATACTTCAAATAATCAGCCACTAAAAATTATGCTACAGCCTCAAATAATTGCCATTCGGCACTTTACACAAAATTTTATTCCGTTTCGGTCCTGTTCTTATTACGTAAGAAAAACCTTATCGGCGTACCCTCGAATCCGAAGTTTTTACGAACCTGATTCTCGAGATAACGCTCATACGAGAAATGCGAAAGCTCCTTATCGTTCACGAAAAGCGTAAACGTCGGCGGGAACGTGCTGACCTGCGTTCCGTAATAAATCTTTAAGTGCTTACCCTTATCCTGCGGCGTCGGAACCATCGCGATTGCCTCATTCAGCATATCGTTAAACACACCTGTCGTAAGACGGCGGCCGGACTGCTCGTAAACTTCGGTAATCTTCTTAAAGAGCTTGTCGACTCTCTGGCCCGTTTTCGCTGAGATAAAAAGAATCGGCGCATAATCCATGAACGAGAAACGGTCCCTCATGATTCTCGTCATATTCTCAAGGGTTCCTGTTTCCTTATCCACCAAATCCCACTTATTAATCGCGAAAATGCACGCCTTTCCGGCATTGTGCGCGATGCCCGCAACCTTCGTATCCTGCTCGGTTACGCCAACAGTCGCGTCGATAAGAATTACACAGACATTGGCACGCTCGATTGCAGCCAAAGCTCTTACCATCGAGTACTTCTCAATCTCGTCTTCGATTCTGCCCTTCTTACGCATACCTGCGGTGTCGACAATGGTAAATTTACCGAACTCGTTTTCCACTTCCGTGTCAATGGAATCTCTTGTCGTGCCCGGAACATCGGAAACAATGCTTCTCATCTGTCCGGTCATCATATTCGTAAGCGACGACTTGCCCGCATTAGGCTTACCGATTAAGGCAACCCTTATTGCCGAATCGTCATCCTCGTTCTCCTCTGCCGACGGAAAATGCTCGAAAACAGCATCCAGCAAATCTCCGATTCCAAGTCTGTGAGAAGCAGAAATCGCAATAACTTCTCCCAATCCCAAATTATAGAATTCGTAAATCTCTGCCGGCGGTTCGCCGACCTTATCAACCTTATTAACCGCTACAACCACAGGCTTATTGGCCTTTCGAAGCATAACGGCAATCTCTTCATCCGCTGCGGTCATGCCCGACTTGATGTCGCACATAAACAAAATTACGTCGGCCGTCTCGATTGCAATCTCCGCCTGAAGGCGCATGCCGTGCATAATCTGGTCGCCGTTATCGGGCTCGATACCGCCCGTATCAATCATAATGAACTCGCGCTCCCTCCACTTCGAAGGTGCGTAAATTCTGTCTCGGGTAACGCCCGGCGTGTCGTGTACGATGGAAATTCTCTCACCGTAAAGGGCATTGAAAAGCGATGACTTGCCGACATTCGGTCTTCCGACAATCGCTACTACGGGTTTACTCATCAAAGTCTCCTTCCGTGTCCGCCTCTGAAAACGGACTTCTTCTTAAATCGTCTGTCCAACTCGTGATAAAGACCTCCCGTGCTTCGCTTTACGATTACCTGCATATTAAGCTCGTTCGCGAAATCAATCTTGGTCATATCATCGAGGAAAATATCTTCATCGGCCTTGAGCATGCATCCCGAAATCACTAAGATTGCAGGTCTTTTGCCCACTTCCTCGGCCTTCCTGTTTACCGCGTTTATTATATCTCTGCCGGTCAAAAGTCCCGACACCGTTATCGTATGTCCGAAAAACTCATTCACGGCTCTTACGACATCATAATCAATTCCGTAAAGTTTTGAGATTCTTTCCTTATTTCTCATCATGAACGGATAAGCATCGGTTCCCGAAACCTCCCAGACCGTCATGCCGCTCTCCGTGCAAGCGAAAGCCTTGCTGCCTTCTCTCTTTCCAAGCTCTTCGTCTGACTCATTTAAGAAATCGGAAATCAGTCCCACGCCGTTTTCGAGCTGCGGAAAATCCTCATACTCGGATGCGTCCGGCAATTCCCTCTCGGCTCTGATATAAAACTCGTCAGCCGCATAAAACAGCCTCGTGCCGCGTGTCTCAAGAAAATGCTTCTGCCACTTCTCTACTGTTTCCAAAACAGCACTCGCGCCCTCTTTATCGTAAGGCAAAATCTCCGTTAATCCGTTCTCCTGCCTAAACTTCGTAAGGCCCACCGGAACCACAGCAATTGATTTAATCGCATCACCGACGCTCTCCAAATCCCTAATCGATCTTTCAAGTTCGTCTCCGTCATTTATGCCCGGGCACAAAACAAACTGGCAGTTAATCTCGGAACCGCTCTCGGCAATTCTTTTAAGTCTCTCGATAATATTTCCCGCGAAACGGTTATTAAGCATGGAAGCACGAAGCTCCGGATTCGTAGCATGAACCGACACATTAATCGGCGAGAATCTGTAGGACAAAACTCTCTCGAACTCCTCATCGTTCAAATTGGTAAGCGTAACGTAGTTTCCGGTAAGAAACGACATTCTCACGTCGTCGTCCTTAAAATACAAGGTCTCGCGCATCCCCTTCGGAAGCTGGGCAATAAAACAGAAAATGCAGTTGTTACGGCAACTCATGCACTTATCCATCAGGGGCTCTTCAAACTTTAACCCCATAATCTCGGTCTCGTCCTTCTCGACCTCCACCGTCTGCATTACCCCGTCGTGAAGAAGGAACGTAAGCTTCATATATTCGCCCGATGTTCTGGTCTCATAATCGAAAACATCCTTTATCTCAACACCGTCAATCGCCAAAAGACAGTCGCCCGAAACCACGCCCAGCTCATCTGCGACGCTTCCTTTGACAACTTCTGAAACCTTAAAGTACTTAAGATCCTTGCTTGGGGTTATCTGAAACTCATTATCCATCTGCATCTCCGTAAAGGCATAAAAAAAGCAGTGCCGACTTATTTAAAATCACCACTGCCTTTGCTTGTAGTTTTGTGCTAATCTATCTGATTAAGCTTCCTCACCCATTGCTATAACCTGCTTGCCATCAAGATATCCGCAATTCTTGCAAACCTTACGACGAAGCATCTTAGCATGACACTGAGGGCACTCTACGAATCCAGGCACGCTGAGCTTCCAGCAGCTTTTATGACGGGAAGTTCTTGCCTTCGACCATTTACGTTTTGGATGTGCCATATGTCTCCACCTCCGTTTACTTATGTCGGAATTCCCGACTTCTTCGCCACCGGGTTACTCATCAGGTGGGAAATTATTAACTCTCATAATGAACGCCCTCATCGGGTGTCCGTCCGCATATTGCTAAAAGATTTTAACTCATGACAGGCATTTTTGCAAGCATTATTTTTATAAAAAAACAATAACTTTGCGGCAATTGCTTTTCACCTGCCGTTTATCGCCTTCCTAAGTGCCTTAGCATAATACACCGCTGTGATTAATATGTAAACCAAACGCAACAATTTTTCGAGAAAAGAGTGCGATACTAATATTACAAACATATTTATATCTATTTTGAAGGAGGTTTCATATGCGTAAATACATTTCTGAATTTATCGGCACATGTGTACTCGTGCTTTTAGGTTGCGGCACTGCTATGCTCGTCGGTTGTGACTCGGCAGCAGGTTGCGGCTACATTCTCACTGCCCTCGCTTTCGGTCTCGTTATCGTTGCAATGGCATACTCTATCGGCAACATTTCCGGTTGCCACATCAACCCGGCAGTTTCCCTCGGTGTTCTTATCAGCGGCGGAATCTCTGTTAAGGATTTCATCGGCTATATCGTAGCTCAGTGCCTCGGCGCTCTCGCAGGCAGCGGTATCCTCGCATTAATCTTTAACTTGGGCGGCGTTGAAGACAAGACAGGCGGTTTCGGTTCCAACGGCCTTTCCGGCGTTAACGGTAACGCTTTCGCAGGTCTCATCGTCGAAATCGTTTTGACATTCATCTTCGTTCTTGCAATCCTCGGTGTTACATCTTCCAAGGCAGGCCACGGCTCCTTCGCAGGTCTCGTTATCGGTCTCACATTGGTTCTCGTACACATCCTCGGCATCGGTCTTACAGGTACATCCGTAAACCCTGCACGTTCCATCGGCCCTGCAATCGTAGCAGCTTGCTCCGGTAACCTCGATCCGATCAAGGCTCTCTGGGTATTCATCGTAGGACCTCTCCTCGGCGCAGCTTTGGCAGCATTCACATACAAGGCACTCGAGAAGAAAGCTTAATTTTTAAAATTCACGCGCCAATCACGCTGATAAACAGGGAGACAATCAACCCACCGATTGTCTCCCGTTTTTATGTCAGGCATTATTAGAAAAAGCTGTCAATCGGATTCTTCGCCTTGTGCCTGCCGGCAGCATTTATCATATTAGTAAAAGCGCCTTACCTCAGTCGCTGACAAAAAATCACATACGGTTTATGTTAAGAAGCTAATATAGGCATAGGCCAAAATCTTCAAAAAACAGCTTTTTGTCCTATTTTTCGAGCACAATTCGTATGCATCTGAGCACTCCAAGAACGAAAATAGGCTAAAATCGTTTAAAATTCGTTTTTTAGCCTATCGAGGTTTGTGTGCTGCTTAAGAAACGACTTCAGAACGCACAAAGATCAGCCCAAGCCGATGGTGAAAACATTGCGGCCGGCCTCCGGGTACTCCTCAATCGAGTAGCAGAATTTGAGGCACGGTGACATCAAAGACGGCAGATTAATGTATTCGGTGCGGATGTGCAGGTTCATCTCGCCGTAGGGGGTCGAGATTGTTCCTATCGTGTCGCGTCCGCTCTCGAAAACAAGATTGCTCGTGACTTCACCGATGCGGTTAACCACCAGGCGGGCTTCGGCCTTCTTATATTCAAGCTTATAGTAGGAAGGCGTCTTGTCATCAGGGCGTTTTTCGGACCACTTGAGCACTAAAGATGAGTCGGACTCGATTTTCTCGCCGACGCATTTATAAGCGTCAGGATATACGTTGGTTGTAATTGTAAGATTAGTTCTCGTCGACATGTTTGGTTCCTTTCGGACGGCCGCCGCCCAAAAACGGCGATGCGACGTTTTCGAAATCTTCAGGGTTATCGCTGGTAAAGAACTGATACGAAGGCTCCGAAGAAGAGGAAGAATCGCAGAAACTGTCGTTCTCCTTTAGGAGCGCGGACAGTTCTTCAGCTACGCTCCTGCCCGCATTGATGAGGGTTACCGACGGGCCCATAATCTCAGATATTACACCTGACAGCAGTGGATAGTGCGTACACCCCAAAACCAGAGTGTCGACGCCGGCGTCAATCAGCGGACGAAGATACTCTTCGGCGATAAGACGTGTGGCAGGCTTGTCCCACCAGCCTTCTTCAGCCAGAGATACGAAGAGAGGGCATGCGACGGAAAAAACTTCGGCAGATCCCTTGCCCATAGAGAGGGCATATTCGGAAACGGCGCTTTCGTAAACGCCGGAATTTACTGTTGCCTTTGTGGCGATGATGCCTATTTTGTTGTTGCGCGTTGCAAGAACAGCTGCTTTTGCGCCCGGGTGAACCATCTCGACAACCGGTACATGTGCCTTCTCGCATACTGCTCTGTAGGCGTGGGCACTTGCGGTAAAACAAGCTATTACGACGGCTTTAACATTCTGTTTTTCGAGAAATGCCAAGTCCTCGACCGAGTATTTAACTATGGTCTCGTGCGATTTGGTGCCGTACGGAGCACGGCCGTTATCGCCGAAATAAACGGTGCTTTCGTTAGGGAGCTGCTCCCAAACGGCGCGAAGAACCGTGAGGCCTCCGATACCCGAATCAAAAACTCCGATTGGTCTGTTATCTGACATTTTTGCCTCCGTTCTTCTCCAGGACGACGTCATAGCGAGGCTCGATGGAGAAACTTCTGCCGGAAAGTTTTGCGTGGACGTTGCCGGCAGGGATTTTGCGGAACATAAGAGTTGACGAGAAAAGCTGCTGATAGCGAACCTTGCCGCCGGAAAGCGACTTGAAGTGAGTGTTGATTTTGTTTCTGCCGTAGTTGCCGTCGCCGATTATCGGATAGCCCATGTGCGCAAACTGTGCACGAATCTGGTGCATACGTCCGGTTACGAGTTCGACTTCGATATCCGAGACATCTGCGCCGTCAGGGCCGATGCCGCGGTAAACCTGCAAAACACGGTAGCGCGAGGTAATCGGGAGATCCGCAGGTTGTCTTATATCATGAATGAAAACCTGATTTCCGGACTTCTCGAGGAAGGCTGAAACCTCTTTCATAATGGCTTCGTCCTCGCAGATAACGCTCTCGCCCTCGGACGGAACGCCCAAAACCAGGCATCTGTAGCGCTTGATTATGAGATTATGCTTAAAAAGTTCGGTCGCGTCCTCCAAAGCCTTCTTGTTCTTGGCAAGAAGGATGAGACCGCCCGTATTCATGTCGATTCTGTGGCAGAGGTCGATGTTGTTGCTTCGCATATCGCGACGGATTATGTCAATCAGAGTATCGCCCGTAACACCCTTGCCGCTATGTACCGCGATGCCCTGGCGCTTGTTAACGATGAGAAGGTCGTCGGTCTGGCCGGAAACTTTGTATGCGGGCTCACTGTCCGCCGAGTCGGTCGTTTTCGATGACTTGGAAGAAGAATCCTTAACGGGACCTTTGGAAGTTTCCTTGGCGCCACTTTCGAAAACCAAATCCGGCAGCCAAATCTCGATTTTATCGCCGAATTCGACGGTGACATCGGACGATACGCGCTTGCCGTTTACACGCAAATCCTTATGTTTCAGAGCCTTCTGAAGGACTGACGGCATAAGATTCGGGAACTCCAAAACAGAAGCACGTACGATATGCTTGCCCGCCTGCTCCTCGTTAACGATGAATTCACGCATAGACTTTAAACTTTCCTTTCGTCCGAAAATATTTCACTTGATTTTACACTAAAAGAATATTATGTGCCACTTAGACTGCGAATTGATATAATGATTAATATTTTTATATATAAAAAGGAAACACAGAAATGAAACTTACAAAAATTCTTGCAGCACTTATGATTCCCGCTGCTTTACTTTTCGCTTTCGGCGGATGCAAAGACAGATTCGTAAACCCTAACGAGTACAGAAACCTCCCGCCTCGCGACTTGTCCGGCTTCATGACCGGCACACACCATGCAGAAATCGATGTTCAGGACTACGGCACAATCAAGATTGAGCTTTATGCCGACATCGCTCCTGAAACGGTTACCAACTTCATTAATCTTGCTAACGAGGGCTTTTATAACGGCCTTACCTTCCACAGAATTATGGACGGCTTCATGATTCAGGGCGGCGATCCGGAAGGAACCGGAAGAGGCGGCTCCGGCAAAACCATCACCGGAGAGTTTGAGGGCAACGGCATCGAGAACAGCATTTCTCACGTAAGAGGTACAGTCTCAATGGCCCGTGCCAATGATATGAATTCCGCATCTTCTCAGTTTTTCATCGTTCAGACGGACAGTTTGTTCCTTGACGGTCAGTACGCAGGATTCGGTACGGTAACCGAGGGTATGGAAATCGTAGATCAGATTTGTATCGATACTCCGGTTACAGACGACAACGGCTCTGTTAACCCTGAGAATCAGCCTATTATCACGGAAATCCGAATCATAGATTGACACATTTAAATATAAGGTTCATTATCAAAATATAAATATTAAATGACCCTGCTTTCATAAGAATAAAGCGGTCCCTTTATTTACGGAGGCGTATGTACTATGGCTTTAAACATTGAGAAAGAACTTCAGCGTTTGCTTTTGATTGAACACGAGAATGTAGAAGACGGCGTCGAGGGTGCGTGCGAATCTTATAATCTTGAGATGTCCTTTTACGATACCATTGCCAACGGCAATCTCGAGGAACTTGTTAACAACAATAAACAAGGTTCCAACGGTGCCGTAGAGGTTCAGAACAAGAAAGTTAAAGCCGGGGTTTTAAGTTTGGATGCTGTTACGAACCTTCGTTATCACATGATTATCCGTGTAGCTCTCATCAGCCGTTTCTGCATCGAAGCGGGACTTGATATCGAGACCAGTTACACACTCTCCGATATTTATATCAGACTTCTTGACAATGCCAAGTCCGTAGTCGATATCGAAAACATCGGAAGTGAGATGGCCGTTGACTACTGCAAGAGAATGCGCGACATCAAGAAGAAGAACGTTATCTCCAAGCACATCGTCCTTGCCATCGAATTCATCCGTGAGCACATTCAGGAGAATCTCACAATCGACATCATCGCAGAAGCGCTCTCCTTAAACCCAAGCTATCTTTCGAAGCTTTTCAAGCAGGAAATGTGCGTTTCAATAAGTTCTTATATTCGTGAAGAAAAAATCAAGATTGCACAGAACATGCTCCGTCACTTGAACGTATCAAGCTTGGACATTGCGAACTACTTAGGTTTCTCTTCCCAGAGCCATTTTATTCAGGTATTTAAAAAGCAGACCGGCCTGACACCTGAAGACTACCGCCGTAAGAACTACCACCAGACCTGGATGGGCGGCGAGAATTAATCTCCCGCATTTCAAATTCGGCGGCGAGAATTAATCTCCCGCATCCAAATTCGGCGGCGACCATAAAAATTCGTTTTTTCCCTGCTTTTTATGGTTGTTTTTGCCGTGACAACCAAACAAATTCGTCCAAAAACCATAATTATCGTGAGAAATTGCGATTTTTATGGTTTTTTCCATAAGCGAAAACAAATAACCCATACTATGCAGACATAAAATTTGCATTATCTTCCGGAATTCTCGAAAACAACCATAAAATCCCGCATTCAAGAGGATTTTTATGGTTTTTCGGACTCAAACTCCGGGACTATAGCGAGAAACATCCATAAAAAACGACAAAAAAGTCAGAAATTATGGTTTTCGCGCTAGTCACATGATAAATCACGTGACAAGGCACATGACAAATCAAATCACATAACAAATCGCAAACAAACCGAAGATCGTAACCAGACATTACTCGATGCTCTTCAGGGATTCCGCCATATCAATTCTCATTATCTTGCCGCGCATAAAAATGTCTACGATAAGGGAGAACAGCAGAACCATCAAAAGTGAATAGAGGTAGCTGATCGGCAGAATTTGAATCTGGAAAGTAACCATATCCATCTGAATCTGTGACATTACGAACCTGTGAAGCAGTATGCCCAGCGGCACGCCGAAAACAAATCCGATAAGTACCAGCACGAAATTCTCTCTGAAAACATAACTTCCGGTCTCGGAACGGTTGAAGCCCAAAACCTTTAGTGTGGCGATTTCGCGCACACGCTCGGAGATGTTGATGTTGTTAAGGTTGAAAAGCACGATAAACGCGAGCATTGCCGCACAGGCGATAACCAGGATTACGACGAGGTTAAGCTGATTCATCGTCTCGGTAAAACGAACGCGGTTCTCGCTGATTGCGGCCCAGGAAACCACTTCCTTGGAATCTTGCGCGATGGAGCCCGCATATTCGTAGTCCGTGAACCCGTCGCGGCCCTCCGAAGGCAGGTTGATAAGAACGTAAGTCGGAGTGAACTTCTCGCCCGTCGCCTCTTCGAAAGTCTGCGCATCGACAAGCGCATAGTGGAATATGTAGTTCTCGAAAACGCTCTCAATCGTCAAAGTGAACGTTTTTCCTTCATCACCGTACTCGAAAACAATCATGTCGCCGACCTTAAAATCATTCGCCTTTGCAAGTTTGCTGCTTATGGCAACTCCGCCATGGCCCGGCCAAGGAAGCGCAGCACCGTCAGCATGTGGATTTATAAAATTTTCTATATTCGGATCGTCGGAAGCTATCATCTCAACGTCACGAATTAAATCCTCGCCGTTATGTCTTACGTTTATCATATCGGCATAGGTAACTTCGGAAGTCGTGTTCCATTTGGCGTCGGCAGCGGAAATAAGCTCGGACATTTTCCAATGGTCTGTATCGTCGTCAAAATTGATGCTTATGTCGTAGGTCATAATCTCGTCGTACTGGAAATTTACCACGTTCTTGATGGAATCCTGAAGGCCGAAGCCCGTGATTACGAGGGCAGTACAGCCTGCGATACCGATAATCATCATCCACATACGGCGCTTAAATCTGAAAACATTTCTGGCAGAAACCTTTACCAAAAAAGAAAGTTTCTTCCAAAGGAAGGTCATTCTCTCGAGCATAATGCGTTTGCCGGCTACAGGCGCCTTAGGGCGAACCAGCTCTGCAGGCATCTCGTTAAACTCGTCCACGCAGGACAAAATCGTAGCACCGACGGAACAAAGAACCGATACGACGAGAGAAATAATCAGGAATACAATGCTGTTCTTGAAAGTAATAGGCGCAAAGCCGTACATCATGCCGTACACCTGCCAGATTACGTAAGGGAAAAGCTTTGTGCCTCCCGCAAATCCCAAGCCGCAGCCGATCATGGCCGCCGCGCCTGAATAAATCACATATTTCATTATGATGGCCGTCTTGCCGTAACCCATGGCACGCATGGTTCCGATTTGGGTTCTTTCCTCGGCCACCATTCGCTGCATCGTTGTGGAGCACACAAGCGCCGCAATCGCGAAAAAGAACAGCGGGAACACTTTGGCTACATCGTCAACTATCTCCGCATCGTTTTCGAAGCATACATAGCCGACGTTGGTATCGCGGCCCAGCATATAAATTTCAGGCTCTTCCAAGGAATCGATTTGCGCCTTGGCATAAGAAAGTTCGTTGGCAGCGTTCATCATTGTGGCGTTAAACGTCTCGCGGCCGTCCACATAATCTCCGAGGCCCTCCAAATAGTCGTCCAAGCCGTCCTCGTACTCCTGCACGCCGTCTGCAAGCTCTTCTTTAGCCTCATCCAAATCATCCACATATCCGTAATACTCCGAAAGGCCGGCGTTATAGTCGCTTATTCCGGAATCGTAAATCGGCTGATACTCATTAAGGAAAGTCTCAGCCTGAGATTTTTGTTCTACCAGATAGTCATAGTTCGCAAGAATTATCGTCATGTCCTCGATTGAGGATTGAGCGGTATTTAAAGCAGCGGTAGAGGTCTCAATACCGGCGTTAACGGCAGCAAGCTGAGCCTGTGCGGTTCCGTATGCCAGCATTCCTTCGGCCGTAGAAGTATCGATGGTTGCAATCTGCGCTTCAAGTGCCGACTTCTGTGCATTTAAATCCGCAATTGTTGCCGTAAGCTCGGTAACCGCATTTTGAGCTGCGGGAAGTCCCGTCTCGGACGCACTTACACCGATTTCCAATTGTGAGAGTCCGTCATTTATCTCATCAAGACCGGCCCGAACATCGTCTATGGTCTCTTTAAGAGTATCCAAATCCTCTTTGGCGGAAGCCAGCTCGGACCATGCGTCCGAAAGTTCTCTCTCGGCATCGTCGATTTCGGCTTGACCGTCCGCTATCTCGGCTTCGGCATTCTTAAGCTCAAAAAAAGCATCCGTCAGCTCCGTTTTTGCATCCCAAAGTTCGCAGGAAGCGTCGCCGCCTTCGTCGCGGAGCTCTTCCGCGCCGTCAAGAATCTCTTCTTCGGCATCGAAAATAATCTCGTCCATGCGCTCGTTTAAGATTGCCCCGATCTGCGGCTCAAGAATATCTTCCTCGGAATCGATAAACTCGTCATACTCGTCGGAATAGATATAAAGGCCGGAATCCAAATATATATAGGCTTCGGAATAGTACTCAAAATCAAGTCCGTCCTCAGGAACATAGACATAAAAACCTACGCTTCCGTTTCCGACATCTGAAGTGCCGCGCTGGAAGTTCATATAATACGGCGATCTGATTGTGCCAACTATCACGTACTCGTCGTAGGTGAAATTATCTTTGACCTCGTCGGTGTTTTCGCGACGGATTATAATCTTGTCGCCGATGAAGCTTTGCGGACAGGTATATGCGTCGATTAAAACCTCGCTGCCGTTTACCGGAAGTCGTCCTGCTTCAAGAAGCGGAACGTTAATTCCGTCGGTCAGGGTATGAAATCTTACAACCGTCATATCCTCCTCGACTGCGTGATCCGGCATGTCCATGCGCGAAATAACGGCATCGGCCCAATAGGCACCTTCGCAGGCCGTAACGCCTTCCAGCGAAGATATCTCGGAGATGTCGTCTTCGTCAAAGCCGATGGTCGATATCAATCTGAAATCGAAAAGCTTCTGCTCCCTCGTATACTTATCGGCCGTCTCGATGAATGAAGGTTTGGTAACTTTAAGGCCCGCGAAAAATCCGACGCCCAGCGCAATAATGGCAAGTATCGCCGCAAATCGTACGATACTGCCCTTAATGCTTCTGAGGACAATTTTGATATATGCAGAGCCCATAATAAAATATCAGCTTCCTTACCATTCGATATCGTCGACAGGCATCGGGTTCTCGTTAACGGTAACTTCGGAAACCTGTCCGTTCTTGAGACGGATCACTCTGTCCGCCATTGATGTCAAAGCAGAGTTATGGGTAATGATAACTACCGTCATGCCCTGCTCGACGCTTAATTTCTGCAAAAGCTTAAGTATTGCTTTACCTGTTTGATAGTCAAGCGCTCCCGTAGGCTCATCACACAATAAGAGTTTCGGGTTTTTGGCAATCGCACGGGCAATAGCAACTCTCTGCTGCTCGCCGCCCGAAAGCTGGGCCGGGAAATTGCTCTTACGTTCCGAAAGACCGACGTCATCTAAGAGCTTGTCACAATCCATCGGGTCTTTTACAAGCTGAGCCGCCATCTCAACGTTTTCGAGCGCGGTCAGGTTCGGAATCAGATTGTAAAACTGGAAAACGAAGCCTATTTCGTTACGCCTGAAATTCGCGAGTGCCTTCTCGTTTAAGGTCGAAATCTCGCGGCCGTCAAGGAAAACGGAACCCGTCGACAAACGGTCCATGCCGCCCAAAATATTAAGCAAAGTGGTTTTGCCCGCGCCGGACTGGCCGACGATTACGCAAAGCTCGCCCTTTTCGATGAAAAAATCAGCCCCGTTCAATGCACAGAGGCTGATATCTCCGGTCTTGTATATCTTTTTCACATCGCGAAATTCAATATAAGACATAAAACTCCTTCGTCAACGTTCGATAACCCTCGCCGGCTCCACGTCGTAATTATAAGTATTCAAATTTGAACCGTTCGGTACGCTTACAATAAGGCGCGGACAAAGGTCGAACGCATAGCTTCCGATACTTACAACCGAATCCGGTACATAAAGATAAGCAAGCTCGTCACAAGATTCAAAAGCCTCGTCACCGATAATCGTTACACCGTCCGGAATATAAACATAGTGCAAATCCTCGCAAGTCTGGAAAGCGTAATCTGAAATCTTTGTTACCGTATCCGGAAGAATAATTGTCGTAATAAGGTCATTATCCAAGAAACAGTCCTCGCCGATTTCCGTAATGTTGCTGGACGGATCGAAAACAATCACCTTGAAGCTCTGGTCAGCCTCACTGAAGTCCAAAATTCCGGAACCGTAAACGGTACAAACTCCGTCCGGAGTTATCTCGTATGTTGCATTCGGACCGCAACTTCCGGTAGAAACTTTCGCATGCATTGTATCAGCATCCCAAACGGAATGGGTAAGTGAGAATGTCTCGAGAGGAACCAGGAACCAGTCAGTCGAAGTTTCTCCGTCGATATATTCACCGTCGGAATAGGTTTTAAAATTGTCCCATGTCGGGTCTACGCTGAACCATTCACCGCCGACATATACAACTGCCCATGCGTGATTACTCCAAGAATAGTTATAAATGCTGTCATCCCAGACCTCATCTGTATCAAAGCCTACACCGAATGTAACGGAAGCAGGAACTCCGACAGCTCGACACATGGCCGCAAACATATTACCGAAGCCTTCGCACACACCGGTTTTTTTACGGATAAGAGTCAGCGAATCATCCTGGAACGCTCTGTTGCCGTAGTAAACTTCGTCAAGGTTATAGTACATATTCGTAGTAATCCATGAATATATTGCAAATGCCTTCTCATAGTCGGTCGTACATCCGGCACAAGCTTCCTGAGCTGTGCGGATAACGTCCGGATTATCGCTTTGAATGTCGTTTGCAGGCTGCAGACACTCCTCAAGGAACTGAGGCTCAGACGTGAGTTCCTCGAAAGCTTCCACGTTAAAATCATAGAAAGGCGCCTTCAAAAATCTCATATTACCGTCGGAATCTTTCGTAAAGAACATTGAGTCGTTATAAATCTCCTGAGAGTCAAACGTCAGATAAATGGCAATCTCGTAGAAATCGTTCGTATCCGTGAGACTCGACGCATCAATCTCTGCGCTGTCATCACCGTATACAACTTTAAGCTGTCCGCCGTTTGCGGTAAAAAGACCGAGTGTGCATTCGTCCATCGAACCCGACAAAGTCTCTATACCGACATTATCGCCTTCCACATAAACTCTGACTTTATCTCCCTCGCAGGAAGTAAAGACAATCTCATCATAATCCGCATACTGATCCTCGGCTCTGAAATCGATGCTTCCGAGCAACGATGTCTGCTGCAGACGCTTCTCGAACTTCTCCTGTCTTCTTACAAGATTGTCGGTGGCATTAAGATTTACGCCTCCGAAAACCGTCGTAACCAACAATGCCGAAAGAACCGTTGCACAAATTTTGATTTTTTTCATTTTTTACCCCTTTTCCCTTATATTCAGTTTTCTCTTTTTCCTTATTTTCCTGACTTATCCCGATTCCCGCGAACGCTTTCCTGCACGTTTTCGAGAATGCAATAACAAAATTACTTGTACGAAACAGCTGCCTCGATAGCTTCTTCCGTTGTCATCTCAACAACATCGCCGCCTGCTCTGTATTTAACCTCAACAATATTCTCGGCTGCTCTTCTTCCGACCGTAATTCTTACCGGAATACCGATGAGCTCGCTGTCCTTAAACTTAACGCCCGGACGCTCGTCTCTGTCGTCGATAAGAACTTCGATGCCCTTAGCCTGAAGTTCTGCGTAAATCTTCTCGGAGAGATTCATAATCTCCTCATCCTTAACCTTGGTAGGAATTACGATTGCCTTATACGGAGCTGCCTCAACCGGCCAGATGATACCGTTCTCGTCGTAGTGCTGCTCGATGATTGCTGCCAAAGTTCTTCCGACACCGATACCGTAACAACCCATAATCATCGGGCACTCCTTACCGTCCTTATCAAGGTAAACGCAGTTCAAAGCCTCGGAATACTTTGTGCCGAGCTTAAAGATATGACCTACCTCAACGCCTCTGCACATCGAAAGCGGCTTGCCGCACTTAGGACAGGCATCGCCCTCAACTGCATTTCGTACGTCGCAAATCTTGGTAGCCTCGAAATCTCTTCCGATGTTAACGTTCTTCAAGTGGTAATCCGTCTCATCAGCACCTACGATAAAGTTTCTCATTACGGAAACTTCGTTATCAACGATAACGTCAATCTTCTCCTTCAAGCCAACAGGACCTGCAAAACCAACCTTAGCGCCCGTGATTCTTTCCACATCATCGAAAGCGGCAAGGCTCATCTCGGTTGCATCGTAGAGATTTCCGAGCTTAGTCTCGTTAATCTCTCTGTCACCTCTTACCATTACAGCGACAATCTTGCCGTCGATATTATAAAGAATCGTCTTTGCGAAAGCAGAAGGCTCGGCATTCATATAACCCATGAGCTCTTCGATTGTCTTAACATTCGGTGTATGAATCTTCTCGATAGGAAGCATTTCTTCGGAATTATCAACTTCAGGAATGCCGCATGTAGCCTTCTCTTCGTTAGCCGCATAACCGCACGCACCGCAATAGCAGATAGCATCCTCACCCACGGCACTTTTAACCATAAACTCCTGTGAACCGGAGCCGCCCATAGCACCCGAATCCGCATCAACAATGATGTAATCCAATCCGAGTCTGTCGAAAATATTACAGTAAGCCTTGTACATAGCCTTATACGACTCATCAAGACCTGCCTCGTCAACGTCAAAGGAATAAGCATCCTTCATAACGAACTCTCTCGAACGCATAACGCCGAATCTAGGTCTCTTCTCGTCTCTGTACTTGTGCTGAATCTGATAAAGTGTAACCGGAAGCTGCTTATAAGAGCGAATCGTATCCCTTACAGCCTCAGTGAAAGGCTCCTCGTGAGTCGGGCCCAAGCAGAACTGTCTTCCGCCTCTGTCCAAAAGTCTGAACATTTCCGGTCCGAACTTCTCCCATCTTCCTGATGCCATGTAAACCTCAGCCGGTAAAACCGCCGGCATGATGAGCTCCTGAGCACCTGCCTTATCCATTTCTTCCCTTACAACTCTCTCAACATTTCTGAAAGCCTTGTAGCCAACCGGCATGAATGAATAGATACCCGAAGCAACCTTACGCATAAGGCCTGCTCTAAGCATAAGCTGATGCGAAGGAATCTCTGCATCCGAAGGAACTTCTCTCTGTGTTGCCATAAAAAGTCTTGAAACTCTCATATCGTTCTCCTGTACTTAAAAGCCGAATTTTACAAGTTCTCGGGCATCTGTTAGCCCCTCTCGAAAACTCCGACCGTTATTATTATTAATATAAAGCAACTAACAGTATAAATGCCAAAACGAAAATTTGCAAATTTACATTGCCGTTTCTTATAACCGCTCTTATAACCGCCGCTCGAGTTCTGCTTGTGTCTGCAAATTTGTCTGCGCAACAGATTCCGCAACATTTTCTCGATTTTGTTGCGGGTTTTGTTGCGCCCTTCAATGTGTGCACGTATTCTTACAAGTTTTAGCCAAAAAACTTGCGGATTTACTAGGAAAGCAGGTTTTCAAATAAACTAAGAAACTTTTTCTTGTATTATTTACAAATTCTTTTGAATATCGTCAGCACTCAAAAACTTGTTGCATTTCAAAATCAGCAAATCGGGCATTCACAGCTCGGCGCAAAAAACGAAACCGGAAATTTTCAAAAGACAGTATGTAAATCAGAATTACATTTCCGCGTAAGCGATGCGGTTAACGACTTCACCCGCCATAACGAGGCCCATGGCGGTCGGCACATAGGAAAGACTTCCGGGAGCGTTACGCTTAACATAATCGGATTTTGTCTCGGAAATCTCGCTCGCGAACGGCTGAACCGGAGTTTCTTCGGAAAAAACAGTCAGTGTATGGGTGATGCCGCGCTCTTTAAGTTCGCGCCTAACAACGCGGGCCAAAGGATCGACGGAGGTTTTGGAAATATCGGAAACCTTAAAACCGGCAGGATTACGTTTGTTGCCGGCGCCCATGGCACTTATTATCGGGATATTAAGCTCGTGGGCCTTGCAAATGAGGTTTACCTTGTCCTTAACGCTGTCGGCGCAGTCCAAAATGAAATCACAGCCCGTAAGCGCAGCCGCATCTTCGTCGGTGCAGGTCCAAAAACGAGGGTAAAGCTCGAGATTGATATCGGGATTGATGTCTCGCAAAATACGTGCGGCCGCATCGCACTTGCTCATTCCCAAGGTTGAGCGGAAAGCGAAGGCCTGGCGATTTAAATTAGATTCCACCACGAAGTCGCCGTCGAAAAGCACCAGCGAGCCGACACCGGCGCGTGCAAGAGCTTCGGCAGCCGAGCCGCCGACGCCGCCCAAGCCTATAACGCAGACTTTAGCGGAAATTATGCGGGAAATGTTGTCGCCGAAAATGCGATAGGTTCTTGAGTAAAATTCGTCCATCCGCGACGCCTCCGAGCAATAAAAAACTTACACGAACAAGAGTATCAGACGATAGATGATTAATGCAATAACCCAGGCGTAAACGCTCTGCAAAAGCGCCGCTGCAGCACCCTTTTTCTTGTCGCCGAACTCGTTTTTGATGGCCGCGAACGAGGCCGAGCACGGAGTGTAAAGTAGCGTGAAAACCATGAACGCGTAGGCCGAGGCCGCGGTGAACATGCTCGCTATGTCGGTTGAGCCGTTCGTCAAAACCTGAAGGCTCGATACGACTGCCTCCTTGGCCATAAAGCCTGAAATCAGGGCGGTTACGGCTTTCCAGTTACCGAATCCCAGCGGCTCGAAAACAGGCGCCAAAATCTTGGCGACAGAAGCCAGCATGCCGGCCTCCTGATCAGGCGTGAAGTTGAATCTTATGTCGAAATTCTGCAGGAACCAGATGATGAGTGACGCGAAGAAAATAACCGTGAAAGCGCGGACGATGAAGTCCTTGGCCTTCTCGTAAAGAAGGAGCGCGGTGGTTTTGATTCCCGGCAGACGGTAGTTCGGCAGTTCCATTACGAACGGAACCGACTTGCCTTTGTAGATTGTGCTCTTGAGAATCAGGGCCGCGATTATTGCCAGAACAACGCCCAAAAGGTAGAGGGAGAATGTGACAAGGCCCGCATGTTTCGGGAAGAAAATGCCCGCCATGTATCCGTAAATCGGAAGTTTTGCCGTGCAGCTTATGAACGGCAGGATAAGGATTGTCATTTTGCGGTCGCGCTCGGACGACAGGGTTCTCGTGGACAAAACCGCAGGAACGGTGCAGCCGAAGCCGATGATGAGCGGCACGAAAGACTTGCCCGAGAGGCCTATTTTACGAAGGAGCTTGTCCATTACGTAGGCTACGCGCGCCATATATCCCGAGTCCTCCATGAGGGACAGAAAAAGGAAAAGCGTGATGATTGTAGGCAGGAACGATATGATGCTTCCGACGCCCGAGAGCGCTCCGTCGCATACAAGGCCGATTACCACGGGGTTGGTTCCGAAATTTGTCATGGCGGCCTTGATTTGCGCTATCGCACTTTGGATTCCGATGTCAAAAAAGTCGGTGAGATTTCCGCCTATGAGGTCGAACGAGAGATAAAATACCAGCGCCATTATCGCGAAAAATATCGGGATGCCGAAAAATTTGTGGGTCAAAACCTTGTCGATGGCAACCGAAATTTTCCTTTGTTTGCTGTCGGCCTGCTTAACGACGGTCTCGGAAACGGCCTTCTGAATGAACTCGTAACGCATGTCGGCTATGGCAGCCTGAGCGTCGATGCCCGCCTCGTTTTCGAGCTCGATTAAGGTGTGCTCGATGGTTTCCTTCTCGTTATCCGACAGCTTAAGGCGCTCGGCCATTGAGTCGTCGCCCTCGACAAGCTTCGTCGAAGCGAAACGCTTATTGATGCCGACCGCATATGCGTGGTCCTCAATCATGTGCATTATCGAGTGAATCGCTCTGTGAACCTCACCGCCGCAGAAGTCAACGACCTGAGGCTTTGTCTTGTTGTCGGTCACGCGAATCACTGTATCGATCAGTTCCTCGATGCCGTAGCCCTTGACCGCCGAAATCGGTACAACCGGCACGCCCAAAATCTCGGACAGCTTCGCGGTGTTGATGCTGCCGCCGTTGGACTCGACCTCGTCCATCATGTTGAGGGCGATTACCATCGGAAGTCCGAGTTCGGCAAGCTGAAGCGATAGGTAAAGGTTGCGCTCGATGTTGCCTGCGTCCACGATATTGATTATGCCGTCGGGCTTGGAATTGAAAATATAGTCACGGGAAACGATTTCCTCGTTGGTGTAAGGTGAAAGCGAATAGATGCCCGGAAGGTCCACAATCTGCATGTCGAGGCCGTTCTTGAGCTTCTTGACGGTACCGACTTTCCGGTCCACCGTAACGCCCGGGAAATTTCCCACGTGCTGGTTGGAACCCGTCAGTGCGTTAAAAAGCGTTGTCTTTCCGCAATTCTGATTTCCTGCGAGGGCCAAAATCATTTGCGTAATCCTCCCCTGCCGGGTTTCATTTTGCTGTGTTCCTTGCCGTTAATACACTCGGAGCAATTGCCCGAGCAGAATGTATCAAGCGGATCTATCGTGATATTGGCGGCGTCCTCAAGTCTTAATGTTAACCTGTAGCCTCTGAGGTGAAGTTCAATCGGGTCGCCCATCGGAGCCACCGCGCTTACCGTGACGCATGTGTTCGGGGTAAGTCCCATGTCCAGCAGATGTCCGCGCAAGGCTTTCTCGCCGGAGACCTCTGTAATTACTGCGCTTTTGCCGATTTTAAGCTCATCGAGTTTCACTTTTGTGGCCTTCTTTCCGTCAACAATCTCGAAAACGTTCTTTCTGGTTAGTCTATGCTAACCGCTACGGATTATCAACCATCTTTCGGCCGATGTCAAGGAAAAATCAGTAATTTTAATGCTTCAGGATACCGATAATGAAATAAATATCAAGTGCAAGGCAGATTGCGCAAAGAATGAGGCAAAGTGCGATGATTCTTTTTCTGGATTTTTCGCGTTTTTTGTCGGGAGTCGCATAAAAATTGTCATTCGGAAGATTTTTTGGTCTTTTGTCTGTTCCGTAATTCATACTGCTCTCCCTTCCGAAATGTTTTTATGTCAAATGCCGTAACACTTCCGAAGGAGAGATTTTTCGCTTCCTGCCCCGAAAAAAGTGTCTCTGCTGTGTGTACATTATAAGGGGCAAACGGGGGTAGTAATTTTTCGATTGTGTGACAATAAATTACAATAAGTTAACATTGCCGCTTTTTCATGCGAAATCCTGTGATACAATCAGATGAAAATTATTCGGGCCGCACACGGCCTGCCCTCTGAATGAGTAATTAAGGAGAAATATATGTGCATTCGTAAGACCAAGATTATTTGTACTTTGGGTCCCGCAGTGGACTCCGACGACATCGTCCGCGAGCTGATGCTTGCCGGCATGAATGTTTGCCGATTTAATTTTTCGCACGGTTCCCACGAGGAACACCTGAAGAGAATCGACCGCGTTAAGCGCATCCGTAAGGAGCTGAATCTCCCGGTCGCATTGCTTCTTGACACCAAGGGTCCGGAAATCCGAACGGGCGTTTTCGAGAACCACAAGGTTACTTTGCACGAAGGAAACACCGTGGTTATAAGGGCCGATGACATCGTAGGCACCGAGGAGGAGTTCTCCATTTCGTATAAAAATCTGGTTGACGACGTCGAGATCGGCTCCAGAATCCTTATCGACGACGGCCTCATCGAGCTCAAAGTCACCGAATTCGCAGGCCGCGACATCTGCTGCCTCGTTTTAAACGGCGGCGAAGTGTCCGACAAAAAGAGCATCAACGTACCAAACGTCGAGCTTTGCCTCCCTTCCCTCACCGAGAAGGACCGCGAGGACATCCTTTTCGCTGTCGAAAACGAGTTCGACTTCATCGCCGCTTCGTTCGTAAGAAAAGCCAAGGACGTCCAGGAAATCAGAAACGTTTTGGATCACGCCGGCGACCACAGCATGTGCCTCATCTCCAAGATTGAGAACAAAGAAGGTATCGACAACTTCGACGAGATTTTGAAGGTGTCCGACGGAATCATGGTCGCAAGAGGCGACTTGGGCGTTGAGATTCCTGCCGCCGAAGTACCTCCGATTCAGAAGCGCTGCATCCGTCAGTGCCACCAGATGGGCAAGATTTCCATCACGGCAACCCAGATGCTCGACTCCATGATTCGTAACCCTCGACCTACGCGTGCCGAAGTTTCCGACGTAGCAAACGCAATCTACGACGGTTCTTCCGCAGTTATGCTTTCGGGCGAAACAGCTTCCGGCAAGTACCCGCTCGAATCTCTCAGGATGATGGTCGAAATCGCCATCCAGTCCGAGACCACAATCGACTACTGGGCACGCTTCAAGTCCCAGGAAATCCCTATGATTCCTTCAGTCGGCAACGCTATCAGCCACGCCACCTGCACAACCGCCATGGACCTCAACGCCAAGGCAATCATTTCGCTTACACACGCAGGAAGAACCGCGCGCATGCTTTCCCGTTTTCGCCCGGGATGCCCGATTATTTCAACCACCGTTTCCCCACGCGTTCAGCGTCAGCTCAACTTAAGCTGGGGCGTAATCCCGATTCTTGTTTCCGAAGTTAAGACAACGGATGAACTTTTTGATGTGGGAATCAACAGCGCAGCCGAATCAGGCGTTTTGTCCGACGGCGACCTCGTCGTAATGACAGGCGGAACCCCTGTAGGCATGTCCGGAACCACAAACACAATCAAGGTTCAGACCATCGGAAGTTCCATAACCCAGGGCATAGGCCTTCCTGTTGACGGTCTTCGCAATACGATTTCCGGCACAGTTTGCTGCATCAAGGACCCTGAGCACTTCATCGCCGAGAAAATTAACATAACCGAGGACATGATTCTCGTAGCGCCTTACACCACCAACTCAATGATGTCGATAATCCGCCGCGCGAAGCTCCTCATCGTCGAGGATGACAACCCGACAAGCCACACCGCGACCGTCGCTATGGCTCTCGAGATTCCTGCCATCCTTTCCTGCTCAAACGCTACCAAGCTTCTTGCCGACGGCAGAACCGTAACGGCAGATGCCGCCCGCGGAATCGTGTCCTGATTTTCGGACGGTTTTAAATACAGAATTCAAAATAGTTGTCTCAAAAGTATAATAGGCTAAAATTACGTAGAATCGGATTTTTAGCCTATTTTTTGGGTTCAAACACTTCACTTTAAAGCAAAAGAGAATACGAAATAGGCTAAAATCGTGAGAATCAAGGTTTTTAGCCTATGTTTTGTCAACATCATTTGATACTTCTAAACATTGTTTAATTTATCGGAGCAAAATATAGGCTAAAATCGTTAAAAAATTCAATTCTAGCCTATTTTGTCTGTCACATGATGGTTTTGTATGTATCCGGAGAAAAAAATATAGGCTAAAATCTCGAAAAATCGGATTTTTAGCCTATCGCGGTTCTATATAAGATTGAGGAATGCATTTGCCATCAAACGGGGGTCAAATGTTGGCAATATTGATGGCAGAGCTGCGAAGGAGCGGGTTTTCGAGGCAGCAATGAAAGATGTGCACAAAGGCGGAAGCAAACAGATGTCAAAATACTGCAAAGTTAACGTAAAATCAGGGAAATTTCGTCTGTGATATAATATAGTAACTATTTGTGCGTTCAAATGTGCGCGCACGCGTTTAAATAAGAGAACATGATTCGTTAATAAGGCGAGAGACATATATGAAGTTTATCGGTGCAATGACCGAGTACAAAGTGAATAAAGACAAGCTCAAGGTTGCAATTTCCGTTGCGGTGATTATTGCGGTTTGCGTGATTTCCTTCTTTACGATTAATATTTTGATTAAAACGTCGGAAATTCAGGCAAAAAATGCAAGGGATGCTCAAATTGCGGAGATTTTGGAGTCGGCCGAGTCTGATTCAATGACCGATCCCGAAGTCACGGCACCGGAGGGCAGCATTGTAAGTGACGGCGATAACGTTGTTTCACTGAGCGCAAACCCTGTTACTACGGAGTCTGCAGAGCCGACCGCAACAGGTGAGACTTCTGTTGATGAGACGACTGATACGGCCACGCCGGAAAACGAAGGTTCATTGGGAGCAACTGCGTCGGGGACCACGGCGGAAACAACTGCGGCAACTACCGAGACAACTGTCGATCCGTACGGTGAGACCGAGTACTACGCTGCGGTTTATGCGGTTTGCAATCTGAACGTAAGATCGGGGCCGGGCACGAATTTTGATGTGGTTAAGACTTTAAACCGCGGCGACAGGATTGATGTCATCGCGAAAACGAACAACGGCTGGTATAAGACCTATAACGGCAATTACGTTTACTGCGATAATGTGCAGTCAGAACCGATTGAGGTTACTCCGACACCTGTTCCTCAGGCTACGGCAACACCTGTGCCGCCACCGCCTGAGACGACGGCAGCGCCTACTCCGGCGCCGGAGCCTGAAAGCGGTTCGGGAGGTACGGACGGCATGACTTATTATGGTTCATGTACTATTACATTCTATGGTCCGCAGCCTCGCGGCGACGGCACATACAGCACCACGACCGCGACCGGAGCTACCTGCTCCACGGGATACACCTGCGCTGCCGACTGGAGCGTTTTCCCGGCAGGCACCGTGGTTTATGTTGCCAATGACCCGTTGGGCGGCGACGGATATTACACTGTTCAGGACAGAGGTCCGGGCGTTGTGGGAAGTCATCTGGATTTATACGTCGAGAATGCGTCGGATTACAATACGACGTCTCGTGACGTTTATATAGTAAACTGATTAACAAACCTTAAAAACGAGGTGTTTATGGCAAAGAACAAGAAAAATACAGTTACCGAGGAGATTACATCGGGCAAAAACTTAAACGGCAAGGTTGCCAAGAATCAAAGCGGCGACAAGAAACCGGGCAACGACAAGAAAGCAAACAGCGGCAAGAAGCAGCAGAACGCTTCCAAGAATACCGGTGCTCCGATGAAGAAGGGCGTAAGCGGCAGAGTTAAGACTTACGACATCGAGGCTTTGGCAAAAACAAAGTCCAAGAACAAGAATGTTAATGCGGCAAAAAATGCCGGCGGCAAGAAGAACTCTGCAAAGAACAATGCGCCGAAGGAAAAGCTTAAGATTATTCCTTTGGGCGGACTTTGCGAAATCGGTAAGAACATGACCTGCTTCGAGTACGGTAACGACATGATTATCGTGGATGTCGGAATGGCTTTCGCAGAGGAGAACATGCCGGGCGTTGATGCGGTTATTCAGGACTATACCTACGTTCTCGAAAACAAAAGCAAATTGAGAGGCGTCTTCCTGACTCACGGTCACGAGGACCATATCGGTTCGCTGCCGTATTTTTTGAAGGATATCAAGTGCCCGCTTTACGGTGGAAAACTTACCGTTGAGCTTGTAAGACATAAGCTTTCGGATAAGGGAACGGGGCTTGCGGGAATCAGTTTGCAGGCTTGCAAGGACGGAGACAAAGTTAAGGCCGGAAATAATTTCGAGGTGGAGTTCATAAGGGTTAACCACAGTATCGCGGATTCGTATGCGCTTTCCATTAAGACTCCGGTCGGTATCGTTATCCACTCGGGTGACTTTAAGGTTGACTATACGCCGATAAACGGTAAGCCGATTAATCTTCAGAGATTCGGTGAACTCGGTAAAGAAGGCGTGCTCCTTTTTATGTGTGAGAGTACGAATATTGAGATTAACGGTGTTTCCCCATCCGAGAAGCATGTCGGTGAGTCTTTCCAGAGAATTTTCCAGGAGACAACGGGAAGAATCATCGTCGCAACGTTTTCGAGCCATGTGCACAGAATGCAGCAGATTTTTACGGCTGCGGAGAAGTACGGACGACATGTTTGCCTTTCCGGAAGAAGCATGATTACGTGCTTTAATGTTGCGAACGAGCTCGGATACATTGAGATGAAGGAAGACACGCTTTTCGATATTAATGACCTTGATAAGTACGATCCGAACGAGGTTGTTATTTTGACTACGGGAAGCCAGGCCGAGCCGATGAGTGCGCTTTCGAGAATGGCCTTCGCTTCGCACAAGAGTGTTGAGATCAAAGAGGGCGACACGGTTATTTTGTCCGCTCATCCGATACCGGGCAACGAGAAGCCGATTTACAGGGTTATAAACGAGCTCTTTAAGAAGGGCGCCCACGTAATTTACGAGGATTTGGCCGACGTTCATGTGTCGGGACACGCTTACAGAAATGAGCTTAAGCTTTTGCACTCGCTTGTAAAGCCTAAGTTTTTCGTGCCGGTACACGGTGAGTACAGAATGCTTTATAAGCACGCCGAGCTTGCCAAGAGCTTGGGCACGCCTGAAGAGAACGTTTTCATTATGAATAACGGTGATGTATTGGAGGTAGGTCCTTACGATGCAAAGGTAACGTCTCATGTGCCGGCATCCGCGGTTCTTATCGACGGCTCATCAAGCGGCGACATCAGCAACAAGGTTTTCTCAGACAGAAGAATGCTTGCCGAAGACGGCCTTATCGCGATTGCTGTCACATTGGACAAATTCGGAAATCTTGCATGCCCGCCGACGGCAAATTCTGCGGGATTTATCTACGAGGACGAGAAAGACGAGCTTCATAAGCTCTGCGCCGCGAAAACAATGGCACTTCTTGCCTCCCCTACACGCAAGATTGAAGATATTGAAACATACTGTAACTCAAGACAGTACCGCGAGGCCATTAAGAACGTGCTTTATGAGAAAACAAAGAGACGTCCTATGATACTCGTGGTGGTTACAAAAATGGGCTACTGATTGAGCGGAGAACAAACCGAATCGGACAAACCGGACAGATGCAAATCGAACCGGGGCAAACCGAACCGGAACTAACCAAAATCAGAACAGATACAAAAAGGTGTAAAGATTATCACGGGCGTAACAGATGTTGCGTCCGTTTTCAACTTCGAAAAGCATCGAAAGGGCAGGACTTCCGGTTCTCGTGGCAACATAATTTCCTATAATGTTTACGGTTGTCTCGTACAAATCGAAATCGTCCGTAGCCTTCGCGATGGCCATAAGATATGCGTAAACGTCACGGTTTTCGAGACCTTCGATGCGGCCGGAGTTATAAGAATATGTGTCCAGGAGAATGGAAGAATTAATCATCTCGGTTTTGATAAAAGATAAGGAAGCACCGTCGTTCTCCCCCGCGAGCGCGAGATTCATCAGGGTCTTGACCGAAGTAACTATATCGACGGTCGTTGTCTTTCCGCGGCTGTACATATAAATCGTCTCGCCGCCTTCGTTAATGTAATAGGCGTAAGCATAAAGCGGTATCTCATCACTTATCTTGGCACCCTTAACCAAAGCAAGATTTCTGTCGTAAGAACCTTCCGGCAAGAGCTCGTTCTCCTCCAAAAGCTTTATCAAATATAAGTTCACATCTGAAACCAAGGTGCCGTTTATAGTGGTTTCAAAAGCCGATTCATCAAGCGAAGGCTCGCCGATAACGCCTACCTGAGGCAATTCCTGATAACTTCCCACCGTTATGTCATGAGGAATAATAAGACCGTTCTCATCGAAAACACTCTCCACAAGACGACTGATGTTATCAAAGTCGGATTTTTTGCCGTAAAGTGCGTAGTAATTTATATAAGCCTCAAGAAAATCAAGATTTGCAGACACCTCGAAGGTTATCGAGGTTGTTTCATTCGAAGAGATATAGTCGGGATGTAATCCCTGACCGTTACATGGGAAACGGGTATTTATCTCATTAACAAGATTTACGGCCGCAAAACGGTTATTCTGCGCAAGATATGTCTTAAGCAAAAGCGCCTGATCGCTTAAAAGATAAATTCCGGATTCTTTGCCTTCCTCGGTCGCCAAACGCCCCGGAAGCATGTAGGAACTTACGATTAATGTATCATCAACGCGCTGATCTATAAGAAGTGATGTGGTTCGCGATATAAGATAGTCACCTACGACGCCGTGTCTTGAAGCTTGATCTTTCCACTCATAGTCGAGACTTACTCCCGCAGGATTTGCGACATTTATATCACGCTTATTTATGTAATTTCCGGAATACCAAATCGCAAGGTATCCCAAAACCAGAAGAACGACAACTGCTACGCCTGCGATAATGTACTGCTTTGGCGTAAATCGTGCAAAAAAGTTAACCTTCTCACCGTTTTGTCTCGAAATAAAATCCGATGTTCTTCTTTTCATTGAAAAATACACTCATCTCCTTATATAATAGACAAGTCATATTATACTATTCTTTAGGAAATAGAGAAGAAATCGGGGATAAGATGAAGGTTATCGGTATAATTGCTGAATTTAATCCGTTTCATAACGGACATGAGTATCTGATTAAAAAAGCCAGAGAAGAAGTCGGAGATCCGCGCGCCATAGTTTTGGTAGTTATGAGCGGTGCGATTACGCAGCGCGGTGAGATAGCAATTCTTCCTAAGCACGTAAGAGCCGAGCAGGCATTGAAGTGCGGTGCAGACGTTGTTTTGGAGCTGCCGTTCTCTTTTGCATGTGCGCCTTCGGGACGTTTTGCCGCAGGTGCGGTTGAGCTTCTTATGAGAACCGGCGTAGTTACGGACATCGCTTTCGGAATTGATTCCGACGATTCCGCTTTGATTAAGCAAATAGCTGAGATTAACCTTAACAGTCCTCTTTATAACGAGCTCGTATCAACCTATGTGGAAGAAGGAATGTCCTTCCCTAAGGCCCGCGCTCAGGCAATAATCGAGACTTTTGATTTCGGTCAGCCTAAGGAGAAGGTAGCCGATTGTTTGCACAGTTCCAATACGATTCTTGCAATCGACTATCTGCGCAATATCAAGAAATCCGGAAAAAAAGTTGACGTTCATATGATCAAACGCGTCGGAGAAGATTATTCTTCCGAAGCTCTTACAGAGTATGCCTCCGCTACCGCTATTCGAAAATGTATGTACGAGTGTTCCGATACCGCCGAGATGATGGATAAACTTTCCGGCAAAATGCCTGATGCTTCCCTCGCGCTCTTGGTTTGTGCACTTAATAAAGAAGGCGCTAAGCTTCCTGACAAAGACTTATATGCGAAGTACCTGATTAACATAATCAACCGCGAGACGGACCTCTCGAAATACGCTTACATGAACGATGCGCTTTCGGGCTTTATTGCGAATGTAACCTCAAAGCTCAGAAGTGACGAGACAAACTACGATTCATACATGGCAAAACTCGTAACCAAGCACTTTACGGTGCCTCGCGTTAACCGTGCACTTGCAAGTGCCGCTTTGGGACAGACAGCCGATTTTATCGAAGAAATTTCTCACATTCCTTATATCCGCGTTCTGGGATTTAACCGCGAGGGCAAGTACTGCCTTAAGATTATGGGCAAATGCGCAAGCATTCCTATTATCCATAACTGCTCCGATTTCTGGGAACTCCGCGTTGACGATCGAATGAAGAGACTTTTCGAGATGGATATAGCTGCCACGAACTTAAGATCCATGCTCGTAGGCGAGGAACTTTACAGAAGTTTCAAGACACCGCCTGTTTACGTTAAATAATTTCGGGGACTTTTATGAGCGACGACATCATCCTGATTCTGGAACTTATCGGTACCATCGCATTCGCTGCTTCCGGCGCGGCCGTAGGCATCACGAAGAAGATGGATATTTTCGGTATCATAGTGCTCGGCCTCACAACCGCCACCGGAGGCGGAATCGTCCGCGATTTGATTTTGGGCAACACACCGCCCGCAACCTTCACGAATCCTGTTTATGCCATTGTATCGACGGTTGTATCAATTGCGGTTTTCCTTCCCTTTATCAGGAATTTTTCCGAGAAGTATCGCAAAGTTTACGACCTTATAATGCTCATCATGGACTCAATAGGCCTTGCCATTTTTACGGTAGTCGGAGTAAGCGTAACCTTCTCCAAAATTCCCGATGCGGGTCTTTTCCTTCTTACATTCGTCGGCTGCATGACGGGCGTCGGCGGCGGCATTTTGCGTGACGTTTTCGCGAACGAGCTGCCTTATGTTTTTACCAAGCATTTCTACGCCTGCGCTTCAATTTTGGGTGCCCTCTGCTGCGCCGTTATATGGAAATATTCAAGTCCTGCAGTTGCCATGATTTCGGGATTTTTAATTACCCTTACGTTAAGGCTTCTTGCAGCCAAATACCGCTGGAGTCTCCCGAAAGCCTGACGGATACCAATTCACATCAGATTTATGACTCTAATATCAAATTCATATAAGTCACTTCATCGAAAAATTGCTACAATCCGATTATAAAGGTGACTTTTATCACGAATACTTTTGCTGTTTATGGCTTGAAAGGCGGAAATACTTATGAGTTTTGATTATATGCGCGGCATAAACTTGGGCGGTTGGCTTTCACAGTGCGAGCACGGCGAGGAGCACTATAATTCCTTCATTACGGAAGATGACATTAAAACCATTAAGTCCTACGGTGCAGATCATGTGAGACTTCCGATTGATTATAATCTGGTCGAAGACGAGAACGGCAATTATATCGAGAGAGGTTTTACCCATATAAACGACGCCGTATCGTGGTGCAAAAAGTACGGTTTGAAGCTGATTTTGGATGTTCACAAGACCTTCGGCTACTCATTCTATGACGGAGACGGCGAGGACGGATTTTTCGAGAACGAGGCTTATCAGGAGAGATTTTTCAGACTCTGGGAGGAACTTGCCAAACGTTACGGCACTTTGTCCGACATGCTTGCTTTCGAGCTTTTAAATGAAGTTACACTTAAGGATTACTGTGATATCTGGAACAAAATCGCAAAAACGGCCGTCAACCGCATTCGTCCGTTTGCTCCGACGACCTACATTTTGTACGGCGGATACTGGAATAACAGCGTTGATGCCGTTAAGGATTTGAGCGACCCGTTCGATGATTATATCGTTTATAACTTCCACTGCTACGAGCCTTTGGTTTTTACGCACCAGGGCGCGCCTTGGATTCCTACCATGGACACATCGTTTAGGATGCCGTTTATGTCAACCTACGGTGAGTACGTTGATATGAGCAAGATTCAGGTTAACGCTCAATATGCGAGCCTCAAATGCTTCGACAACCGGGACCTTAAACCATCCGCCGATTATTTCTCCAACCTTTTCGAGGAGGCCGTAGCCAAAGCCGCAAAACTTAACGTTCCGCTTTACTGCGGCGAATACGGCGTTATCGACCGTGCGACTCCGGAAGATACTGTTTTGTGGTACAAGACAATCAACGAGGTTTTCGTGAAAAATAATATCGGTCGTGCCTGCTGGAGCTATAAACAAATGGATTTCGGAATTTCCGACAGTCGCCTGGATATTGTGCGTGACGAGCTTCTGAAATATATCTGATATGCGGGCGTCTTCTTCGTTTATCAGGCAACCTCTGTTTTGCAAGTGAACAATTTTCGACTTTTTGTGCGTATTTTTTTCTTACGTTATGTCAACGTTTTCGCGAATTGTAACGGGCTTTATAGGTGATAGAATACCAGTGTCGAGATACCTCGACTGTTCTACCTTTTAAACGGAGGAATTGTTGTGCGTAAATTGTCACTTCTTTTGGCTGCCAGCGTATCATTGGTTTTTTTATTTGTCGGTTGTTCCAATGATAACACCGCTGTATCAATTACAGCTTCTTCAACAGCAGCAACTGCATTTTCTTCCGAGACTTCCGCGTCTGAGACATCCGAGACCACAGTGGACCCAATGTCCGCTTTCATCGGTTCTTACACATATTCTGTTACTGAGGATGTCATAACAGTAGACGACGCAGGAAACATTCATATTTCTCTCATCGGTTTGGCTTCCTTTGACGGAACCTCAACCGTTGACGGAGATGTGCTTTTGATTGACTCAGAGGATGTTGACGGAAACCCGATTCAATTTTCTCTGAAAGCTGAAGCGGACGGCTACGTTCTCACTTGCGTAGATTCTACCTGGCCTCTCATCGTGAGCGGCAAAACTTTCCCGTTTGCCAAAGACTGATAACGACATTTTTCTACAGGGTAATATAAAGGGGAAAAGAGATCTTATTTTTATAGGGTCTCTTTTATTTCCAAAAATATTCCTCTTCACGGAACCCTTGAGAGTATCGACAAATCTCCTTTCATTTTTGATTGTGCGAGTTTTTAGTATAAAAACTCGTTTTTCTTCGTTTTTATACTAAATTTTCTTGAGTTTGGAGCCCCTTGCTGCCGCGATTTAGTATAAATTTCCTCTTTTCGGAAAATTTATACTAAATTTTCCCCGCTTGCAGCCGCATTATTAGCGTGCTGCGCCCTCATCGAGCAGGATTTTTAGTATAAATCTCGCTTAAAAGTCATTTTTATACTAAATCTGCCTGCCTTGAGTAGTTTTGACCGCGGAAATTTAGTATAAAAATCCGGATTTCCTCCGATTTATACTAAATGGACTTTTGCTCCGCTTCTCCTTGATGCCTGACTCCCGCGCCTTAACAGGCCGACTTC
>JAZLML010000013.1:0-42462 GCA_045598625.1 Saccharofermentans sp.
TTACCTGCCATAGAAGCAACGGAAACGATATTGGTGAAATTATACTTACAACGCTGAGAATCAATACCGGAAATATCATAAGAAGTAATTACCTTATCATTTACGAGCATTGCTCTTGTCGTTAAGTTCTGAATTGAATAATGCAAAGTATTTGAAGACGGATAATAAACCAAATATACGCAATATGTACTTGTATCTCTTGCAAAATCCGCATTAATCCAGTTTCCGTTTACAAGATGCTGTGTAGCAGCAGTAGTCTCTTTGAAATAATAATTTACGGCAACAGATGGCGTTGAAGCTGTAAAGCCTGTACCGATTGTAAGTTTAGGACTTACATAAACACCGTTATTAGATACATCTGTGAAAGTACCTACTGGAGTTGTACAAGCCTCGTTCGAATAAATTGTAAATGTAGCACCTCTTGATGCAAGGCCGTTCTGATCTACCTTAGTTAATTCCAAAGAACCAAAGCAATCAAGTGATTCCACGTTAATGATAGACTTAGAATTCGTCGTATATCCGAAGAAGCCTACTCCCTGCTCACTTACAAGCCAATCTTTCCAAGAAGAAGGAATTGCACCTTTAGCTTCATTTGCGTTTGGTGCAAGAATATCCCATTTACTTCCATCAGAAGTAAGCTTTCCATTTCTTAAAACGCTTAATCTACCGCTAACTACCTTACCGGAAGTATATTTTAGTGAAGGACCGCCGTCTGCACCATATACCCAAGTATATTCGATAAAATAAACAGTTGAATCTTGTTTACAGGTAACATCCTGCCAAGAGCCGTTAATATATGCTTTTGTTGCAGGACTTGTTTCCTTAAAATATAAGGTAGCTGTATGTTCTGACTTATCTACGTTAGGAGATACTTCAGCCATACCAAAGCCTGTAACAAAGGTCGAATAGTAAACATCATGGTCGCTCATTTCATTTTCGGTCATGGTACCTATTGAATTTGTACAAGCGGCATCTTCGTAGACAGTAAAAGTAGCACCTTTGCCCGGATACTGAGTTCCGTCAACAGATACATATTTTCTTGTAGCAGCTATTGCTGCTGTTGTTCTATATTCTTCAACAGGCGGAGTTTCAGGCGGTGTCTCCGGCGGTGTGTTTACAGTAGGTTTTCCTGAAATAAGAAGTGTCTGACAGTTAGAACCGTCTGTACAAGTCCAAAGGTAAACACTATATCCTGCATCACCGTGAGCATTAATTAAACCCTTTAAAGCATTAAGACAAGCCTGTTGTTCGTTATAGATACAATCAGGCGTATAGTCTTGTCCGCTAATAATAAGGGATACATATTTATGTAAATACTCCCATACAAGATTTTTGGTGCTACCGGAGTTTCTTAAATACCATACAGCAGTCTGTAAGACTTGCCATTTGGTATAGTTTGTACCACCGATATTAATAGTACCCGAATATGTACTTGAAGATATTGTTGTTGCAGTACCCGTATGTCCGCTAGGACTATTTAAGTTAGCAGATGCACACATTCCGAATATTCCTGCTGCATCACCAACGTTATATCTTCTTGTGTGTGAGTTGGTTTCTGTTCTTGTTGACATTAAGGTACCGCCTGAAACTTCTACACCTGTAACAGTATCGGCGTTAACCTTAATCTTTTCTGCAAAAGGATTAAAAACTGCAAATAAAATAACGATAGATAAGAACACTATCGTTACTTTGTATAACTTTGAATTAGTATTCACTTATTTACTCCTTTCTTAAATGTTCCATCCGTTTATTCCAAGCCATAGTTCTTCAGCTTCCATATCAGACATATAATCTTGTGAACTTAAGTTATTAGCATCGAAAGATACAGCCATAATGTTTATGTAGGCTTCCGTTCCGTCGATATCAACCTTTATCCATGGACTATCCAATGCAATTCCAGTCTGATTAATTGCTGTTCCCGCAGGTAATGTACAAAGAATTTCAGCATTCGGATCAGGTGAAAGTTTAACGTCGTAATCTACTACCAAATAGCAAGTAGTTAGGTTTTCTAAGTACATACAATCTTCGTATGGATAAAGATTTACTGCTTCAGTAGCCTCAATAACCGTTTCCTCTGTTATAACTTCTTCCGATACTTCTGTTTCAGATTCCAAAATCTCAACAGTTTCAAGAACTGTATCTTCCGAAGATTCTAAAATAACAGATTCTTCTGATTCAGATACATCAATATCGGTTTCACTTTCTTGCAACTCGATTAAAGTATCTGAAGGCTCTGATTCTTCAGACAAGACAATTTCTTCTTCCGAAGGAACAGATTCCATATCTGCTGTTTCGGTTACAAGAACAGATTCAGTAGGAACAATGTCTTCAGTAGGTGTTTCGTCGTCTGCATTTGCGAAAACCATACCTACAATTCCGACAAGTACCACTGAACTTAAAATTGTTACGATAAGTTTTTCTTTCTTCATTTAGATGTTCTCCTTATTTTATTTTTTTATATTAAAAAAGACTGCTCCGATTAAGGAACAGTCTTAAGAGACTTAATTTAGAAATGTGTTAGTCAACAAAGTTTGCTACAAGAGCAGATGAATTTTTAACCCAACCGTCGTATTCATCCCAAGTTACTCTGACAAATGCAGCCGTATTCATAACGCCCACTTGCAAATATGGACCTTCAAGAGTTGCACGGTGAGCATCTGAGTTCATAAAACTATCGAAAGCACTTTGGTTATTAGAAGTACCACTGCAAACCTCACCTTGCGTTCCCCACTCACCATTAGGTCTTTGGTGACTAAACACAACGGTACACTCAATTGCTCGCATATTTGTATAATCTGCAGTTCCAGTTGCAACAGTTTCAAGACCAAGTTCTGCTCTGTGCGAGTTAACCAAGTCGTTAAACGTCGAAGTACCAACGAAGTAGCCGTATACAGTACCGTAGCCGTCAACGTAGTATTCGCTTACTGTGTTACCGTTATAGGTCATTGAAAGGTCAGGTGTTGATCCGAGACTTGACGGAACCGGTGTAGGAGTAGGTTCATCAAGCGGGATTCTGTCCTGCTCTGTGTCGATATACTCTGGTTCATCTTGACTTGTACCACTTGAGTTTTGATTACTGTTACCGCTTGTGCTGCCGTTTGAAGTTGTACCTGAAGTAGTACCTGAAGCAGTACCCGAAGAACTGTTATCGGAAGTAGTTGTTTCCGATGTTTCATCTTCAGATTCAGTAGGTTCAACTTCTTCAGAAGGTTCAGCCGAGAAAGCGATTGCTACAACGTATCCTTCTTGTCCTTCATATTCGATCACATAATATACGCCGTACTGCCCTATTACATGATACTCGTCATTTACTGTGATTCTTCCAAGAACGTCTGCATCTGAGGACGGTTCAACCTTTACCTGAAAGCAACCGGCACCGTACATCATCTCGTCCATAGAAATAAGCTCAGGCTCCGGTGTTGGTGTTGGTTCGGTTACGATAACCGTTACTTCTGTCTCAGTTTCGGTTTCAGAAGGTTTAGCTTCTGTAACTGTTGCTGTAATATCAATTGTTATCATCTCTGCAGTGTCTGTCGTCTCAGGTATGGAATCACTTCCTTTAAATAATGCAGCCAACGAAAAATCGGCGCATCCGGTTAATGCGTAGATCAAAACAGAGAAAAAAAGTAGGGATCCTGATACTTTCCCGAGTTTACCCATTCCAATTACCTTACCTTCATAAAACTTTATAGTAATTATCCGTAAAATCAGTCAAAAATTCAATCATGCGTCTACGACATTGAATCATGAATTCTCTGTTTTGATACGAAAAAAGCACCTGCTGTCCCGCAGATGCTTATTTACATTTTTAGGATACTCGGGTTTTTAGTCCCATTCAACATAAAAAAGTCCCAATTTTGCTTTCATATGAAAATGTGAAGAACTGACGGAGTGTCTTGGGAGATTGTTTTCGATTAGTCAATATAATCAGTGACAACCGGTATGCCAAGCCTATTAAGCTCGACAATTTCTTCTTCGTTATTCTTAACCGGCATCTCGTAGTCTACACGGATTAATGAGGTCTCGTCAGAATTGACTGTTACCACCGTCACTTCATAATACCTTTCCGAGGAATTTCCGTCACCGTACGAATTAACTCTGGTACGGTAAATCAGAAGTGCACCATCATCCGTTTCTTCCATATTATCCATATGCAGTTCGTAATCGGGTTCAAAGTAAACCTCTTCAGCATACTCTTCCCAGTCTTTATAGTCGTCCGGTAAATCAAATTCCTCTTCAAAACGGACATACACTGTAAGGCCCTGTCCGGAGCCGCCTACAGCAGACATATAATCATTGAAGATTAATACATCAGAAGAATCATTTCTGTATGTCATCTTGCCGCCGATTGCATGCAAACAACAACTGTAATAGTGTTCAATTTGTTCGTCAGTCATAGGTAATGAACGATCGCGGTTATAGATTTCCGGATACTGCTCCTCCAATTCAAAATCGACGAGAGCCGTGAAATCCCAATAAGCAATAAATCCTTCATCAATAGAATCTTTAAGCAAATCGCGATAACTGAAGGTATTCATAACATCTAACTTAAAACCGCTGTTTTCAACTTCCTCGGCGGTGCAAGAGCACAAACCAAGGCAAACAATAATCAGAAGCAGGCTTATTAATTTCTTCATTTGAGGTCCACGCTTTTTAGTCTTATATATAATCGAAAACAACCGGAATACCTAAAGAACGAAGCACTTCTTCCTGCTTCTCGTAATCGTCATCCGGAATCAAATACTCGATTGTGACATTAGGAGCAGTGATTCTGACAGCAAAACTATCAGAGTCAGAAAAATGCTCGCAACTTACTTCAACGTCATCGGCACTGTAAACGACATCATAAACCGGCTTATCGGCAAACCAGTACGGCAGATTATCGGATTTAACATAATATACATCAACCAAAAAAGGATCGTCTGCAATATCGGAATCGGAATCAATTACACGACAATCACCGAATCGCATATAATAGGTCGTTAAATCGTACACATAGTATCCGTAAAACCAGAGTTCATCCATATCTGCTTCATCAAATGATCCGCTTGAATTGATAAAACCCAAATTGTCCAAACTCTTAGCCAAACGACTGTGCTCCAGATTATCGGTATTGACGCTTACGGTAACATTGCACTTTACGTCGGTACCGAATAAAGTCTTGGCATATATCGTACATTCACCGAGACTTACCGGCACAATTTGACCGTTTTCGATAGTTAAAACATCTTCATCGGAGCTCTCGTAAACAACGAATTTCTCTGAAGTAGCCGGAGTAACATCAACACGTATTGTCTGCGAAGAACCCAAGGTTACGACAATATCTTTACTGTGAAACTTTATTTTACGCGGCACCAGCAACAGAAAACCTGCTGCCAAAATAACTAAGACTGCTGCCAAAATCGATAAAACCACAACAAGTTTCTTATGTGACTTCTCGGAAGGGATAAGAATTTTGTCAGGTACTATAACTTCGTTTGAAACTTCAACGGTATTCTGAGGTGAAATTTCGTCTGCAGCACCTGCTATAACATCTGCGACAGTTTCTGTCGGAACATCTGAAACTGCTTCTGCCGATACATCAGCCATATAATCAGCAGGAACCTGCATTTCTGACGGCTTTTCATTATTTTCCATACCCTATCCCTCCAATCTCTATACTCTCTTACTTAATACTATCAGTCGATTGGTGTAATTACTATAGAAAGAAGTCCTTCTCCTACCGTAACGGAGAAAGAATCCGAACCATCGGCCAAAGAATTCCCGTGGGAATATGAGTCTCCGAATATAAGAGTCGCATCGTTTAGCGGATATTTAACGCCCGAGATGGTAACGCCCTTTACCTCAGGTGTCAAAGGAATAAGCGATATTGAAAGTTTGGATGCGTCGATAATGCCGCCCAAGCTTATTGTCTCGCCGTCTCGCATAGGAATAACATCAGTCACTCCGTCTGTTGCGGTAACGGAATATCCTTCAGAATGAAGTTTGGAAATCAAATTCAGATTCGTCCAAAGGTGATCTACCCTACCCGACATTGAGCATACAAGCAAGATTTCATCTTCGTCTGAAAGTTCACGAAGGCATATTTCGGTATCGCTCTTATCTTTCTCGACGGGATATACGGTTATCGGAATATTTAGTTTCTCAATTAAAACACGCCCCTCGGCGCTTACGGAATCCATATCTCCGAAAACTCTTGTGGGACGAATATTATGGTTAAGTGCAAAATCAGCTCCGGAATCCGCACAATAAATTACTTCCGGTTCAAAATCCGAAATGATGACTGCTGCATCGTCATATATGGAAGGTCCGCCCGAAATTACAACTGACTTCCGCATCTTATCATTTCCTCAACGGCCTTGGCTGAATCAGGAGCACAAAATACAGAACTTCCGGACACAAAAAGGTCAACGCCGCAAGATCTTGCAAGCTTTATTGTGCCTGCGTTAATTCCGCCGTCTACGGACAAAATCGCATCGGAATTAATCTCATTTAACTTACGACGAACTTTATCGATTCTCATGCAGGCATCAGGCATAAAGCGTTGTCCGCCAAATCCGGGTCTTACAGACATAATAAGCACCAAATCAACAAGTCCCAGGTAAGGATATATTTCCTCAATCGGAGTATCCGGATGAATCGAAATTCCCGCCTTCTTACCCAAACCGTGAATCTTATCAATAAGTCCCTTAACATCGTTTGAACATTCGATATGGAAAGTGATGTAATCGGAACCGCAATCAGCGAAAACCTCAACGTAATCCTCAGGATTTGTAATCATAAGATGTGTATCAAAAATCATATCCGTATGCTTACGAAGAGTTTTAATAACAGGAGTTCCGATGGAAAGATTCGGTACATAATGAGCATCCATAACGTCCAAATGAAGGAATTTGCAGTAAGGCTCGATTCTTATAACCTCATCCGCAAGATAACCGAAATCAGCCGACAAAACAGACGGTGCAATCTTCAGTTCTTTATTTGTTTTCATTATAAAAGCCTCTCTTTACCGAATAATCGTTCCGATGGTTATAAAGATCATCGTACAGGTCAACATAACGAGCATATCGACCTTCGTCTATATTAGCACAATTAAGCGCCTTGATAACCGCGCAATTCTTCTCATTTTTGTGCCTGCAATCGTCATATTGGCAATCAACTGCCAAGCGCTCGAATTCAGGGTATCCCAAAATAACGTTTCGAAAGTCTACCCCAAGCTCGAAAAGTTCCAGCGAAGTAAATCCGGGCGTATCAAGAACAAAGCCGTGCGCATACTCAAACAACTCCACGTGCCTTGTCGTATGCTTTCCTCTTTTAAGTCTCTCTGAAATTAATCCGACCTCCATGGCACCCGTCTCGAGAATGTCATTACACAAAGTGCTCTTGCCTACTCCGGAAGGTCCTGCGAAGCTGATGCAAAAGTTTTCGGGCAACGAAAGGATATAGTCTCGAAGTTCATCGGAATTTCCCTCGGACACCCCGAAAACAGTATATCCGGCATCCTTATAAACACTAACCAGTTTCTCGGAATAAGAAGGATCCAAATCACTTTTGGTAAAAACAACAACGGGTTTTACATCTATTAAAGCCAAAATCACCAGAAGCTTATCGAGAAGCTTCAAATCGGGTTCGGGATCTTTTACCGCAAAGCTTAAAAGCATTGCATCAACGTTTGCCACCGGCGGCCTTATAAGATAGTTTTTGCGCGGCAGGATTGTATCCAAAACGCACTCAACATCAGGGTCACCCGAAGGAACAACCGTTACGATATCGCCTATTATCGGCTTTTGCTTTTTTATGCGAAGATTGCCGCGGGCCGATGCATTTACATATGTACCGTCCTCAAGTCGGATGGTATAAAGGCCACCTACGCCCTTGGTAATTATTCCTTTTGAAGAATCAGTGCTCAATTATCAGCCTCCGGGATTGCCCTCAGGCGGATTCTCGCCACCCTCCGGCGGATTCTCAGGCGGGGTCTCCGGCACAGGAGTCGGAGTAGGCTCCGGAGTCGGTGTAGGTGTAGGTTCCGGAGTCGGCGTAGGACTCGGACTCGGAGTCGGTGTCGGAGTATTGGTCGGCAAAGCACCGAAATATGCAGTATAAGGATGCATATTCTCATCGCAAACGATTCTGAGTTCAGGCTCGTAAGAAACTATATTTCCTCTGTCATCGGTCCAATAGAGGAACTGGCTTCCCTGGGACGGAACTGCTACAAGAACAACTTCGGTATTCGGTGGATAGTCTCCGCCGCCGCTTACGGTACCCGAACCGCTGATGCCCGGAGCTACGTTAACCATAGGAGGTGTCGGTGTCGGTGTTCCGCCGTTCTCGTAATCTTCCATAGTACCTACATAAATCTTAATTGCAGATCTTCTCATAACATTGGTGCCTGCGATAGGATCGGTAAGAAGAACAATCTGCTGACTTTCAGGCAATTCATCGATAACTTCAGGAGCTCCGACGATATCACCGATTATGAGATTACTTTCTTCTATAATCTCTCTTGCTTCTTCCAAATCACAACCCAAAATATCAGGAACGGCACATTCTTCAGGCTCAACGGCATAGATAATAACTACGGAATCGCCCGGTTTTACGATAGTTCCCTCTTCAGGCTCCGTACGAATTACGGTACCCGATGCTACTTCGTCACTGATTTCGGAACGAAGGCTCGGTTTTAAACCGAGATTGGTTAAAGACGTAAAGGCATCCTCGTAGGAGCTGCCCGCATAGTTTAGAAGTCCGAAAGACTCCTCCGCCATGGATACCGTAAGCATAAGTGTACTCGTAGGACTGTTGGCGGAAATTGTAATTCCTTCGTTAATGCTCTGCTCTACAACTATTCCCGGCTCAACATCGTCGAGAACAACATATTGTGTAGTGTACTTAATCTGATTGGCATCAAGCTCTGCCTCAACTTCATCAATCGTCAGACCTACATAATTCTTAATTGTGTAGTTAGTATTCTTCTGAATCTTCGTAGTATTGGAAAGCGTCGATACAACCAAAGTACCGATACCGATAATAACACCAACTATAAGAAGAATGATAAGCGATAAAAGAACCGTATCTCTGATTTTTGCACGGCGTCTCGTATCGATAGTGCTTTCGATGTCTTTTACCTTGTCGTAATCCGGGTCCTTACGGAAAGACGTATTAATTTCAGCATTACCGGCACCCGAATGCTTCTGATTAATTACACCGAAAACACCGTTCGGATCGTACTGGATGCTGTCAAGTTCGGCAACCATCTGAGCCATCGTATGATAGCGCAAATCCGGAGTTTTCTGCATAGCCTTAATAATGATGGCATCAAGACCTGCAGGAATACCTGGTACAAAGTTTGAAGCAACAGGTGGTTTTTCCTGAAGATGTTTTACGGCAACCGCAACATCATTATCACCGTCAAACGGTACTCTTCCGGTAACCATCTCGAAAAGCATAACGCCCAATGAATAAATATCGGAAGAAGGACCTACGTTTCCGCCTCTTGCCTGCTCAGGCGAGAAATAGTGAACGGAACCCAAAGCCGAACCCGTATTCATGGTAATGGTATTCGTGGTAGAAGCGCGAGCGATACCGAAGTCGGTTATTTTCGCGATTTTCTCACGATTGATAAGAATATTCTGAGGCTTAATGTCTCTATGGACGATACCGTTCTTATGGGCATGCTCCAAAGCAATACCTACCTGAATAGCAATAGGAACGGCAACCTTCCAGTCAAGATGACCGTTCTGGTTAATAAGTTCCTTAACGGTAATTCCGTCAATATATTCCTGAATTATGAATCTGAAGTTCTTGTCATGACCGACATCAAACACCTTAACGATGTTCTGATGCGAAAGCGACATAACAGCCTGAGCTTCCGTGTCGAAACGCTTAATAAACTCTTCGTCGTTCGAGAACTCCGGCTTTAATATTTTTACGGCTACATAAGTATCGGATACGATATCTACAGCCAAATATACATTGGCCATACCGCCGCATCCTATGAGTCTTTGTATTCTGTATTTACCTGCAAGGACCAAGCCTTCCGGTCCGGTAACTTCCATAATTTATCTCCTGTCAAACTTAAACCTTTACGGCTTATTATGAATCAGAACGAAAGAGCAATTGTCTCCCGCTCCGTTATTATATACCTCTTCTCCCAATCTTTCCGCTGTTTTTTGAAGGTCTGCGTGTTCTCTTAAGATTGCCTTCAGTTTATCCGCATCGATATACGAGTACAAACCGTCGGTGCAAAGCAAAATCACGTCACCGTACATAATATTATACTTGTAGAAGTTCGGTTTAATAAAACTGTTGTCGCCCAAAAATTTGGTAAGAACTGAACCGTACTTCTTATAATATGCCTGTTTTTCCTCTTCACTTAAGGTTCCGTTATTTAAAATCGTCTCGTAAACCGTGTGATCCGAGGTAAGTTTTTCCAAATGCGAACCGTGCAAAAGATACGCTCTTGAATCGCCTATATGCTCAATTATGAGGACATTTTTATAGATAACGGCACAGGTTAATGTCGTAGCCATACCGTTACAAGCCTTATTACTTCCCGATACCTTAACTATCTCGTTATTGGCCTTCTGCAAAACACTTCTGAACAAATCCTCAAGCTCCGAGGTTTTAAGCTTAAGAATGTTGTCGAAATTTGAAGATATCTCATCGCACACAAAGTCACAGGCGATTTTACTTGCAACTTCGCCTTTATTCTCGCCACCGACGCCGTCTGCAACAACGGCAACAAGTACGTCACCGTTTAAAACGACTCTTACGGAATCTTCGTTATTTTCTCTTACGAGACCTGTTTGCGAGAAAGAAACATATTTCACGATAAACTTTCACCGTCCTGCGCTTTATTTGCCTCCGATTCGAGACCTCTTCTTAATTGTCCGCATGCTGCCATAATATCAGTTCCCATCTCACGACGCAAAGTGGCGTTCATGTGATAGCCTTCAAGGTACCTTTGAAAATCGGCTACATTTCCTGCGGGACTTCTCTTATAAGGGCTTCCCGGAAACTCGTTTGCCGCAATAAGATTTATATGGCAATGAATGCCTCTTAAAAGCTTATGAAGCTCCGCTGCGCATTCTTTCGTATCGTTAACCCCGGCGAAAAGAGAATACTCGAAGGTAATTCTTCGATTTGTGGTTTTCTCATATTCGGAACAAGCCTTAATAAGTTCGTTAATATCGTATCTTCTCGCAATAGGCATAAGCTTCTCACGCAAAACCTGATTCGGCGCATGAAGAGATACCGAAAGGTTTACCTGCAAATTTTGCTCGGTAAATTTCTTCATCTCAGGCACAAGTCCGCAGGTTGAAACCGTGATATGACGAGAACCTAAGTTATTACCGTTCTCATCAGTTACAAGATTAATAAAATCCATAAGATTATCGTAGTTATCGAAAGGCTCGCCTATTCCCATTACTACGACGCTTCTTATCCTCTCACCTATATGCTTCTGCGACAAAAGCACCTGGCCGAGCATCTCACCGCCCGTAAGACTTCTTCCGAAACCCGCATGAGCAGATGCGCAGAAGGTACAGCCCATTTTGCATCCTGCCTGAGAAGAAATGCAGATTGATATACCCGTCTTATATCTCATAAGAACAGTCTCTATTATGTGTCCGTCATAAAGCCCGAAAACAAGCTTTACCGTACCGTCGATCTGAGATATAAATTCGTGTTCGATTTTCATGCCGTCGGTAATAAAATCCTTATTTAACTCGTCGCGCATGTTCTTTGGAATATTGGTCATCTCATCGGTATTTATAACACCCGAAGAAAGCCACTTATAAAGCTGGCCCGCTCTGAAAGCAGGGAGATTTTTCTCCTTGCACCAAAGCTTAATATCTTCCAAGTTCAAATCCAAACAAAACTTTCCTTGTTTTTCCATTATTTAACCCTCTCAAGAACGGCAGCGAAAAAGCCGTCGCACATATCCGTATCGGGATATAAAGTAATCATTCCTTCTTTGGCTTCATTTACCCTTAAATCATCAAGATTAAGTCTTTTAGGCAATAAACCGTTTATATCTATCGGCTTAAAGTCTTTATTTTCTTCCAAGAACTTCTTAACCTGCATCCGATTCTCTGCCTGATTTAACGTACAGGTACTATAGACAAGTCTTCCGCCGACCTTAACAAACGATGCTGCCTGCTTTAATATTTTCGCCTGTGTAGGCAAAAGCTCGGAAATTCTTTCGTAACTTATGCTTTGTCTGATATCCGGTTTTCGACCCATAATACCGAGACCAGAACAAGGTACATCCGTAAGAACTACATCAAAACTTCCTTCTTTAATGCCGTTAAGCTTTAACTCAAAATTTAATGCAGTAGAATCGGCCTTCAAAGTCTTTATGGAACTTAATTGAAGTCTTTTTGCATTCTCGTCAATAAGCTTTAAGCGGGATTCATTAATATCCAATGCCAAAATCTCGGCCTTGTCTTTTGAAATCTCCGCCATATGAGTAGACTTACCGCCCGGAGCCGCACAGCAATCCAAAACCTTATCGCCCTCTTTTGGAGACGAAAGAAATCCAACGAGGCAGGCTGCTTCATTCTGAACGAAAAACCACCCGTCCTTAAAAGCTTTGGTATCGCTTATATGTACGCCAGAAGTCTCGATAATCACAATTTCGGGCATAAACGAGGATTCGTTACAGATAATTCCCTCGTCCTTTAACGAAGCAATAAGCTTTTCCTTGGTCGTAAGAAGATTATTTACTCTTATACAAAGCGCAGGCGTTTTAAGAAGAGCTTTTCCTACCGACAAGGCTTTTTCTTTACCCATATCTTTTTTTAAGATTCCGTAAATCTCAGGCTTTAAACTTAAAGCAACCTCAGGTTTATAAGAATCCATATCGAAAACCTCTTTCGGCGCCGAAGCTATTTTCCTTAATACGGCGTTAATGTAGGAACAAGCCTTGCCGCAGCCTGTTTTACGTGCTAAATCCACTGAAGTATCAACCGCAGCAAAAGGCGGAACCTTATCAGAGAAAGCTATCTGCCAAACACCCATACGGATAATGGTACGAATCATCGGATCCATCTCTGAAGTATCTTTCCTGGCTATATGATGAACCAAAAAATCAATCGAGATGGCATAAGTTATCGTTCCGTAAAACATGGCTCTGGTAAAATCGGACATCTTCCCGTCCTTTACCGCCAAATTACTGAATGCCTCGGTCTCGAAAACCTCATACAACAGATAAAAGCACACCTCTCTGTCATCGGAAGCCTTAGCTTTCCTGTACTTCAACTGCTTCATATCCAGAACATAATCCTTAGGCATAGAAATATCACTCTCCGATAATCTTGCCTACGGTAAAATTATGTGCGCAGTCCAATGCGGCAAGTCTCTTACCGCCCGGCTGCTGAAGTTCGTCTATTGCTATAACACCTTGACCGCACTTAATAAAAAGGTCGCCTTTTTTGGCCTTAACGATAGTACCCGGAACCCCTTCAAAATCCTCATCCGCAAGATGCGAACGATAGAACTTAAATTTATTGTCACCTGCCAAAGAATAAGCACCCGGCCAACCTGCCAACGCTCTGATTTTGTTATGTATATTCAAAGCGCTGTCGTTCCAATCGATAAGTCCGTCTTCACTTACTATCGGCTTACACATCGTTACAAGATTCTCATCCTGCTTTATAGGAACTATCTTGCCGTCAACATAGTCCTGAAGCATGGAAATAAGAAGTTCTGAACCTATCTTTGAAAGTTCTTCGGTAAGAGATAAAGTATCGATATTTATATCAATAGGTGTTTCCGCCTGAACCAAAATATCACCGGTATCCATTCCGGCGTCCATATTCATAACGGTTACACCGGTTTTTAAATCGCCGTTTAAAATGCTTGCATGAACAGGAGATGCTCCTCTGTATTTAGGAAGAAGCGAAGCATGAACATTTATGCATCCGTATTTCGGAATATCCAAAACACGCTGCGGCAAAATCTTGCCGTAAGCCGCCGTAATAATTAAGTCCGGTTCATACTTTAAAACAGTCTCGTAGGATTCGTCGTTTCTGAAAGAATTCGGCTGAAATACCGGGATACTGTTTTCTACCGCGGTAACCTTTGCAGGCGGAGCAGTAATAATCTTCTTTCTTCCGACAGGCTTATCGGGCTGGCAAACCGCCAGGCATACGTTAAAGCCGTTACCTATAAGAGAACTTAACACAACCTGAGCATACTCAGGCGTACCCATAAAAACTATCTTTAAATCTTTGACGTTAACTTCGCTCATTTAAAATCCCCCGGAAACGATATCTTATTCTGCCGTGATAATCTTTCCGTCGATAGCCTTATCAATAAACAAAGTACCGTCCAAGTGATCATACTCGTGACAGATGCATACAGCCAAAAGACCGTCGGCCTCCATAACAAACTCTTCACCGTCACGGTTCAAAGCTTTTATCTTAATCCACTCAGGACGCTCAACATCCGCATTCTTACCCGGAACGGAAAGACAACCTTCGCAGAAAACCTGAGAACCTTTACGCTCAAGGATTTCAGGGTTAATAAACTCGATTTTACCGTTCTCGTCACCGATATCAACTACAAAAATTCTTCTTAATACGCCAACCTGAACAGCTGCAATACCGATGCCTCTGTCTTCAAAAGTCATTGTCTCGTACATATCATCAAGAAGCTGCAAAATTCTTGGTGTAATCTCGTCTACAGGACGGGAAATTTTACGAATCATCTCATCATTCTCATATACCAAATTACGAAGAGCCATATTTTATATCCTCCGAAAAATACATTAACACTTTATTTTACCACAACGGTCATTTATCCGCATCGAAAGAAATGTGGTATAAATTATAGTCAAAATCACTCATAACCTGCTTAAATACGGCCGCCAATGCGGACTTGTTCTTAGCTTTAAGGTTAAAGACATTTCTATACTTTCCGCGAAGCTCATATACAGGAGCTGATACAGGTCCGTAAAGCTCAAATCCGAAGCTTTCGTCCTGATATGAAAGATATTCTTTAAGGTACTCGTTTAAATCCGAGGTCTTTTGCGCCAATTCTTCTTCATCCACAGCAGAAATCATAATCTCACCCAAAGCCTTAAAAGGCGGTAATGATAATGCTTTTCGATATTCTATCTGCGCATCGAAGAATGCCTTATAGTTCTGAGTCGAAGCATACTTAATAAGTTCATCCTTAGGTTTAAAAGTCTGAATAAAAACTTCACCCGGAGCTTCGTCTCTTCCGGCGCGCCCCGAAGCCTGTGTAATAAGCTGAAATGCTCTTTCGGTAGCTCTTATATCGGAAGCGGCGGTCATGATGTCCGTATCAAGTATACCTACAACGGTAACATCCGGGAAATCATGGCCTTTGGCAATCATTTGTGTTCCTATAAGAACGTCGGCCTCATGCTCACGGAATTTCTCAAGTATATCCGCATGAGAACCTGCGGCAAGTGTCGTATCCTGATCCATTCGAAGCACACGAATCGAAGGGAAAGTCGTTTTAATATATTCTTCCAACTGTTCCGTACCGAAACCGATATTCTCAAACTTTCTTCCGCTGCAGGAATCGCACACGCATTCGCTTACGGGAAGAGTATATCCGCAATAATGGCATATAAGAAGCTTTTCCTTGGAATACCTGTTCGTATGAAGAGTCATACCGACGGAGCACGAAGGACAATTCTTTGTTTCTCCGCAATCCATGCAAACCAAAGTTCTTGTATAGCCTCTGCGGTTAAGGAAGAGAATAGTCTGTTTGTTATCCGCTACCGCTTTACTCATGGCATTTTTAAGCGGAATGGAAAGAAATTGTCCGGAACCAAGCTTAAACTGTTCTTTCATATCCACGAGATTTACCTTTGGAAGCTTGGCATTCGGATTTGCTCTTTTGGTAAGCGATAAAAGCTTATAAACCCCCAAGCTTGCGGCATAGTATGTCTCCACCGAAGGCGTCGCCGAGCCCAAAAGAACTGTCGCACCGTTGATTTTAGCTCTCATTACGGCTATTTCCTTGGCGTTATACTTAGGATGTGTCTCAGACTTATAAGACGAGTCGTGTTCCTCGTCGATTATTATCAGTTTTAAATTATCTATCGGAGCGAAAACACCGCTTCTTGCAGCGACAATTATTCTCGCTTTCCCCATACGAATTTTGTTCCACTCTTCGTATCTTTGCTTATCCGTCAGGCGGCTGTGCATAACGGCAATATTATTCTCAAATCTTGCTTCGAGCCAGGACACTGTCTGAGGCGTAAGAGAAATTTCAGGCACCAGATATAAAACAGAGCTTCCTCGACTTATATATTCCGAAGCACAATGAAGATAGCATTCTGTTTTACCGCTTCCCGTTATTCCGTTAAGAAGGAAAACACGAGCCTTGGTACTTGGGGCTGTTATCTCGTTAACGGCATTTTCCTGCTCGTCGTTAAGCGTATGAATTCTTTTAAACGAATCCTTAAAATCTATAGGTTCTCTTTCTTTAATTTCACCTGATTCTTCTCTTTGTATAACCTCTATAAGACCTTTTTCTCTCAAAGCCGCAAGCTGAGAATTATTGGCTCCGGTTCCCGTCAAAAGTTCTTTTGCATAAATCTCATTCTTCTCGAAAAGGAGCGTCAGAATATTAATCTGCGCCGAACTTCTTATCTTATTTTCCGCCAAAAGGCTTCTTGCCTTAGCCTCGTCTTTAAGACAAACTACTCGAACCTTGGGATTTTTGTGATTAATCACCGCCGTCGGAACCATAAGAGCAATCGCATCACTCATGGTGCAGTTATACTTCTTGGAAATAAAGGAAATAAGCTTAATCTGATCCTCTTTAAGCACGGGAACCTTATCGATTATTTCTTTTACATACTTAAGTTTATATTCGACGTTACTTCCGTCGTTTAAAGAAACAATATATGCCGCACGGGCGGTATTATGTATTCCGAAAGGAACAATTACCGCCTGTCCGACTTTGATTTCGGCCTCAAGTTCAGGTTTTACGCCGTAACAAAAAACCTTATCCGTTTCCGGAACAGATTCTTTAATTATTACGTCAACTGTCAACATAAAGCCTCCGTCAGTAAAATTTAAACCATATTACATCGAACCGCCCAAAAGTTCGAACATATTAATCTGTGAAGATTCCGGCAGATAATCAAGCAAGCCGTAATCTTTAATCTTATCAAGCGTCGTAGAACCGATTCCGCAACGCTGCATAAGTTCTTCCCTGTTTGCAAAAGGTGCCTTCTCTCGCTCTGCAACAATCTTCTCGGCCAATGTGTCCGGAATCTGATAGTAAGCGCTTAAAGGAGGCAAAATCTTGCCCTTTTCAACCTTCGTAAACTTCGTTGCCGCAGATGTCTGAAGATCTATAGGCAAAAACTCAATGCCTCTTGCATACATCTCCTCGACGATTTCCGAGAGATAGAACTCACTTTTAACCTTCGGGTTATCGTCCATCTTCATCTGATCGCCCAAAGCCTTTCTGTGAGCCGTAAGCTTCGGAAGTCCCTGGCACATGTTTTCGGCGTTAAACTCATCGCCTCTTATTGTAAAGAATGCGCAATAGTACTCCTCAGGATAGTAAACCTTAAACCACGCTACACGTAAAGTAGAAATGGAATAAGCTGCGGCGTGAGCCTTCGGGAACATGTACTTAATCTTCTGACAAGACTCTATATACCAGTCAGGAACGTTATGTTCCTTCATCTCTTCTACATATTGAGGCCACTTCTCTACTTTGCCTGCAGCAACCTTACCTTTACGTACGCCCTCCATGATATCGAAAGCATCCTTATTCGGAACGCCCCAGTAAATAAGACTTGTCATAATGGAGTCACGACATCCGATAACGGAGTTAAGGTCGCAGATACCGTCATTAATCAAATCCTGAGCATTTCCCTTCCAAACGTCGGTTCCGTGAGAAAGACCCATAAGCTGAACCAAATCGTAAAATCTCGTAGGATGAGTCTCTTTAATCATTGAACGTGCCATATTGGTACCAAGCTCGGAAAGTCCCAAGGTAGCAGCTCCCGCATCGGTCTTCGAAATATCAAATCCCAATGCATCCGTAGACTCCAAAAGACTCATAACCTTAGGTTCCGGAATCGGAATAGTAGTAACTTCAATATTCGTAAGTGTTTGAAGCATACGAAGAACCGTAGGGTCTGCATGTCCCAAAATATCAAGCTTTAAAATTGTATCGTGCATGGCACGGAAGTCGAAGTGGGTAGTAATTATTCCGCAATCCGTCTTGTTCGCAGGATACTGTATAGGCGTAAATTCATATACATCCATTTCCTTAGGAACTACAACGATTCCGCCCGGATGCTGTGAAGTTGTTCGTTTAACGCCTTCAATTCCCTCCGACATATATGTAAGCATGGCGCGGGTATAAGATACGCCTTTAAGTTCACCTACTTTTCGGGCAACACCCATAGCGTTCTTATCGGCATAAGTACCTATGGTACCTGCTCTGAACGTATGAGTCTTTCCGAAAAGATACTCGACATACTTATGTGCTCTCGGCTGATATTCACCCGAGAAGTTAAGATCGATATCAGGCTGCTTATCACCGAAAAATCCCAGAAATGTCTCAAACGGAATATCCTGACCGTCACGTATCATATCGACATCGCCGCATTCCGGGCACTTTTTAGCAGGCAAATCAAAACCTGAGCCGTAAACACCCGTGTTATCAAACTCCGTGAAATGACACTTAGGACAACGATAGTGAGGCGCCAAAGGGTTTACCTCCGAGATACCGCACATCGTTGCAACGAGAGATGAACCTACGGAACCTCTCGAACCTACGATATAACCGTCATTATTGGACTTTTTTACAAGTCTGTAGGCGATGTAATACATGATGGCGAAGCCGTTACCTATGATACTGTCGAGCTCTTTTTCGAGTCTGGCCTTAACGGTAGGATCCAAAACTCCGTTATGACGATACATGCGGTTCGCACGGGTCCATGTGATATCACGAACATCCGATGCGGCAGTCGAAATAATCGGAGGATAAGTACCGTCCGGGAAAGGCTTTATTCCGTATTCAATCTTATCCGCAATCATATTGGTATTTTTTACAACTACCTCGAAAGCCTTGTCGTCACCCAAATAAGGCGCAAACTCTTCAAGCATCTCATCCGTAGTTCTGAAGTACAAATCAGCCTGGTTTTCAGCATCTTCAAAACCCATCTCCATAAGCATGTTCTTACGATACATACCGTCCTCAGGATTTAAGAAATGCGCATCGGTCGTAGCACAGCACGGAAGCTCAAAGTAATCTGCCAATTCGACGAGCATCTTATTTATATACATAATGTCCGTCATATTAAACATAATACCGTCTTCTTTAACTTCTCTTGTCATAAAGGCGTTATTTGTAAGCGGCTGTATTTCGATATAGTCGTAAAGCTTAACCGTATCTCTGAAAAGCTTGTCGCTCTTTAAGATATTTAAAGTCTCGGTATAGTTCTTACCCGTTTCTCTGTAAGCCTTATAAACCTGCCTATATACTTCTCCTCGTTCACAGGCGGAACCGACGATAATCGAAGAATGATAGTATCTTATGAGGCTTCGAGGCATACGAGGTCTTACCTTAAAATAATTAACGTGACCTTCGGAAATAAGGCGGTACATGTTATAAAGGCCCATATTGTTTCTTGCCAAAAGAATAACATGGTACGCAAAATTCTTACGATCCTTTATTTGCTCCGTCGTAAAATGACCGATTCTGTAATTTATCTCGTACGGATCTGATGTTCCCTGTTCGATTACATATTCCGAAATCAACTTAAAGCACAAATCCGCTTCGTCTGACAACGATAAGCCGTCATCGAAAACGTCCTTCAATGCTTTTCCCTGCAACTCCAAAATTTTCTCGACATCAACGGCAGGCATGAGGAACTTTTGCCTATAGTACTCGTGTTCCTCTACGTTAATTCTGTATCCTGCATATCTTAAGAAATCCAATGCTTTAAATATTTCTTTTCCGCACACATAGGAATCACCGATGAAATTTACGATTTCTTCGGCTTTAAAATAAGAATCGCACGGTTTTCCGCTTCCTCCGAATTTCTCGTCCTGGAAATCCGCTTTATACTCGGCAATAAACTCATACTCGATGATCTCAGGAATATATGGCTCTTCTTCCTCAGAATACTCAATATAATCAGGTCCCTTGCCTTCGGCATAAGTTATTACCGAAGGATTAACCATCTCTTCAGAAACTTCCTCTTCGGTATTCTCATCCTCATCATCGTAACCTTTAAACTCACCTTTGTTCCAAAGGCTTCTGTCAATATCAGGTTCCGAGAAAAGTCTTGCTTCTTCGTTAGACTCACCCTCTTCAGGTATTCTTAACGGCTTAAAACCCTTAATCTGATATTTACGAAGAACAATGCTTTCGATGTTATCCGAGGCTGAATCTTCGCCTCTTACCTTAAGGGCAATCGATACCAAACTTCCGATACATTCCTTATGCTCAGGAACAATCGGCAGATTATAAACAATTGTTGGACCGTCATCTACAAGATAGCCTTCAACGCCCAAAATACTCTTAAACTTTTCCTCGGTATCTCCTACCTTAAGACCTTTAGCCGTGTTATAAGCCGCAGGGAAAGCCTGAACTACACCGTGGTCCGTTACCGCACATGCGCGATGACCGAATTTTGCGGCAGTTTTAATAAGAGATTCGGTATCTATAACCGCATCTTTCTCGCTCATCTTTGTATGAACATGAAGTTCAACACGCTTTTCCGAAGCCATATCCATACGTGATTTAGGAGGATCGGCAGGAAAAATACCCGTAACCTTAAGAGTCATTTCTCCTCTGTTATTCTCAACATTTCCCTGAAAACCCGCATATCCGCCCTTTTTAAAGGTTTTGCTGAACAAATCTGCTTCCTTAGGCTGGATAAACATCATAGCGGCAATACCGCCCGTCTTATCGATAATCATGAAGTTGGTGATTACGCACTTACCGCTTTTGGCAAGCTTCATATCATCGTCCATGTTAATCTTGATTCGGCCGACTACGTTAATTTCCTGGCGGTCATATGAGATGTCCTTTATATCGCAGAACTCGATACCTTTCTTGACCTTACCGCAGATTACGTTATCATCAAGCTTGGCCTTAAAAAAGGTCTTCTCGTTATTTCCGTTCTCCTTAAAGACCTTCTTTGCTTCGATTGACTTAAATTCCCAAGAGTTCTTATCAAGAGGCTTCTCGTCTGAAGCTTCCTTTTCCTCGCCCTTAGAAGCCCCGCCCTTTGCTTTTGCCTTTGATTTGGTTTCCGGCTTTTTTTCTTCAGAATCGTCAGCAGGTTCAGGCAATTCTTCCTCGACAGACACCGCTTTTGATACAAGCTTATAGTTACAGGCTTCGATACGCTCGTAACCTACATCAAAACCTTCAATATCCAAACCGGTATGTTGTTTAAACAGCTCGGCAAAAAGCTTCGCAAAGTATGCCAAAACATCATTACCGTATTCCGTGTTTACCTCATCGGTATAAATTTTCAAACGACCGTCCGATAATTCATATCTCGAAAACATTGCAAGCATATAAAAATCAGGCTCTTCGAAAACAATCTCATTAACGATAAGCTCCGCCAATACTTCCAAAGCACGTTCGGCATCGTTCTCGCCGAACTCATCAAAAATAAATCTTACATCGCAATCAAAAACGGTCTTTGCCTTATACTCGGCAAAAGCCAATGTGTTTTCGCGTTTGATAACATCAATTCCGCTCAAAAAAACATCAAGGCGAGTTTCGTCGCCTTGCATCTCAGCCGAAACCTTTTTAACAATTATTCCCTCAAGTTCCGACTTGTTTTTATCATCCAAGAAATCAAAAAGTTCAATCAGACTTCTTTCCATTTATTTCTTCTCCCAGTCTCTTAACTTCTCTGACAAATTCTTCCTCCGCATTCTCCGCGGAAATCTTACGAATAATTTGTCCCTTCTCAAAAAGAAGGAATTCCCCGTCACCGCCTGCAAGTCCTATGTCAGCATCGGATGCTTCTCCCGGGCCGTTAACCGCACAACCCATAACAGCAACTTTCATATCATACGGAAGTGCCGAAATTTTTGATTCTATTCTGCTTGCAACTTCAATAAGCGGTACTTTGGTTCTGCCGCATGTCGGGCAGGACACAAACGTAATTCCTCCGGTTCTTAAATTCAGTGCTTTTAATATACCGATACCTGCGACAACCTCATCTACCGGGTCACCGGTAAGAGATACACGTATGGTATCACCGATTCCCTGCGCCAAAAGCGCTCCTATTCCCACACCTGATTTAATTAGTCCGCCTCTTACTGTTCCTGCTTCGGTAACACCTACATGAAGCGGATAGTCGACCTTAGACGAAAGCAATTTATAAGTCTCGATAGTAAGTGCCGGACTTGATGATTTAATACTTATTACAATATCGTCAAAATCAACATCTTCCAGCATCTTTACGGCATTAAGGCAGCTTTCCGTCATTGCTTCCTTACACACACCGCCGTATTTTGCTATAAGAGCTTTCTCTACGGATCCTGAGTTTACACCGACACGAATCGGTAATCCTCTTTCTTTACAAACGTCTGCTACTTTTCTTACATTCTCCTCTCCGCCGATATTACCCGGATTAATCCTTATCTTGGCGGCGCCGTTTTGAGCGGCAGCTATGGCGAGTCGATAATCAAAATGAATATCTGCCACAACAGGTATCGGAGACTTAGCGGTTATTTCCTTCAAAGCCTCTGCGGCTTCCATATCCGGAATAGCCGTTCTTGTTATCTCACAACCTGCCTCATAAAGCATCGAAATCTGGTTTAACGTAGATTTTACATCGGCCGTCTTCGTATTATTCATAGACTGAACCCTTATAGGATTGTTGCCTCCGAGAAGCAAACCGCCTACATTTACAGTTCTTGTCTGACGTCGATTATATAAAATCTCATGTTCCATTCTCTTACCATCCTTCAATTACGATTTTCGCTATATCTGACGAGAAAGCCAGAAGTACAAGTCCGATAAGGCAAATGAAGCCAATGACGGCGATGACATTCTCTGCCTTTTTCGAGAGCTTATGACCGATTACCATCTCAACTATCAACATAATAAGCTGAGAACCGTCCAACCCGGGGAGCGGAAGCATATTGGTAATCGTCAGTGCAATGGATATATAACCTGCAAGCATAAGAAGCGTTGTAGCCTTAAATCCTACATCGGTATCGACGTCTGCAACAACATCATCTACCGCATTTACCACACCAACAGGACCTGACACTACGTTATACGCCTCTACCTCACCTGCAAAAGCACTCTTAATAACAAGCTTTGTAGAACTGAAAACAGAAAGCGGCATTTGACAGGCACTTTTGAAAGCCTGCCATACGTCGGATGCCGAATTAACCTCAATCGAATCAAAATAAATACCGCGATCGTTGGCTATATCCATGGACGACATAGTACAGTCATCAGTAAAAGTCTCGCCGTTACGCACATATTCCATAGATACAACCGAACCCTCGGTCAAAGTCTGCAGATACTCGTTCATTGCTTCTTGATCCGTCACAGGAATACCGTCTAAAGCAATAAGGTAATCACCCGGCTCTAATATAGGATTACCCTTGTTATGCATTTTAAAAACATCGATAATCAACCATCCGTTATACTTGTTATCGGTATCAACAGTATGTGTGATTCCGAGAAGTACTCTGTTTTCGACTTCAGGCTCTAAAGTTACATCATATTTTTCGCCGTTTTCCGCGGATTTAATGGTAAGAACCATTTCTTCCGTCTCGTCATCAAAATACAAAACATTCAAAGCATCATAATATGAAATTGTTCTCTCCCCGTTTATCGCATAAAGATAATCTCCGTCTTTAAACTCTGTCGCATACAACTGAGTAGATTCGAAAGTAGCCATCTTCAATGTGCAAAAAGGAGTAGTACAGAAAAAAATCGTGAAGATAATTACACCCAAAATCAAATTCATCAAAGGGCCTGCGAGGGAAACAATAAGTCTCTTCCATCTCGGCGCATTGATAAGAAGTTCCGGGTCATCGCTATCGATTGCTCTTCCCTCTTCATCTATATCGGTAAAACGAACATAAGCACCCAAAGGAATTGCTCTTATCGAATAATCAACGCCGTTTCGTCTCCAGTTTACAAGCGCAGGTCCAACGAAAATCGATACCTCATACGCTTTTATTTTCAGAAGTCGTGCCACCCAGAAATGTCCGAGCTCATGTATTGTCGCAAGAACTCCGAGTATAACCACAACTACCAAAATGCTGATAAATACACTCATTCTTATTCCCCTTTATATAAAATCCTTCTTGTAATGTCTCTTGCCCACTTATCGGCAAGCAATACGGAATCCAAAGAATCTGCATTCGTTACGGCATTTTCCTTCTCATAAAGGTTCACAACCTCAGATACTGTTTCTTCGATTGATATGAAACTGATTTTCTCCTTTAAAAAAGCACCTACCGCTTCTTCATTGGCCGCATTCATAACCGCAGGCAAAAGTCCCTTCTTCTTACCCGCATAATAAGCCAGTTTCAAAAGCCCGAAAACTTCCGTATCACACTTCTCGAAAGTCAAATTATTAACACCTGCAGCAAAAGGATCGAACTTTTCCAAGAAACTCTCTCCTCTTTCAGGATAATTTAACGCTACCAAAATAGGCAAAATCATCGAAGGCTTTCCCATCTGTCCCAAAACAGATCCGTCCTTCAATCTTACCATCGAATGAATTACGCTTTGCGGATGAACCACAACATCAATTCGGTCCGGTTCAACACCGAACAAATGACAAGCCTCAATTACTTCAAGTCCTTTATTCATCATGGAAGCGGAATCAATAGTTATCTTTCCGCCCATATTCCATGTCGGATGATTTAAAGCCTTCTTTAAATCAACCTCCTTAAGCATTTCTCTTGTATAGCCTCTGAAAGGTCCGCCGGATGCCGTAAGAAGTATTCTGTCCAAGTTCTCATACGGTAAATCCTTCATACCAAGGCACTGCCAAATAGCAGAATGCTCGCTGTCCACAGGTAAAAGCTTAACGTTCTTCTCTTTTACGAGCGGCATTACGATTTCTCCGCCTGCTACCAGGGTTTCCTTGTTAGCAAGTGCTATATCTTTTCCTGCCTTAATTGCTTCAATTACAGGAATTAATCCTGCAACTCCGACCATAGCCGCAGTAACCGTATCTACTTCCGGCAAAGTTGCTACGGAAATATTGCCTTCATCACCATACAAAACATCACATTTTATCGAAGGCAGATTATCTTTTATCATTTTCTGAAGTTCCAGTGCTATTTCTTTTGTCGCAACAGAACAGCAGACAGGCTTAAACTCCTCTATCTGCTTAAACAAAAGATTTATATTGGTTCCGCACGCCAAAGATTTAACCTGAAATTTGTCAGGATATTTTCTGACAACCTCCAAAGTCTGCGTACCTATAGAACCTGTAGACCCGAGTATGGCTAACTTTCTCATAATAATCCCCAAAATTCGGCCGTTCGAAGATTAACCTCCGATGCCGACCTTAATAATGTAAGAAACGATAAGGAACACAAGACTGAAAGGCAACGTAAAAAACGCACTGTCAAATCTGTCGAGCATTCCGCCGTGTCCCGGCATTAATTTGCCGTAATCCTTAATTCCGACTTTTCTCTTAATAGAGGATGCAAGCCAATCACCGATTTGGCTCATAGCGGAAATAAGTAAACCGAACAGGAACATCATTACCATGAAGCCTATTCTGTTAATATCAATTTCATCTGCTCTGAAAACGAAAATACCGAAGTACAAAACAAAGAACACTCCGCAGAAAAATGCACCTCCGATGCACCCTTCCCACGTTTTCTTAGGGCTTATATGCGGAACAATCTTATGCTTACCGAATAAGACTCCTGTAAAGTAAGCACATGTATCCGTAACCCACGGTGCAAACAAAGCAGGTACCATATAGTACCATCCGTTCTCACCCAAAACTGCCGTAAGTGTCAGGCAAAACAGCGGAAAATTCAAATAAATAATTGAAGCGCCGGATATTACACCGTTATGAAGGCTTTCACCTACATCAGTAGTCAAAAGCTGAGGCAAAATTGATGTATAAAGGCACAACATCAAAATCAAAAGCGTCCAAACAGTAACCGTAAAGAAAATGTTCTTGCTTATCAATCCGAAACCGATACATCCGAACGTAAGAACATCGCCTGCAATAATCAATTTAACACAAGGCTTATTTCCGCCTGCCTTAAGCGCATTAATCAGTTCATAAGTAGTAAATGCAGACACGATTATTGAGAAAACAATCATCAAATGCGGAACCCAGAACGAAGGTATCACGAAAGCCAAAACAACCAACAAAAATATAAGACCCGTTATTACACGTGTTTTCATTTCTGCTCCTCCTTCGAAAGACCGCCGTATCGTCTGTCTCTCTTCGTATATGCTCTAAAGGCCTCGGTTAATTCATCAAATCCGAAATCAGGCCACAAACAATCTGACACCCAAAGTTCAGAATAAGCCGACTGCCAGAGCAAAAAGTTACTTAACCTTTGTTCACCGCTCGGACGGATTATCAAATCCGGGTCCGGTACATCCGGCAAATAGAGATTATCGGATATCATCTGTTCGTCAATATCCTCAGGCTTAATTTCACCTGCTTTAATCTTCTTGGCAATTTCACGGCAGGAACTTACAATTTCTCTTCTTCCGCCGTAGTTAAACGCAACAATAAGCTGCATCTTGGTTCTGTGAGCAGATTGCCTTTCACCTCGCTCGCAAACCTCTCTTATGTTTTCCGGAAGTGAAGCTATGTCACCCGTAAATCTTACACGGATTCCTTCCTGCTCAAGCTCCGGATCATATCTGTCGAAAAACTCGACAAACAATTTCATAAGCTGGTCGACTTCATCTTTAGGTCTAGACCAATTCTCCGTCGAGAAAGCATAAACCGTAAGATACTTAACGCCGTAATTACCGCAGTTTCGGCATAATTCCTTAAGATTTTCGGCACCCGCTCTGTGGCCGGCACTTCTCGGAAGCATTCTTTTTTTAGCCCATCTTCCGTTACCGTCCATAATTACACCCAAAGAAACAGGTATCTTGAGTGTCTCATTCTCAAGAACTTCTTCAGACTTATTCTTTTTTCCGAATCCCAAAACTGCCATATTAAAAACCTGCAAAATTTAGGAGCGAAGAAAAACTTTTGTAATCCCCCGCTCCGAAAAATCATTTAACGAGAAATCAGATTTCCATGAGTTCCTTTTCTTTTACTGCACAGGAATCCTCAACCTTCTTGATGAACTTGTCAGTAATCTTCTGAACCTTCTCTTCGAAATCCTTCAAATCGTCCTCTGTAAGTTCCTTCTTCTTGTTAGCTGCACGCATCTTATCGATTGCATCACGTCTGATGTTACGGATAACAACCTTAGCTTCTTCTCCGTAACCTTTTACGCTCTTAACAAGTTCACGTCTTCTTTCCTCTGTAAGAATAGGGAAAACGAGACGAATAATCTTACCGTCATTACTTGGATTAATACCCAAATCGGAAGCCAAAATAGCCTTCTCGATTTCCTTAAGCATTGAAGGATCCCACGGTGTAAGTGTAATCATTCTTGCTTCAGGTACCTGAATGTTTGCAACTGCATTCAAAGGTGACGGAGCACCGTAATAATCTACGGTAATCTTATCAAGTACATGAGGATTGGCTCTTCCGGCACGAATAGCATTAAAGTTTTCGCCCAAATTAGAGATGGTTTTATCCATCTTGGTCTCAATTGCATCGTAATCATTCTTTGTAATTTCAATCATTTTCCTGTCCTCCGTTAATTTATTCTACAATTGTTCCTAAATTCTCACCCTTAGCGATTCTAACGATATTCTCAGGATCTTCCATCGAGAAAACGAGAATCTTTGTATTATTGTCTCTGCACAAGGCTGCAGCCGTTGCATCCATAACCTTAAGGTTCTTGGTCAATACCTCATCATGGCTGATTTTCTCATACTTAACGGCATCCGGATACTTATTAGGATCCTTATCATAAACACCGTCAACCATTGTAGCCTTAAGGAAAATATCAGCACCGATTTCAGTAGCTCTTAATGCTGCGCAGGTATCTGTCGAGAAATACGGATTTCCGATTCCGCAGGCGAAAATAATTATTCTTCCCTTCTCCAAATGTCTGATGGCACGCTTTCTGATATATGTTTCAGCCATTTGTCTGATTTCAACCGCAGTCATAACTCTCGTTGTTGCTCCGCACTGCTCAAGTGCATCGGAAAGTGCAAGCGCATTCATCAACGTAGCAAGCATTCCCATATGGTCAGCTGAAACTCTGTCCATAGCCTCGGAGCTTCTTCCTCTCCAGAAGTTTCCTCCGCCTACAACGACACCAACCTCAACACCAAGGTCTGCCATCTCTTTTATCTTCATAGAGATATTCTTCAATACCTCATCGTTAATACCCATCTTTGACTCACCGGCTAAAGCCTCACCGGAAATCTTGAGAAGTACTCTTTTATACTTTGGCTCACTCATATTATTAGCCACCTCCAAACTTACTTGTTCTATTTTATATTTAAATATTTAATCTGAAAAGCATAAAATCCTGCCTGTTTTTTCCGAGAAATCCCACTTATTTTCTCTCTAACCTACTATTTTCGGACATATAGCACCCCCTATCGAAAACAACATCAAATATTACATTTTCGCAAGTTTCAAAACTACTTACCGATATCTCACAATCAACCGTCCGAACAATCCCCCCGTGCGCTCGAAAACGCTCAAAAAAAGAGGTTGCTTCCACAAAAGAAACAACCTCTCAAATTAAACAATCAAAACCGAAGAAAACGATTTATTAAAGACCTGCCTGAGCCATAACCTCAGCAGCGAAATCGTCAGCCTTCTTCTCAACGCCCTCGCCCAAGCCGAAACGTGTGAAAGCCTCAACAGCAATCTCACAACCGAGCTCCTTGCCTACGGAAGCGATGTACTGAGCAACAGTCATGTCCTCATCCTTTACATACTCCTGATTGAGCAAGCAGTTGAGCTTGTAGAAATTCTTGATCTGGCCAGGAACGATTCTTGTAGCAATAATCTGCTCCGGCTTACCCTCAGCGATAGCCTTGTTTGTGATAACCTCTGTCTCACGCTCAATCTCGGAAGCCGGAACCTCAGCCTCAGAAACCCAAGATGGGTTGGAAGCTGCAATCTGCATACCGATGTCCTTAGCGAAAGCCTTAAATGTATCTGTGTTAACAGCATCTGCATTGTCGCAGGAGAAGTTAACAAGAACACCTACACGGCCGCCGGCGTGAATGTAAGAAGCAACTGCACCGTTAGCGCTTGCATCGTAACGTACGAAACGACGAATTGTGATGTTCTCTCCGATATCACCTACAGCAGACTTACGGAATGTATCAACATCTACACCGTTGATGCTTGTAGCAAGAAGAGCGTCCATATCGGAAACCTTTGTCTCAACGATGTGATTCTTAACTGTATCTACGAAAGTCTTGAACTTGTCTGTGTTAGCAGCGAAGTCTGTCTCGATATTGATTTCCAAAAGAATACCGGACTTACCGTCAGCAGCGATGTCAGAACAAACTACACCCTCTGCAGCAGCACGGCCTGCCTTCTTCTCAGCCTTAGCCATACCCTTCTCACGGAGCCAGTCGATAGCCTTCTCAGTGTTACCGTCTGTTTCTGTAAGAGCTTTCTTACAATCCATAATTCCGCAACCTGTAAGTTCACGAAGTTCCTTAACCTGTTGTGCTGTAATTGCCATAGTAAAATCCTCCGATGGTAATAAGTGTAAATTCAAACTTTAAGTGGATTAAGCCTCTTCGGAAGCTGCTTCAACAACTTCTTCGATATCTGTAGCTTCAGCAGCCTCTGCTTCCTCGGAAGCCTCAGCTGTATCAACCATCTGCTCGCCCTGACGTGCTTCGATAACTGCATCAGCCATCTTACCTGCGATGAGCTTAACTGCACGGATAGCATCATCGTTACCAGGGATAACATAATCAACTTCCTCAGGATCGCAGTTTGTATCAACGATAGCGATAATCGGGATATTAAGTCTTCTAGCCTCTGCTACAGCGAGGTGCTCCTTCTTTGTATCAACGATGAAAAGAGCTGCAGGAAGCTTATCCATACCAACAAGACCGCCGAGGTTCTTCTCAAGCTTTTCCATCTCGAGCTTAAGTCTTGCTACTTCCTTCTTAGGACGAATATCGAAAGAACCGTCCTGCTCCATAGCACGGAGTTCGAGCAAACGAGCAACTCTGCCCTTAATTGTCTTGAAGTTTGTAAGTGTACCGCCGAGCCAACGATTGTTTACATAGTACATACCGCAACGCTCTGCCTCTTCCTTGATGGAATCCTGCGCCTGCTTCTTTGTACCAACGAAAAGGATATCCCCCTCAGCAGCAATGTTTCTCATTGCCATGTAAGCCTCATCAGCCTTACGTACAGTCTTCTGAAGATCGATAATGTGAATACCGTTACGCTCTGTGAAGATGTACTCCTTCATCTTAGGGTTCCAACGGCGTGTCTGGTGTCCAAAATGAACACCTGCTTCCAAAAGCTGTTTCATTAAAATAACTGGCATAAATTTTTCCTCCTGTTTGTCTTCCGTATTGCTTACTTCACGCTCGAAAATATTGTACGCAAAGCACATTCAGACACAATACGTGATTTTTATGCTCAAATAGTTTATCAAACACCTAAGATATTCGCAATAGGCATAAACCATTTATTTACATATTTAATACCGATAACAAAATTGTACTGATTATACGACACTCGGTCCCAAAATTCACATTTGTTCATCACGACCCCGCTAATCACCCCAAATCGCTTAAAAATTTAGCAAAAAATAAACAAAATAAATAAGATTGTAAAGAAAATTTTGCTGAATTGACGTTTCGTTTAGCGTATAATCGATTTATAGGATAAAAACTGAACGTTTTTTGAGGAGGTTTTATTCATGTCATTTGATACCCAAAGATTGAACTTCCTTTCCGATTTAATCTCAATCAAAAGTGTTGCAGGTCCCGAAGAACCAAATGCCCCTTACGGCAAAGGTCCTAAGGCCGCTTTGGCCAGATTTCTTAAAGAGGCCCGTGACATGGGGCTTCCTATCGGTGTAATTAACAACCGTGTAGGCTTTGTAGATATCGGAGAAGGAGAGAAAATTGTCGGCATTCTTTGCCACCTGGACGTAGTTCCTGCGTCAATTGAAGACGGATGGAATACTGATCCTTTCACATTAACCGTAATGGATAATCAGCTTTTCGGAAGAGGAGTTGTTGACGATAAAGGCCCTGCCTGTGCTGCCCTTTTCGCTTTGAAGCGCCTTGTAGACGACAGAATTCAGCTCGATTCCCGCGTACGACTTATTGTTGGTACCGATGAAGAGCGCGGCTGTTCCTGCGTTGACGAATATGTAAAATCAAGCGAACCAAACCCGGATATCGGTATCACACCTGACGCACAGTTCCCTGTTATCTTTGCCGAGAAAGGTATTCTTCAGGTGGAATTAACAGCCGCCGGAAGCCAGAACTTCGTTATCGAAGGCGGAAGTGCCGCAAATGCAGTTCCTGCAAACTGCACATTAACATATGAGGACGAGGATAATAACCCCCACACCTTAAAGACACACGGCAAATCTGCTCATGCGTCAACCCCGGAACTTGGCATTAACGCTATTGCTCTTATGCCTGACCAGTTACGTGCTAAGCGTATTGATTTCAGCTACTGCCCTGTTTTATGTTTCGTCGACGACTATATTAATAATCTCGGTCCTGAGAAACTTACCGGATGTAAGATTACAGATCTTTCAGGCGGTGTTACTGTTAACTGCGGAATAATCAAAGTAAATTCCGAGTCACAAAGTATAGTTCTCGATATCAGATATCCATACTCCGCAAGCTTAAGCGATCTTCTCGTCGATCTTACTTCAAATGCAGCCGAATACGGCCTTAAACTCAAAGTTTTAAGTCACCAAAGCCCTCTTAATAAAGATATGAATTCAAGGGAGATTCAATCCTTAAACGAGATTTGGAAAAGTAATATGGAGAAGTTCTCAGGCTTTCATAAAGATTATGAACAGAAATACAGAAGACCGATTGCAATCGGCGGCGGAACATATGCAAGGCATATGCCGAACATTATTGCCTTCGGACCTCAGGCTCCATGGAACCAAGACCAGTGCCATCAAGCAAACGAGAGTATGTTCATAAGCGATTACGAAGCACTCGAAGACATTTTATACGATGCCATCGTTGAGCTTTCTTACCTATCGTTAAATCTCAGCTGATTTACAAACACTATTCTGAAACAACAAAAAGCCGCCGATACTAAGTCGACGGCTTTTTCCAACTAACAAATTTATACAATTCTTCTTATCGTAGCTACATCTCGTAAGTTAGTTACATAACTTACAATAACACCCGTAGTAGAAGTGGAAGCGTGAACTACCATTCCGTCTCCGATATAAAGACTTACGTGATCCATATATCCGTCCCCGTTATGGTCATTACAGAATACGTCACCCGGTTGAATCTCATCTATAGATACTGCGTAACCGTAATCCGAAATACCATCTGCACTATGTGGTAATGAATAACCGTAATAGTTAGCATATACATAGGATACAAATCCGGAACAGTCAAATCCTGAAGGGCTGGAACCAGCATATACATATGGGCAACCTACATACTGCAAAGCATAATCTGCAAGCGGATTGGAACCCGTAATACCGGATCCGCCGCCACCGGAAGAGCCACCTCCGCCACCGCCGTTATTCTGCGGTTCAGGTTCAGCAGGTTTTTCAGAAGTACAAAGACTTGCCTTAACATAATTGCCTTTAACGGTTCTGTACCAACCGTTAGAAGTTTCAGCAACTACATCTATTTCATCTCCGGCAGAAAGAACACGTACCATAGAATATTCCGTGCCCGGACCTGTACGAAGATTCATTTCGCATGAAGCATAAAGTACTGCAGAATAAGGAGTCTCGGTAAAATCAGCTAAAGCAGGTTCGTTATCAACAGGTGTATCAGGTACATCATTGGTTTCAGGTTCAGACTGAGTTTGAGCCACCGGTGCTGCCTGAGGGACAGGTGTCGGAGTAGGAGTTGGAGTTGCCGTAGGAGCAATAATCTCACTGTCAGAAAGGAAGGAACTTAAACAAAAACCTTCTGTTCCGTCTGAAAGTCTTACCCAAGACCAGCTTGAACCATAGGATAATCTTGTAACCTTCTGAGCATAAGAAAGACTTCCTATTGCTTCGGATTCAACATCAGGCTCCGCACGAAGATTACATCTGTTACAACGAAGCCAATAAGATCCGCCGTCAGGAGTAAACTCGGACTTATCAATAAGTTCGACCGGAACACCTTCATCCGAAGATTGTTCGGTAATCAAAAACGTGTTGGCAGATAAAGCCTTCTCGGAATCATTACGATCCGAATAGCAAACCTGCTTAATGCCGCTGCTGTAATGATAAGTAGTAGAAACCGTCTCGGACGTTGTCTCAACGGATGTCAAAGGATTAACCTGAAGCTGTAGAGAAATATCTTCTGATGAACCAGCCTCGGCAATATTAAAGAACGAGACAGTAATAGCTCCGATAATAATTACGGAACAAATCTGATAGGTTCTTGTATGAACCTTCTCACTGTTTAGTAAATTTAAAAGTTTTTCTGCAAATCTATACATAATATAATTATAACATGTCGCTTTCTATAACACCCAACGACAGTAGAGATTGTAGCATAAACGTAATGTTAGTTTGTGTGAAAAATGGTGTTAAGCGAAATATACCTACAAATGTATGTCTTATATCTTATCTAATCTCAGAAACATTATGCAAAAAAACGGTGTAATCCTCAAGACTACACCGTTTCATATCAGTTAAACATCATTATCAACTATCTCTGTAAAAAAGTACAACTAATAACTCAAGTATAACTTAAGTAACCGTTAGACTGCTGCGATAGTAACTGTAACAGTACCTACTGTAAACTGTTCATCAACTGTAGGTGTACCGGATACAGCAACTGTATAAGAAGTCTTATCAGCTTTATCATAATTACCATAGATACCATCAGTTGCAGCACTAACCAAAGTCTTATCACCGCCGGTAACTGATACTGTTACACCATTCTTTGCTGAAGGAGCAGATGCAGAAACAGCAACCTTAGCATTTGAGTGATTTGCTACCGTAATACCATCAGAAATAGACGCTGACTCCCAAGAACCTGTTCCGCTATAAGAGTGGTTTGACGGATTCCAACTCTGATTCGATCTGTCATACTTAAAAGAAAGAGACTTCCAAGAAACTGTAACATTGTATCTAACATTAATCTTAGCTTCATCTGCAGATGCTGAAACTTCGATTGTGTCACATGTATACGGTGGATCCTTTTTGTCAGTCTCGCTGTCAAAAGTCTTATCTGCCAAAACTGTTGTAGCCAAGCCGATAACCATTGTTGTTGCTAATAATATAGATAATAACTTTTTCATTACTCCATACCATCCCTTCAAAAGATTTTTTACTATGATTTGATTCTATAATAATCATTTCACAAAATAAACAAGTATTGTGAACAAATCATGAATAAATTGCACTAATATATTGAATAATTTAAGATAAATGTTAACTACTTATCCACATGAAGATTAACTTCAATAGTAAAAGTTCCGTCGCTTAAATATGTATCAGGTTCATAAGTAAGAACCTTAACCGACACAATAGAATCCTTCTTGAGTGTTCTTTCGGCATTAAGAAATTCGACACACTCGCCGGGTCTAATTAATCCGCTGGAAGCAAGAAGTCGTCCCTGATCGTCATAAAGTTTAATAAGAATATTGTCACAGTTGGTATCCAATGAAAAAGCATTTACACAATACTTATCGCCATCCTGCAAAGCTATATCAGTGCATAAGCCTATTCCGATAGTATCCGTTGCCTGAATAACATCAAAAGAATAAACAGAACTCAAAGTACTCAAATCACTTACTGAAGCCGTTGCATCAAACTCCGGTTTAACAAAATCCTTTATGACAACCTGATTTTGTTTAAAGAGAAAAACACCGGCAACAGCAACAGTAGCGACAATTAAAACAGCCGCTATTATTTGTATTACTTTTTGTTCCGTCTTTGATTTCATGTTTATTTTCCAAAATATTACATCTGTGGTATTAAAAGGGCCGCTGCTTGCGGCCCCCAGATTATTAATTCAGAATAGCTCGATATTATTCATGAAGAAGTATATCAAACAGCTGAGATAGTAACAGTAATGTCACCAACAGCAAATTCAGTATCTGTTGTAGGAGTTCCGGTTACAGAAACATCATAAGATACAGAATCAGCTTTAGTAGGTTCGCCATAGATATCGCCAACAGAAGCGTTCTTTAAAGTAGTCGCTGTTGTAATTGAAAGAGCAGCAGTAACGCCATTTTTAGCACTAGGAGCTGTAGCAGTAACTGAAACCTCAGCATTGGAGTGATTAGTTACTTTAATAGCATTAGTAATATATCCACTTTCCGTTTCACCAGAATTTTTTTCCCATACACCAGCACCTTCATACAAATGAGTTTCCGGATTCCAAGTTTGTGCAGTTCTGTCAAACGTAAATGTAAGATCTGCCCACTCTACCTTAACATTGTAACGAGTTTTGATAGAACCATCCTTAATCTTAGCCTTAACACTAATTGTCTGAGTATAAGGAGGATTCTCCTTGTCACCAGTCGTGTTGTCGAAAGTATTCGAACCTGAATCAGCCAAAGCCGTTGCAGCCAAGCCGACAACCATTGTTACTGCCAATAAAACCGATAAAAACTTTTTCATAATAAAAACCACCTTTCCAAACTGCTTTCATTTATGTTTATATTTTATAAAACACGAAAAATAAATAAATAGGATATTATTAATAAACTATGAACTTAACTTACAGAAATTGTTAAATCCGTAATTTCCATCTCCATAATAGCTTTCTCACCTGTAACCGGATCATAAGCATAAATATTATATTTACCCTCATAATCACCGGCACTCAGTACAACAGAGTTCCTATCGAAATTCAAAGTAGTTATACCCATACCCGACGGAATAAGTCCTGATGTAGCTATTACTATTTCATCACTTCCATTTACAACACAAAGTTCTATTACTACGCTGTGATTTGAAGCATTCGGATTGATAAAATACATCTCAATATCTCCCGAAGCAAGTGACAAAGAAGCATCCAGAGAATACCACATTGTCACAGAACCACCGCCGTTTTCCGACTGTTCCTTAACCGTATCGTCATCGACAACCACAGCAACATTCGGATCAAGAGAAGGAAGCGGATTATCCGGAATCTCAACGATACCGATATTGGAACCAAGAATACGGGAAATAAGCCATATTGCCAATCCAATACCTAAAAGCAAACCGAAAAACCAAATGATAATAATCCAACGATTCTTAAGAAGAACCACATACTGATCTTCAGCTACCGGAACAAAGTTCGCCTTCTTATAAATTATCTTACTATTCTCACCAACTTCGGATACTTTAAAGTTAAATCCATCATAAACGAAGTCACCAATCTGCTTCTTCTTATTTTTCTTCTTGGTTTCTCCGACCAGAACGTAATCCTTCTCGCTCTCATAGAGCTTATCCATCATATCCTTGGAGTAGCAAGGAATCTTACGTTTTTTGACTTTGTATGTATCATCAAAGTCAGATTTTGCAATCAACTTATAAACGTTCATCCTTGACCTCCACTAATAGTAACCTTACACTCGCCTACCGTAATGGTATTAATATTAACACCCGGCAAAGTTCCGGAAAGTGATAAATATTCTGTGTGGCTACCACTTTCTCTCGCTACGTTAAAATGTGGATTAACAACAGAACCACTAACCGTAGCAAAACCTGTAGCTGATATATATTCTATATCAACATCCAAAGAAATTGAAGAATAATTAAATATTTTTATGTAATTAGTTTGGTTACCTCCCGTATCCGTCGTCGGAGTGAATACAACCTCATCAGAATCACAATCATAAACATGCGTACTCGGATTCCATTCAGCATCGTCATAGGTGCAATCGAAAACCATGTCACCCCACTCAACAGTAACCTTAATTATTATCTCTTCATCATAGTAGTAAACGTTAAATGTCAAATCCTCATCCACATCAAGAGTACCTTGAACAATCGGATCAGTACATTCCTTAAACTCTTTTCCGTATGTTGAGTTCATTTCTGCAAGAGACGGAGATGCATACTCATAGGTATCACCGAACTTAATAGTATCAGTAAAAGTTTTAAGCGGAGTTTTTGCACCTAAATCATTACCATCCCAATAATTTATGGTAATAGTGTGCTCATTTGCAGTATAAGTAACCTTACGACTATTATTAACGTCTGATACATTTATCGAAACACTGCTATAGTCAGGAGTATAGCCAACAATAGACGGCGAATCAATCGGTCCTACCGTAGAACCATAAGCAGCCTTTGTTGAATATGTATCGGAAGCAGTTGTACCATCTTCAAAAACATATTCAATCGAAACGTCATACTGTATAGGAGTCCAAGTAGCTACCAAAGTATGATTACCTGCTGTAGAAACTACAGACTCAGAAGTAATAATCGTACCTGTTGTATCACCTTCAACTACCCAACCATCAAAAGTATAACCTTTTCTTACAGGCTCAGGTAATACCATATACGTAGGCTCTTCAGAATCCTTATCCTCATAAGTATTTCCGTAGATATCATCAAATCTGACATTTATGGTAGTAACATCTGTTCCTACAGAACCACCGTCAGGATTAAATGAAATCGCATATGTATTAGGCTTATAGTAAACAGTATAAGAAACACCGTTTGAACCCATTGTTCCTGTAATAGAAGCCTTAGCAGCATCACTGATTGTATAACCATCTATATCAGGACTGGTAACATTATAACTGTCACCATAATCAAATGTTTCTTCATAAGCATCACAGAGCGCCTCACCTGTGATTTCTGACAAATATTCAATATGCAATGTCTGTGCAGGAATCGGTGTATAGAAAACATTTAACGTAACATTCGAAGTACCCATAGTACCGGATACAGATGTTGTCTCACAAATATAACCGTCTACATCTGGTGAAGCAACTGTATAAGATTCATTATACTTAACTTTAGTTGTATATGAATCGTGTACAGAAGTAGTCGTTCCGGTCTTGTAATAATTTATAGTGAGATCGTAGTAATTAATAGAATATACACCCAAAATCCACATAGGCTGAGCTTGCATATATTCAACGGCCTCATTACCATCGTTAAACCATGTCCACTTAAACGTATAACCGGTAACTTCAGTAGGTACATAAGTATTTACAAAATCAACTATGTCAGAATCAGCTAAAGAAACTCCAACAGAATAGGATTCAGTATCCAAATAATTCTCTTCAAAAATAGGTAATCCTGTAGTTGAATCATATCCTTTGACAGTCTGATAAGCACAATCAAGATCATACTTAATAGGTGTACCTGTACCTGAAATCACGATATTACCTGTAGTGTATTCTCCAGGAATAATAAGTGCACCACTGCTCTTGCTGTAGGAATACTTATCAGATGTAAGAGCAACACCACCTACCGTAACACTTACAGAATCAGGAAGTTCATAACCTGCAACCGGAGACAATGAAACGTTAATTGTATCATTAATATCAAATGAACTTGGTCCATCATGGGTTATATACGACAAAGAGGTGTAGTCTACACTGCATTTAACAAATACGGTTGCACCGGCAGAAACAGAAATCTTAGAAGCTTCATCAGAAACTACCGCCTTAGTTGCAGCAGTCGAAGGACTAAGAGAAACCTCATTCGTATAATATGTGGTTACTGTCGGAGCAATTTCTTCATCAAGCGGATGCTCAAATACTGGAGGAATTACTACAAAATCATATTTCCACTGATTACCATCGCTAAATGAAATATTGCCTGAATATTCGAACAAATCACCATAAGTAAGTGATTCACCACAAGTAATAGTAGTATCTTCACCTGTAAGTACAACAATATCTTCATCCACGACAACATTAACATAATCCGTAGGATCCAATTTAGGAATATTACCTTTATACAAACTGTCCTTAGATATGCTTATACCGGTCGAAATATCTGAATTGCCATCATAAGAAAGCAACGGTACATCATTACCACCTGCAAAACCTTCTTTAGGAGTACAGTATATGGTCACGTTAATATCAAAATCAGCATTCAACAAAACATGATGATACTGATCATAATCAGTCGCATTACTAACGGATACAGAATCAACTGTAACACCTGTATCAATATTAACGTTAACTGTACTTGAACCGTCAGAGTTACCGACAATAGTTGGTGTAACAGCTGTTCCGCCAATTTCTACAGTTTCAACATTAAAATACTTAGATATGCAATATGAAGCTACATACTCATCGAGCTTATCAGCAAGAAGAGCTGAATTCTCATCAACGCGATTACCCTGCGGAACATCAACGAAAGTAATAACGCATGCACCGTTATTGCCTGCTTCAGAAGGTCTTGTGCTGCTTAAAGCATTAAATCTACTAAGACCGTTAGCAGAAAGAACTGAGGTATCGGAAGAAAGACCGTTATAACTCGCGCCACCGCTACCACCTTTACCACCACCAGTGACAGAAATATTTACCAGATCCATCGTATGGGTACCACCTGTACCACCTGTAGCCGCAGACAAAGGAGAAGTTGATGTTAATGTGGATACCGTACTACCCCTATTACCACTACCACCGTTATAATAATTAGTCTCATTTTTACCAACAACAGATTCACCGGCACCACCGCCACCACCGGCTATAGCGATAAAGTTACTGCCTACCAATTCGACCCCTGTTCCGGTACCACCGGTACCTGCAGTACCGACTGTTTTTCTATTCTCATTATCATTATTATCATCAGTACCACTATTACCAGCAGTACCTACATACACATTCAATTCTGTTCCGGCTGTAAAATAATAAATTCCGGAAATCAATGCACCTGAACCACCAGTTCCATTTGCAATACGATGTAACGGATTTTGTTTAAAGATATCAAGTGAAAGGTAATACAACTTATCAGCCGTACCTGAATCACCGCCGTTACCGCCCCAAGCCTGAATAGCATAGTAACCATCATATGGAACTACAAAAGTACCGTTACTGGTATAGCTTTGCGAATTTTCAACAAAAGCAATTCCTTCTGACATTGATTCGGCAGATAAACTCAAATCGAGAACATAACTTGTTCCGTCAAATGAAAGAGACTTAGTTGCTTCAATTCCTATACCGTCATTAGCAGAACCTGTAGAATCAACAAGATCAATATGGCTATCGCTCACATAAATGATAGCAGCATTGTTTGTAAGTGACAGTTTAACAGCAGGTTCACCGACTTCGGCATAACTATCCGTTTTTGGAACTACATCATAACTAATCTTAAACACTCTGGAAGATGTAATATTAGTAATAGGATTTGAAACATCACCAGCATTTACAATATCAATCATCTTATAATCATAAGAAAGACTGTCATCAAGGAAATCATTAATCAGCGCATCAGTATCAACGTAGTCAAACAAATCAGACCACGCTACATCAGGATCACCGTCCTTATAATTTACATTATAAGTATTAAGTGTAAACAAAGATTCATTGATAGGAACATTAACATGAGTATAATCTGAGTCAAATGACAAATTCTCACTTGCACCATCACAACTGAATTCAACGTTACCATCTAAGATCGGAACATTATTACCGCCAACAAAGTTAGCTTTTGGTGTAAATACTAACTCAAAAGTATGTGATTCTGTCTCATACAAATCAATGCCGCTGATAGTAACATCACTGCCACTGACAGATACACCGGATGAAGATGACGAAATATCAAAATAATCAGAACCTGAGAAATTAATCTCAACGTCTTCATATTGTGGGAATTCAGCTTGATCCAAATATATAATTGAAACAGCACCGCCAACAGAAGATGGATTAGTACCGATAAGATTACCTTGATCAACACTCGTATTAACAGAACTTGCAACAAAGGAAGATCCTCCTCCTCCGCCGCCTACAGCGTGTGCCTCAAGCAATGCTCTCTGAATTCCTGCAGAACCGCCACAGAAACCGGCACCACCGCCGCCGCCACGAAGATTTGCAGAACCGCCGAGTCCGTTGCCTGCCCAATCCTTCGGAGCAGCAGTATCAAATCTCTGACCGTTGGTCTCAGGCGCAATACCCGGAACGTTAGTACCGCCTCGACCGATATAATCCGTACAAGGGCTTGATGAAGTACCGTTAGAACCTGCATATACAGTACCCTGAACAGCATAAGCTGAACCGGTAAGTGCAACGGAAGCGCTTCCGAAAGAACCGCCGCGTCCACCGTTAGGTGTACCCGTACATCTGTACAAAGGATTAAGATCCGAATCGGCTCCGGCACCACCACCGCCGCCGCCGCCGGCAATCATAATATATCTGCTGGAATGATCACTCGCAGAAATACCGGTTGTCGACAAATTACCGTTAACATCAAGATAGGTATCCTGAAAAATACCGTCAGGGAAAAGATATACCGCAGTATATCCTCCACCACCACCGGTACTAAATACTATACCACTGTCACCACCGGAATTTGCACCGCCACCGGTACCATAATAATTAGTAGAAGCACCGTTACCGCCGACTTCATACCAAAGTGTGTCGCCTTTATCAAGTTCAACTATACCGTAAATATATCCGCCGGTACCACCGGTACCGCCTCGACCTTCATAACGTGAGAATGGATCAATAATAGTATGTGAACCACCGGCACCGTTACCGCCCCATATCTCAACAAGATATCTACCTTCCAAAGGGGCTGTAAAATATCCGTCGGAAGAAACGAGACGATTAGTACTTTCATCTTTATCGGAAAGCATCGAATTAACATCCAAAATAAAAGAATAAGAACCATCACCGTTATCGATAAGTTCATTCTTCACATTAATGTCAATATCACCAAGTTCAACTACTGCTTTTCCGTTAATAAATGCTGATGCCTTAACAAGGCCATCAAACAGGCCTTCGATGCAAACGAATTGTAATGTAAGCGCAAGTGCCGTAACGGCAGATACTATCTTTCTTGAAACTTTCTTCATATCCTTATCCCTCGCAATACACAAATATACAAATTATTAGCGTAATTATACCGCTATTATTTTTTGTTAAAAATACTTTGAGAGTCTTTATAACAATTTGTTTACATTTTAGAAATATTTAATATGGCGATTGCAGAGAGTTTTCGAGCTCGTGACCTTGAAATTTGGGCAAATAAAAAGTGTAGCTGCACAAACTCATAAACAACTACACTTAATATTTAATATATCTTAAAACTTAAGTATAAATTACTCTTCAACAGG
>JAZLML010000014.1:0-32212 GCA_045598625.1 Saccharofermentans sp.
TGCACAGCAGGGCGGAGTAAACGGCTTTGTATCAAGACTTTACAGGGTTTGCCTGGGAAGACTTCCTGACCAGGGAGGACAGCAAAACTGGGTTAATAATCTTCTTAACGGCGGTACAACGGGAGCTTCCTGTGTCCACGGCTTCTTGTTCAGTACTGAGTTTACGAATAAGAACTTGAATGACTTGGATTTTGTAGCATATACATATCGAGCATTCTTCGGTCGTGAACCTGACCTTCCTGGATTAAAGACATGGATGGATTATCTTGGAAACGGCGGAACCAGAGAAGGAGTATTTAACGGTTTTGTAAATTCACAAGAGTTTAAGAATCTTTGCAGTTCTTACGGAATCAATCCATAAGGTTTTCAGAATTAAGTAAATAGTATTGAAGGCGGCATTCGAGTATTCGGGTGCCGCTTGTTGTTTTATATTTCTAAACGTGTTATTGTCGTGAGGTGTGACACTATTGACGGGGGATAATTCTATGCAACTTATACCGAGAACTAAGATGCTTGAGGAAGCGAAAAACGGTCGTAAAGGACACGGCTGGTTTCTTGAGATATTGATTTTTGTTGCACTGTTTATAGTTACCCAGGAAATAATGAGCATACCTACGGTTGTTGCGACCGTATTTGCTACGGTAAGTAATCCTGAGTTTCAGGCGGCTTCCGAAGCTATGTTTGCGGGTGATGACTTTGATTTCCTGAAGGTTACGGCAAGTTTAATGGGAACGCTGCCGTGGTGGTATACATTGTTTTCGCTGTTTGTTGCAGGTATTCAGATTGCTACCGGTATTTTCTTCTGTACTAAAATTCAAAAACGTACGGTTGCCTCTATGGGTTTTCGAAAAGGAAACATCCTGAAAGAGTACTTGCTCGGTGCTCTTATCGGAACGGTTGCGATTGCCGCAACTGTCGGTTCGGGGGTTCTTCTCGGTGCGTTTTCAATTACGAAAGCATCCTTCTCACCGATATTTTTTGTCTATATGCTTGCTTATATTCTTCAGGGTGCGGGCGAAGAGGTTATGTGCAGAGGCTGTCTTCTTACATCAATTTCACGCAAAAATCCCGTATGGCTTGCCGTCCTTTTGAACGCTGTTATGTTCGCGGTACTCCATCTTCTTAATCCGGGCATCTCGGTTCTGGCTTTTGTTAACCTTGTGCTTTTCGGTGTTTTCTTCTCGCTTTACTTCCTTAAGCGCGGAAACATTTGGGGCGCTTGCGCAATGCATACCTGCTGGAATTTGTTCCAGGGCAACTTCTTCGGTATCAGTGTAAGCGGCACGGGCGCAGGCTTGGGAACCGTATTTAATACCGTCGAAAAAGCGGGCGTCAGCAGCCTCCTTTCAGGCGGTGCATTCGGCATCGAAGGCGGCATTTGTACTACCATAATCACTGCTTTGGGTATTCTGTTTTGTTTCTTCGTTCTTCCTTCCAAGAAGGACGAGTTGGTTGCTGAAGAAGCTGTTTAGGCCTGATATGGTGTATAATTCCTTTGTATAGAATTTTCGAGCCGGGGTATCGGATGAATTTTAAAAAGGCAATTAAAAGATTAGCGGCACTTGTTACGGCAACCTGTCTTATGACGGTTGCTTCGGGTTGTGTTACCAAGCCTGCCGAAGTTTCCGAGAACGTTTTTACTCCGGGTCCCGAACTTTCCAATCTTATTTCTTCTACTACCGGTGAGGTTCCGCTTAAGGTTTGGGTATCTACCGGGAATGAAGAGCTTGTGACAAGCCTTACGGAGAAGTTTAAACTTTTATATCCTACGGTTTCTTTTAACATTACTATCGAGAATTTCACCTCTGCGGAAATTGTATCCCAAATGTGTGTCGACGTATTGGGCGGCGCAGACGTCTATACATTGGAGGACTCCGATATAGATACACTTATCGGCGCGGGCGCTTTGGGCGATATAGATACTTACTATACCTATAACCCGGCCGAAACCAACGTAAAAGGTTCTGTTATTGCGGCTCAGCGCGAGGGAAGACTTACCTGCTATCCGTATTCCGTCGATAACGGATATTTTCTTTATTACAATTCCAAAATCTACAGCGAAGAGGAAGTCACTTCCTTCGACACCATGATTTCAAAAGCTCAGGAAACCGACACGTATATTTCTCTAAACGTTTCCGACGGCTGGTATCTGTACGGATTTTTTGCCGCAGCCGGATACGAAGTCGATTCCGAAAACTGCACATGGGACAAGCAGGGCGCAACCTCTATAGCGGAAGGTATAATGAGTCTTTACGAATCGGGGCGCGTTTTCGATTTGGACGATTCGGACACAGGAGTCGGCGTCATGAGCGGCAAGATAAGCGCTTTCGTGAGCGGAATGTGGCGTGAAGACACAACCGAATACGCTTGGGGCAGCAATATGAAAGCGGCCGTACTGCCTGAATTTACAGCGGACGGACAGTCTTTCCAAACAGTCTCTTTTGCGGAATATACATACTACGGAGTAAATCCTTATTCAAGACAAACCGCGTGGGCTTCGGTTTTGGCCGAGTTCCTTTCGAGCAAGGAAAGCCAGATAGACGGCTATGTTCAAAAGGGCATAGTTCCTTGTAACAACGAGGCTTTTAGCGATAATGCATTAAAAACGGATGTATGTGCTGCGGCTCTTCACGACCAGTCCATTTATGCGGACCCTATGCGAGTGGGAGATAATTATTGGGAGGCTTCTTCCAGATTTGGTGCAATTCTGTCTTCGGGAGATTTAAACGGACAGTCTTTGCAGGATTTAATGTACGACATAACAGACGAAATTCTTGGAAAACGCTGACTTTAGTCGGCATAAAAACGGAGGTTACAACATGAAAATTCTTGTTACCGGCGGAACCGGATACATAGGTTCTCACACATGCGTCGAGCTTATTAAAGCCGGACATGAAACCTATATTATCGATAATCTTTACAACTCAAGTGCAGATGTTGTCGATAAGATAGAAACTATTACGGGCGTCAGACCTAAGTTTTATAAAGCAGATCTTTTGGACATAGAATCTATGAGAGTTGCTTTCGAGGATGCGAAAAAGGTCGGCGGCTTTGACGCGGTTATTCACTTTGCCGGTCTTAAGGCTGTAGGCGAGTCCTGTAAGTATCCTGAAAGATATTACAGAAACAATATCAATGGCTCGTTGAATCTCTGTGATTTAATGCGCGAATATAACGTGAAGAAGTTGATATTCAGCTCTTCTGCATGCGTTTACGGTATTCCCGAGACAGTACCGATAGACGAGTCTTTTCCTCTTTCGGCAATTAATCCTTACGGTGCAACCAAACTTATGCTTGAAAGAATCTTTACGGACTTTGCCGCTTCAGACCCTGATTGGAGCGTAATACTTCTTCGTTATTTCAATCCTTTGGGTGCCGATGAGAGCGGCCTTATAGGAGAACTTCCGAACGGAATTCCTAACAACCTTATGCCTTATATTACTCAGGTTGCGGTAGGAAAACTTCCTTACCTTCACGTTTACGGCAACGACTATGACACACCTGACGGAACGGGCGTAAGAGACTATATTCATGTAGTAGACTTAGCCAAGGGGCACTTATGTGCATTAAACAAAGCAGTAAAAGAGAAAGGCGCATTTGCGTATAACCTCGGCACCGGAAACGGCTACTCTGTATTGGAAGTAATTAACGCTTTCGAGAAGGCAAACGGCATTAAGATTCCTTATGTAATCGAAGAAAGACGTCCGGGCGATTCCGCTGTTTCATATGCAGATGCATCCAAGGCCCAAAAGGAGCTCGGTTGGAAGGCCGAATATGATATGGAGCGCATGTGCAAGGATTCCTGGAATTTTATAAAGAACAAGTTCGACTGACTTTGCATTTTACATAGATAATCCGTTAAAAAATCCACCGAGGTTCTTAGCAGAATCGGGGGGATTTTTGTTTTGGTTGAAGTAATCGTTGTTCCTTCACGTTATTTCAGCAGTTCCTGCAGATTTTTCGCCCTGCTTTGTATGCAGATTTCCCCTTGCTTTGTCTGCGGATTTGTCTGGCGAACTTGTCTGCAAATTTGTCTGCAGATTTGTCTGCGCAACAGATCTAGCAACATTTTTGCCGTTTTTGTTGCGGGTTTTGTTGCGCACTTCAATGTGTGCAAGTATTCTTACAAGTCTAAGCCCGAAAACTTGCGGATTTACTTGAAACCCGTGTCCCACTCGCGCTTTATACTTCGTTAAACATTTCATTAGAAACACTTTAATCGACTTTGACGATGTATTAATTCTCCGCCTGTATGATACAAGCATAAAACAAAACACCAAACAAACGGGGGAAAACAAAAATGAAAAATTCAAACAACAGATTCAGCTCAAAGGTAATTCTCGCATTCGCAATCGTACTCACAACAGTATGTGCGGCAACAACAATCGGATGCATCGTGTCACACGCTAATCCGGGTACAATCATCGGATGCGGTACAGCAGAAGCAATGGGAATCGTAACTGTATGGGATGAGTATAAGAAGCGCAGAGATGAGGAATTGAAAGCTCAGAACGCTTAATTGAAACCGATATTACAATAAAAAAACAACGCCCCACGGAATGTCCGAGGGGCGTTTGTGATTTATATTGACCGATTTTATCAGCCGGCTGCTTCGATGTGAATAGAATCGATAAGGAAAGGATTCATATCTTCTGTCTCGAAGTAGATTGTAAGTTCATCGAACACCGGTACTTCGTATGTACCCTCAACGTAAATCCATTCGCCGGAACTTGTATCGATATCTTCAAGCCATGGCCACTCGTCCTGGATATCGGCTGTGAGATGCATGTGCTCTGCGTCTGTCTTAACTGCGAAAGAATAGTTAATTGTCTGACCGCAGAATCTTGTAATATCGATTGAGTAACCATCGTACTCTGCATCACCGAGAGAGTTCTCAAGGCACTGATTTCCTTCGTATGCGTCAGTTGTAACGATTGTCTGTACGCTGTTGTAACGAGGACCGCCGATAAAGCTTGCGCCTTCGAAGCCTTCGTCGATAGGACCTGATACAGCATTTTGTGCTTCAGCATATCCTTCCGGCTCAGGGAGTGTGTCACCTGTTACGGCATTACATACACCTGTGAATGCATCCTTGATGCTCAAGTCGCCGTTAAAGAGAAGAGGCAACTCGTTTGCACGCCAGGAGATATCATCTGTCAAACCCCAAACTGTTACGCTCTCGATAGCATAACCTTCGTTCTTTGCTGCGATGAGAGCTGTGAAGAGGTTCTGATAGAACAAGCCCTGCTTGTACTCACCGAATTCTCCGCTGCTCTGCTTGATATCAAGCTCTGTGATGTGAATCTTAACACCGAGTTCGTCAGCGTATCTCTTAAGCACTTCGATGTACTTCTCAACTGTGATAGAAGTATTGATATGAGACTGCATACCGAAACCGTCGATGTTGCCTGCCTCGGCAATAGGACGCAATACTTCGATAATCTTGTCCTGCTTAGCAGTTACATACTCGTTGTAGTCGTTGTAGAAGAGGTCTACGCCTTCGCCTGCGTACTTACGTGCGAACTCGAAAGCCTTCTCGATGTAGTCGTCACCGATTGTCTGGAGCCACAAGCAATCGCGGAGCTGATAGTTATCGTCGATAGCTTCGTTAACAACGTCGAATGCGTAGAACATACCAGGGTAGTTCTCATCGATGTAAGTAAGAACGGACTTAATGTAGTTCTCCATTCTTGTGAGCATCAATTCTCTGCTTGCGAGTTCACCGTTAACATCGTAGTTCTCGTAGAACAACCAGTCAGGTGTCTGTGAATACCAAATAAGAACGTGTCCTCTTACCTGGATACCGTTAGCGTAGCAGTAATCAAGAGCATCTTTGCACTTGGAGAAATCTACTGCAGGGCTCTCGTTATAAGTAGCAGGATCGCCTGTGTTGGTAGCTGTGTCGAGAATGTTCTCAGGCTTCATCTCGTTCTCGAGCGTTACAGAGTTAAATTCATGTGTAACGAGATCGATGAAAGATGTGTTCTCGTTTGTTGCCATGGATGCAGGAATAGCGCAACCAATCTTGAAGTAATCTTCGTAGAGGTCCTTCAACTGAGGATATGTGGAAGTATCTACCAATGTAACCTCGTTCAAAGTAGCAGGATCTACATACTCGCCGTTTACGCTTACTGTTATGGAGTCAACGTAAATATCACTTACGTCAAGGCCTTCAACGTAAACGCATACGTTTGTAGCGTTACCGGGAATTTCGATTGTGCCTGCGCCGGAATTAAAGTCTGCGTCGCAGTTCTGGATATCACAGATTGTTGAATAGGTTGTAGTTCCGAATGTGTCGTACTGCAAAGAAATTCTTACGGCACCGCCGGCACACATACAACGTGTGGAAACATTGATTACGTTTCCTGCGAAAAAGTCACATGGGAAATTAACGCCGTTCCAGTTGTCTGTTCTTCCGGAAACCAACAATGCTTTTGCATCGTTAACATCTTCGATGCTCAGGGAAACTTCGCCGCGAGCAACGTATGCGCCCTCCGGAACTTCACCGTCGAAGTTGATGCTGATCATAGGAGCACCGTTCGCATCGGTGATAACGCCTTCTTCAGCTGCAGCATCCGTTGCGACAACTTCAGTTTCTGTAGCCGTAGGAGCAACAGTTGTGCTTATTGTTTCGGCAGGTTTGTTGTTACAACCGCTTAATACGATTGCACCGAACATAGCTGCGGTCAAAGCAATTGACAAAATTTTGTTTTGCTTCATTTTTACTTCCTCCGTTTGAGAAATTGATTTATATACAATGAACATATTATCCGAAACCTCAACTGTCTGCAATTGTCAATTCGGCAATTTGTGTTGCATTTTTTTGTTTAATACATACGAATTTTTTACGCTTGAAAAACTAAAAACAGGCAGAAAATAGCGATAGTTGCTTATTTGAGACTCAATGGCGTTTTCGAAAACAGTTTACATATATTGCTATGACGTAGACATAAATTGCGTTTTCGAAAAAGACCCGGAGAGATATTTTCGGCGTCATAAGATATATCAATTTATCGATGGTCGGTTATTTTTTGATTTTTGGTTGATTTTCGGCAGAAAAAGCGAATTCTCACGCAGGTTTCTTACGGTTTAAGTTAAGTAAATGTCTAAAATGTGCTATAATATTCGATGTATTCTTTTTCATCAGACATTAAGGAGGAAGAAAGAATGAGCACAATTACATGTACAAAATGCAACGCTTCTTTCCCGGCTATTCCGGGCAGAGAGTTTATGTTCTGCACAAACTGCGGAGAGAAGATAATTATACCTAAGGCCGAGGAACCGGCACCGATTGTTTCGGAGGCACCTGTTGCCCCTGCTGCACCGGAGACAACCTCCACACCTGCAAATGCATTCGGCGACTATTCACAGGCAACCGATTTCCCGACTTCACCTGCTTCTGATTTTAATCCTGCACCAAAGGCACCGGAAGCACCAAAGGCACCGGAAACTCCTGTTGCAGCTGCAGCTCCGGTTGTTGCTCCGACTGCACCTGTGGCACCTGCAGCACCTGCAGCACCTGTGGCACCGGTAACACCTGTAGTGCCTGTGGCACCTGTTATGGCAGCACCTGTAGCTGCTTTCGGAGGCGGCGCTAATATGGGTAACGGCGTTTTCGAGTTGTATGTATCTGCAGCCGAGGCAGAGATTGCGGGCGACAAGCTCGGTGCTTTGGCAACATACAACAGAATTTTGGAGATTGCTCCTGCTTGCGAAGCTGCTATCCGCGGAAAGAAACGTGTGGACAGACCTGTTGTAACGGATGCGAACTGTTTCCTTTCGTTCATTACAACAAATCCGCAGTATGTTTTGAGGATTGTTGTTGATGACGCTAAGACATTCCAGTTTATGTCGGGTCAGAAGTTCAAGTTCCTTTTGCCTGTAGGTCAGCACACATTTAAGTTCTATATCGGTTCCAAGTGCTTTGCACGAGTTGTCGATATCAAGGACAACACGGTAAGAGCTTTCATTTCTTACGTTTACGACGGAAGAAACAACCTCGACATTACATATAAGTAATACTTGAGCTCATTGTAAGTTTAAAAAAACCGTCTCGAAGAATATTTGGGACGGTTTCTTTTGTCTCGAAAACTATCAGCCGCGTTTGTGGTAGAATAGTCACGGAAGATAGGGATGTGTGCGGTTTTAGGAGGGATGTTTATGGGTTTGGATAATGTAACGGTTCTTCTCAGAATGCTTGTTGCCGTTATTGCAATATTGCTCGGATCTTTCCTCTATGTAAGGCACAAGAATAAGAATGAGAAAAAAACCCTTTTTGTGTTTGAGTTGTTCTTTATTCTGGCGGCTTTGTGCGAGATATTTTTCGCCTTTTTGGGTACATTCAACTATCAGACTTTCGGAGGGAATGCTTTTCCGGGAGACATAATGATTACCGCGGTGGTAATGGCCTGTTTGTTTTTCGCGGCTGATTTCGTCTTCAAAGGAACGGGCACGTCGGAGCAGCAAGTGACTGAAACCTCAGAGAATGTGGACATCAAAAATCTTGAGAAACTTGTCGAAGAGAAAACCAAGAAGATTACTCAGATGCAGGACAGCATTATTGAGGGAATCGCAGAAGTAGTCGATAACGTTGATGATTCTACGGGCGGACATATTTACAGAACGAAGAACCTTGTTGCCATAATATCCTATGAACTTTTGGATGAGAAGGTTTATGACATAACGGAAGCTTTTTGCAAGAAGGTTATTAAGGCGGCCCCGCTTCACGATCTCGGGAAAATGGCTGTACCTTATGAGATTCTGACCAAGAAGGGAAGATTTGAGGGTGATGAGTTCGCCAAAATGAAGCAGCACGCGGCCAAGGGCGGTGAAATCGTCGGACACGTTGTGTCAAGCGTCGAGGACGAAGAGTTTAAGAAGATTGCAACAAACATTGCCACATATCACCACGAAAGATGGGACGGAAAAGGATATCCGGAGGGGAAGTCCGGCGAAGATATTCCGCTTGAGGCAAGAATCATGGCACTCGCGGATGTATATGATGCTTTGGCCAGTAAACGTTGTTATAAAGAAAGCCTCGGATTTGAGGAGTGTTATAAGATTATTGAGGAGGGCTTCGGAAGCCAGTTCGATCCTAAGCTTAAAGAGTGCTTCGAGAAGTGCGAGCCTATTTTCGAGATGTATTATGAGACACATAAAAAAGCCGCCGCGGATTGATGCGACGGTTTTTACTTTGCAATAAAATCAGGAAATCAGAACGGTACTACGGTGCCGGCTCTTCTTGCCTGGATATAAAGATTTACGTTATAGCAACCCTCATCCTTGCAGTGCGGGCAGGAGAAACGTCCGTCAGGGAAGTAGCGTGTCTGAATGAGCTTGCCGTCGGCGTCCCAACAGTGGGAGCAATACATGATTTTCTCGCTCTCGCCTTCGAGTGTCAGATACTGCTCCGGATGGCGAACTATCTTGTACTGCTTTTTGATGAAGTCTTTCATCTCGGCATTTTCTTTGGCGATTTTTAAATTCTCGCTTTCAAGTTTCAGAGCCTCGGCCGAAAGCTCAACCAGGCGGGCACTTATACCTAAGTTCTCGGTTTCCGTAACTTTGGCCGTGTCGCGAAGCTGTTCGTAAAGTGACATATGAAGCACCTCCCGTTAATCGAAAGTCTGAGTGATAATTCCTCTGAAAATTCTGCCGATCTGCGAGCCGAACATTTTAAAGAACGACCCGAGTTTTACAAAAAAGTTATATGGCTTTGAGTATTCCATGTACTCGTAAGTGTTCTCGCGCAAAAGTTCGCTCTCGAAAAGCATCAGCCTGCTCTCGGTCATCATGTCGTCCAGCTGTCTTACCGACACACGCCAGTACGGGCGCGGATTTTCCTCCTCGATGAGGCCGGACATGTAAGCGATTCGGGTACAGAACTGAATATCGTTCATCGTTTTCCAGATTCTGAAGCCGTGGAAAATCGGCATCAACCCCGTCGAGAAACAGTTGGTCTTAAGCTTAGGATCCTTGGAACACTCGTCAACAAAAGAACAGATGTCTTGATATGTCTTATCGAAAACGGTCAGACGGAAGACCTTGAGATTAAACGAGCTGTTTTTCCCGAAAGCGTAGAAATCGCGCTTGTTATCCACGAAGCCGCCGTCAAAAGGAAGGTTTAAATGTTTTCTTCCGAATGTATAAAAGTCCCTGAATGTGTTATCGAAGGAAACTGCCGCATGAGTATAAGGATATGCATCTCTTCCCGAAAAAATACGGAAAAATTTGCCGCTTTTTGTATTGGTTTTTATTAGTGCGATGTAAATATCATGTGAGCTCATAATGTCATCCTTCGATAAGTTTACGTATATTCAATTTAACCATCAATTTGTAATAATTGAAATAGAATTCTTTGACTGACATATTGGTCGGATTCATGGTGATATGTTGCTTGTCCCAGACTGCGGGATTGGTTGTTATGATGTTTGCGCGGTAGGTTTTATTTGCAAATAATTCTTTCGTATAGGGCGGTTGATATATTTCCACGCAGAAATGCTTGATTTTATTGCGTTTGGCGAACTTCAGGATGCGGGTAAAATCCTCGGGCCTATAAGTAAGCTTAACCGTAAATTTCCCGACAACCTTAATTCCCAATGCATTAAGAATTTCGGCGGCCCGCTCATCGACGGTTTTAATTTTCTTTCCTTTATCGGATTTGGCACTTATGTCTTCTGCCGTCGAAAACTCCGAGATTACCATATATAGGCCTATATCATAAAGGGCCTTCATGGTGCCCGGGTGTTGAGCGATGAAGCTGTTGTTTCCTTTCAAAATCAGACGGCGCAGAATCCCTTTCGTACTCATAACATCTATAAATTCTTCCACATATACTTTATCGTCCAAAAAATTCGAGTCGATATAAATGTCCGTGACCTTTAAAGATAAAATTTCATCCGCCAGGTCGCCTGCGTCTTTCCTTATACCGTCCGGTGTCAGAGCGAAAACCCTGGCACAGTTTTGATGTCCGTAAACTTTATATAATTCGGATTTCCCGATGAAATACTTGCGGTCAGGCAGATAAGTTTTCGAGACCTCTTCTGAAGGACGACAGAGCGAGGCGTCGTTTTTTACTGCCGCTGAAATTATCGAAAAATTGCCGCTTGTGAGGATTATGTCCACGAACGGTTTATAAAAACGCTCGGGATAGCCCCGTGAATAATCTCCGCCGATTATCACCGTACATCCGAAATCATGGGCGCACGAAGCGTATTCGAGCATAAAACTTTCCTGGAAAACACGGCCCTGAATATAAACGACGGTAGGTTTGACGGTTGCCAATTTCTGCACGAAAGTCTCTTTCTCAATCTGGCCGTCCCAGATATCCCAGGATATGTTTTGCGCATTGAGGTATCCTCCGATCAGTTCCAGCTCAACCGGTTCATAGTTGTTGTTTTCGCGAAAAAGATTTTTCTCGCGCGAATTCTCGGGATTTACCAACAAAACGTCCATGGGGTTATGCCTCGTAAACAGAAATATATATTGAGCATACAGTCAAAAAAAGGCGATGTCAAAACCAATGTGACTGAAGAAACGCTGAGTCATTTGTGGTATATTGGTGGATAGTTCACTATTGAATTCTCGTCGGAGGAAAACAACCTTGGAAACAGATATGCTCGCAACGCTGAACAAATATAGGAGAGTACTGCTGGGTTTGGCTGCTTTGGTGATTTTTATCAATCATGCGGCTACACCGATGTTTACGGGTTTGTTTATCGGGCCGGTGGAGGATTTCATCATTTATACCGGATTTTATTGTGTGGATTTGTTCTTTTTCCTTGCTGCGATAGGACAGGTATTCTCAATTAAGAAGCATTCTCTTAAGGAGTTTTACGTAAACCGATTCAAGAGGTTGATAATGCCTTTCTGGTTGGTCGGTGTTTTGAAATGTCTGGCTTTCTATTTGGATTGGGGCAATGAAAATTTGAATCACTTTTACAGATGGAATATTACGGATTTTTTCAAAGGCGTGACCGGGTATATGTTTTTTACGGATAACATAGGAATACACCTTTGGTTTATTCCTGCTTTGATTATCTTCTCGTTTCTTTTTCCGCTTTATTATAAGATTTTCTCCAAGTTCAAAAACAAGTACATTTTTACCGGAGTTGTCCTTCTTATCTGGTTTGCCGCATCTGTTTTGCTGAAGAATATTCTGCGTCCCGATTTCTACGGTCTTACCAACAGAATCCCTGTTTTTCTCCTCGGAGTGCTCGCAGGCGATATGTCCTATAACGGTGTAAAAATCAAGAAAACTCCGCTTCGTATAGTTGAGTTAATCGTTATATGGTTGGTTGGTATAGTTACTATGTATCTGACACAGTTTCATGATGTGTACATTCTTGTTGAGTCGTCCAAATGTTTCGGTCCGACGCTTTGCCGTACTATAGGTGTTGCGTTCCTTTTCCCGCTTGTTTTCGACGCCTTTATGAAAAACAAAGAAGTCAAGAATATTTCTTCTTTAGTGAACAAAGTGCTCGAATTCTACGGAAAAATATCCCTGGAATTTTATGCGGTGCAGGAATTTTTGGTTTACATCGTTCTTGATATGCTGTTTGCATTCAGTCTCAACATGGCCATATTGAACTTCCTGTCTCTGGTGGCGGTAACCATCTGTGCTTTGCCGGTTTTTGTGCTTAACAAGTACTTCCAAAAGTTTGTTGAGAGAGTTTTCGGATGCGGTAAAAGCAAGAATTTGAAGGACGCGAAAAATTAATATTGTAATTATTACCGTTTGAAATTAAACTATGGATTGAGTTTTTGTCGGTATTATTCGGCGAAAACTTCATGCAAAGGAGAATTCGTATGGCACGTGAAATATATGACAATATTCTTGAAGCGATGGGCAGCACCCCGCTCGTAAAGCTTTCGCGAATGGTTGACGAAGACAGCGCCCAGATTCTTGTTAAGGTGGAGGGCTTAAATGTCGGTGGTTCGATTAAAACCCGTACCGCGTACAACATGATTCGTGCCGCTGAGGAGAAGGGTCTCATCACCAAAGACACCGTAATCGTTGAGCCGACAAGCGGAAACCAGGGCATCGGACTTGCTTTGGTAGGTGCCGTAAGAGGCTATAAAACCGTAATCATCATGCCTGATTCCGTAAGTGAAGAAAGACGCAAACTCGTTGAGCACTACGGTGCAAAGGTTATTCTTATCCATGACGCAGGCAACATCGGAGCTTGTATCGAAGAATGTCTCGAGAAGGCACTTCAGATGCAGCGCGAAGATCCTAACGTTTTTGTTCCTCAGCAGTTTGAGAATCCTGCAAACCCTGCTGTTCACAAGAAGCAGACCGGTATCGAGATATTAAATCAGGTTGACGGTCCGATCCACGGTTTCTGCTCCGGTATCGGAACAGGCGGAACCATCACGGGTATCGGCGAAGTTTTGAAGACGGAAAATCCCGATATCGAGATTTGGGCAGTTGAACCTGAGCATGCAGCAATTTTGTCCGGCGGTTCTATCGGTACACATCTCCAGATGGGTATCGGTGACGGCATTATTCCGGTGATTTTAAACCAGCAGATTTATAACGACATTTGTATCGTAAAAGACGAAGAAGCTATTCAGACCGCCAAAGATTTGGCTTCCAAAGAGGGAATCATGTGCGGTATCTCAAGTGGAACGAACGTTGCCGCAGCGATTCGCCTTGCCAAGAAATTGGGTCGCGGTAAGACCGTTGTTACGGTTCTTCCGGATACTGCCGAGCGTTATTTCTCGACACCGCTTTTTGATAACTGATTGGTGTAATCAATTCAGAACATAAAAAGGGGTTGCCTCAAATCTGTGTTTGAGACAACCCTCTTGATTTTTGGAATCTATATGCTTTCTTGTGGGCGGAGTATCTTGTATTTCTTGAGATTTTTGTGGCGAAATAGGCTAAAAATCGTTGTTTTCGAGTTTTTAGCCTATTTTTGAGCCGGAAAATGCTCCGAAACACACGTCTGAGGACGCCCGATAGGCTAAAACAGAGATTTTTCGCGATTTTAGCCTACATTTATAACGCATCTTTCAAAAATGTTTGATTAATTGGTGCATTCTGAGCAAAAAAGTAGGCTAAAACTGATATTTTTTACGGTTTTAGCCTATTTGAACGAAGTTATATGATGCAAAGTGATGATTACAGACAAAAAAATAGGCTAAAATTCATTGTTTTCGAGTTTTTAGCCTATCATCCGCTGAAATGAAGAAATCACTTCTGAGACACTGTTTCTTATTACCAAAGCTTAAGTCTCATACAGATATTCGAATACGGATTGTCGTTGTATTTCGGGATTTCCTCAAAACCGTACTTCTTGTAAAGATCGAAGCCTGCTTGGCTCTTGGCGGTAACTGTGTCAAGGTAAAGCCAGCCGTAACCGAAGGATTTTGCCTGGTCGATGGCGAAGGAAAGCATTTTCTCGCCCAAACCTTGGCCTTTGTACTCGTTGCTCAGATAGAGGCAACAAAGTTCGCCGCTGTTTCTGTGAAGTATGTCTGCGTACTTGGAATCATAAATCAAATCGGTAACCGCAACCGTGCCGACGATTTTCTGCTCATCATCGACCATAACCCAAAAGTGACGGAAGTTATCGGCGATGTTAGCGTACGCCTTGTGACGACCGTTTGGTTCATATGTGATGCCGGACTCCGGAAGAGTCTTCTCGAAAAATTCGTTTGCCTGATCTTGCAGGAAGTGCATAAAGCCTACGAGTCGCATAAATAATCCTCCCCCCTTTAGTTTTATGTTTAAATTCTAACAGAATTTTTTTACAAAACAAACCGTTCAATATTTCGAAAAGTTATCATTTTATGAGATTTTCTGTGAACAAACTGTGTATGTGAGTCAAAAAGAAGATAAATTTCCAACTTTTTTGAGCAGATTTGAACAGTTTTCTTACACCCCTTTATAAATTATTATAATAATACTATTTGGGGCTATATGCTGTATAATAGATTAGATTGTGAAAATCTACCCGGAGGTAAATATATGAAAGTTGTTATTTTGGCAGGCGGATTCGGAACACGTATCAGTGAAGAAAGTCATTTAAAGCCTAAGCCTATGATTGAGCTTTGCTCAAAGCCTATTCTTTGGCACATTATGAAATATTACTCAGCTTTCGGTTTTAACGATTTTATTATTTGTTGCGGTTATAAGCAGTACGTTATCAAGGAGTGGTTCGCAGATTATTATTTGCACAATTCCGATGTTACTTTCGACTTTACTCAGGAGAATAAGATGATTGTTCATTCAAATCACACCGAGCCATGGAAGGTAACACTTGTAGATACCGGTTTAAACACGATGACCGGAGGAAGAATTAAGAGAATCAGAAAATATGTCGGCGATGAGCCTTTTATGCTCACTTACGGTGACGGTGTTTGCGATGTTGACTTGAATGCTCTCCGTAAGTTCCACGATGAGAAGGGTCAGTACGCTACTATTACCGCTATCAACGCAGGTCAGCAGTTCGGTTGTCTTGATATGACTGAGGACGGTTCCGTTACACGTTTCAGAGAAAAGAACGAGACTGACGGAAGTATCATTAACGGCGGTTTTATGATTTTGGAGCCTGAAGTGTTTGATTACCTTGAAGGCGATGAGACTGTTTTCGAGAAGGGACCTATAGAGAAACTGGCAAAAGACGGACAGCTTAATGCATATGTTCACAGAGGATTCTGGAAGTGCATGGATACCAAGCGTGACAAGGAAAAGCTCGAGGAAATGATTGAGAGCGGAAACGCACCTTGGATGATTTGGGAGGATTGATTCGATGCAGGACTTCTCATTTTTTAAGGGCAAGAAAGTTTTCCTTACAGGTCACACCGGATTTAAGGGAACTTGGATGAGCAGAATACTTGTTCAAAGCGGAGCAATCCTTACAGGATTTTCGCTTGAGGCACCGACCAAGCCAAATCTTTTTGAGCTTTCCGATGTGGAAGGCAAAATGACATCCGTAATCGGAGACATCAGAGATTTCGATGCGCTTTTTAAGGCTTTCTCCGAGGCAAAACCGGAAATCGTAATTCATATGGCAGCCCAGCCTATCGTAAGAGATTCCTATAAGGATCCGAGATACACATACGAGACTAACGTAATGGGCACGGTAAATCTTATGGAGTGCATGAGATTAATCGGAGGCGTTAAGTCCTTCTTAAACGTAACCACTGACAAAGTTTACAAGAATAACGAATGGGAGTGGGGCTACCGCGAGGATGAGATGCTCGACGGTTTTGATCCGTATTCAAACTCCAAATCCTGCAGCGAGCTTGTTACACATAGCTATAAGTCTTCGTTTTTCGCTGACGGCAGCGTAGCAATTTCTACGGCAAGAGCAGGTAACGTAATCGGCGGCGGCGATTTTGCCAATGACAGAATTATTCCGGACTGCGTTCGTGCCGCAAAAGCAGGTAAAGATATCGAGGTAAGAAATCCGTTCTCCACGAGACCATATCAGCACGTTTTGGAGCCGGTATGCGCTTATCTTATGATTGTAAAAGCTCAGTACGAAGATATAACCAAAGCAGGCTGGTACAACGTGGGACCTGATGACTGCGATTGCGCAACGACAGGCGATATCGTTGATATGTTCGTTAAGTCTTGGGGCAATATCAAGTGGGTTAACAAGGCCGAGGCCAATGCTCCTCACGAAGCAAACTTCTTAAAGCTTGATTGCAGCAAGATAAAGAGGGTTTTCGGTTGGACACCGACATGGCACATCGAGGAAGCAATAAGCCGCGTGTGCGAGTGGACGAAGGTTTATTTCGAAGGCGGAGACATTCCTTCGATTATGGATAAGCAGATAAGCGATTTCGCGAATTTTAACAAATAAATTTTTACCGGAAGGGGTAACAGAAACATGTTTGAAAACAAGACAGAATCAGAAGCAAGAAGTGAGATTTTGGAGCTCGTAAAAGAGTATTGCGACACATATCACAACAACGGAAAACCTTATGAGGAAGGTGACAGAATCCCATATGCAAGAAGAGTATACGATCACGAAGAGATGGTAAATCTCGTAGACAGCTCCCTTGAGTTTTGGCTTACTTCCGGAAGATATACGGATCAGTTTGAGAAGGCTTTTGCAGAGTACTTGGGAGTTAAATTCTGCTCTCTTGTTAACTCAGGTTCTTCTGCTAATCTTAATGCTTTTATGGCACTTACGAGTCCTCTTTTGAAAGAAAGAAGAATCAACCGCGGTGACGAAGTTATTACTGTAGCTGCAGGTTTCCCTACAACGGTTGCTCCTGTTATTCAATACGGTGCAATTCCGGTATTTGTAGATGTTACTATTCCTGAGTACAACATTGACGCTTCAAAACTTGAGGAAGCATATTCTCCAAAGACTAAGGCAGTAATGGTAGCTCACACATTGGGTAATCCGTTCAACCTTAAGGAAGTTAAGGCTTTCTGCGACAAGCACAACCTCTGGCTCGTAGAAGATAACTGCGATGCTTTGGGTTCCAAGTATACAATCGACGGTGAAGAGAAGTTTACGGGTACAATAGGTGATATCGGTACTTCTTCCTTCTATCCGCCGCACCATATGACAATGGGTGAGGGCGGTGCCGTTTATACCAACAATCCGCTTCTCCATAAGTGCATCAGATCCATGAGAGACTGGGGAAGAGATTGTATCTGCCCATCAGGTCACGACAACTTCTGCGGACACAGATTTGACAGACAGTACGGTGAACTTCCTTTGGGCTACGACCATAAGTACGTTTATTCACACTTCGGATATAACCTTAAGGCAACAGATCTTCAGGCTGCAGTAGGATGCGCTCAGATTGTTAAGTTCCCTTCCTTCGTTGAAAGAAGAATCCATAACTTTGACAGACTCAAGGCAGGCTTGGCAGGTCTCGAGGACAAGATTATTCTTCCTGAGGCTTCCGAGAATTCAAGACCTTCATGGTTCGGTTTCCTTATCACATGTAAGGAAGGCATAAGCCGTAACAAGGTTGTTGATTATGTTGAGTCACACGGTGTTCAGACAAGAATGCTTTTCGCAGGTAATCTTACAAAGCATCCTTGCTTTGACGAGATGAGAACTTCGGGCGAAGGTTATCGTGTTGTAGGCGAGCTTACAAATACGGACAGAATCATGAACGATACTTTCTGGGTAGGTGTATATCCGGGAATGACGGACGAGATGATAGACTACATGGCAAAGACAATAAAGGCGGCTTTAAATGAGCAGTAATGAAGTAATCGAAAACAGCACGGAAGCAATTTCAGAGGAGATTTCCGAGAAGGTTTCTTCCGAAGTTGAGGCTTTGGACGGAAAGAAAAAAGGCGGCCTTTGGGCAGCGTTGGTACAGTTCATTAAGTTCGGACTTGTAGGTGTTATGAACACTTTCATTTCCATGGCAGTTAATGCTTTGGTTTTGATTTTCTTTAACAAAGTTCTCGGAATTTCCGAAGATGAGAAGATAAGCTATTTTACCGCAAGTATTATGGCGTTTATCATAAGCGTTTTCAGTGCTTATATTTGGCAGAACAAATTCGTTTTTAAGCAGAACGAAGGCGAGGAAAGAGTTTGGTGGAAGGTACTTCTTAAGACTTATCTTTCCTATGCAGGAACGGGCTTAATCCTGAATAACATTCTTCTTTATTTGTGGAACGATGTTATTCACGTAGGACAGTATTTCGGTTGGCTTGTTAATATCGTTAACGCGATGGGTATTTCCATCACCGGTGACAGAATTGTATCTTATATTGCGGTTCTTCTTAACATGGTAATTACGGTTCCGTTGAACTTCATTTTTAATAAGTTCTGGGCTTACAAGGGCAAGAAAACCGAAAGCGAAGATAAAAAATAAACGAATCACTTTTCGAAAAGAGGTTTACATAAAGCTATGGGCAAAATAAGTTTACTCGATTGCACATTGAGAGACGGCGGATATTTAAACGATTGGAAATTCGGTAAGAATACAATCATCAATGTTTTTGAAAGACTTGTGGCATCCGGTGTTGATTTCATCGAAGTCGGATTCCTGGATCAAAGAAGAGAATTTGACCCTGAAAGAACTATTTTCCCGGATGTAAAATCCGTAAACAAGACCATCGGTAAGCTTGATAAGAAGGATGCGATGATAGTCGGCATGATCGACTACGGCACTTTGGATATCGATAAGGTTTGTCCTAAGTCTGAAAGCTGCCTCGACGGTATCAGAGTTATTTTTAAGAAGCACATTCGTAAGGAGGCTTTGGAGTATGTGGGAAAACTTAAAGAGCTCGGCTATAAGGTTTTCGCGCAATTGGTATCCATTACAAGCTATACCGACGAAGAACTTTACGATTTGATAAGACTTGCAAACGATGTTAAGCCTTTCGCGGTTTCAATGGTTGATACTTACGGTCTTTGCCACAGCGACACCTTGATGCACTACTGCGATATTCTCGATAAGAACCTTGATAAAGAGATTTCGCTCGGATATCACGCTCATAACAATTTCCAGCTCGGCTATGCAAACTGCATCGAAATGCTTTCCCGTAAATACGAGCGTGACGTTTTGGTTGACGGTACGATTTACGGTATGGGTAAAAGTGCAGGTAACTGCCCGATAGAGCTTCTCATTATGTATTTGAACGGCCGCAAGGGCAAAAACTACGATATGTATCAGATTTTGGAAGCAGCGGATTCGAATATCGTTGCTTTCCAGAAGCAAACTCCTTGGGGCTACAGCATGTTCTATTTTATCGCGGCATCAAACGACTGCCATCCGAACTATGTTACGTGGCTCATGAATAAGAGAACATTGTCCGTAAAGCAGATAAATAAGATTCTCTCCAAGATTCCTCACGAGAAAAAGCTTATGTACGATGCTTCCGTAATAGAGCAGCTTTATTCCGATTTCCAGGAAATCGAAGTTGACGATAAAGAGGATTTGAAGAGACTTTCCGATGAGTTAAGTGAGAAGAAAGTTCTCATTTTGGGCCCGGGTACCAACGTTATCCGTCAGAGTGATAAGGTTAAGGATTTTATTATCGGCAATAATCCTACGGTTATCTCTATAAACTATATTCCGGGCGATATAAAGCCTGATTACTGCTTCATAACAAACGCCAAGCGTTATGTTCAGCTCTCTTCCAACATCGCGAAAAATGCCGATACCTTTAAGGTAATTGCTACTTCAAACGTAACAAGTTCCACAGAGAATTTCGACTATGTTTTGAAGTATTCAAACCTTTTGGATTTCAATGCACAGTTTATCGATAACTCATTCCTCATGCTTCTTAAAGTATTGAAGAAAATCGGTGTTAAGAAGGTTTATGCCGCAGGTTTTGACGGTTATGCGACAGATGATAAGCCGAACTATTTCGATCCCGATATGGCATACGATTTCACGTCAAGCGTTGCCGAGGGCTTAAACATTTATGTTATCGATCAGCTCAAGATTTTGTGCAATGATTTCGAGATTGAGTTTATTACCGATACATACTACGAGGTAGAAAAATAATGCGTAAGTATGATGCGGTTCTCTTTGATTTGGACGGCACGGTACTTGATACTTCCGTGGGAATCCTGAAATCAATCAGAGAGACCATTAAAGAATTTAATCTTAAAGAACTCTCGGAGGATGAGCTTAAAACTTTCATAGGTCCTCCGGTTGAGTGGTCTTTTAATGATAAGTACGGCCTTGAGGGTGATGAACTTAAGGCTGTAGTTATGTGCTTCAGAGACAGATACAGCAACCATAACCTTTTGGACGCGATTCCTTACGAGGGTATTTATGAGCTTTTGGAATATTTTAAGGAAAAGGGAATAAGAACTGCCATCGCCACATACAAAAAGCAGGATTATGCAACCAAGCTTTTGTGTGAATTCGGATTCGATAAGTACTGCGACTATATGTACGGTTCCGATTACGAGGGCAAGCTTAAGAAGGCTGATATCATTAATCTTTGCATCGAAAGTTTAAACACCACGAACGACAGAGTTTTGATGGTGGGAGATTCCAAGCACGACGCCAACGGAGCTAAGGCAATAGGCGTTGATTTCGCAGGTGTTTCATTCGGCTTCGGTTTCGGTTCGCAGGATGACATCAACGATTTTGATCACGTAATTTATGTCGATAAAGCACTTGATTTGAAGGCGCTTTTCGAAGAGGAGGAATAAAAATGGCTATAGTTAAGGTTTCAAATCTCATTGCGGATTTTATGGTCGAGAAGGGCGTTAAGCACGTTTTCACTGTAACGGGCGGCGGCGCTATGCACTTAAATGACGCTTTGGGTCATAAAGAAGGACTTACTTCGGTTTATAACCACCATGAGCAGGCTTGTGCCATCGCTGCGGAAGGTTACGCAAGACTTACGGGTAACATTGCGGTTTGCTGCGTTACCTCAGGCCCGGGCGGAACAAATGCAATCACCGGTGTTATGGGCGGATATTTAGATTCTATTCCGATGTTCGTTTTGTCCGGTCAGGTTAAAAGAGAAACTACGGTTTGGTCTACGGAAGTTCCTCTTCGTCAGCTCGGCGATCAGGAATTCCCGATTATCGATTCGGTTCAGAATATGACAAAGTATGCCGTTATGGTAACAGAGCCTAATGACATTCTTTATCACCTTCAGAAGGCTTGGTATCTTGCAAACAACGGTCGTAAAGGACCTGTTTGGCTCGATATTCCTCTCGATGTTCAGGCCGCTAAGGTTGAGACTGATGAACTTAAGGTTTTCGAGGGAACAGATGAGGAGAAAGAACTTATCGCTTCCGAGAAGCCTAATTATGACACGGCTTTGACTGCCGAGATTTTAAATAAGATTAAGAACGCTAAGCGCCCTGTTATTTTGGCAGGTACCGCCGTAAGACTTGCCGGTGCAAAGGAGGTTTTCGATGAGGCCGTAAATAAACTTCAGATTCCTGTGGTAACGGCTTGGAACGCTCACGATTTGATGGTTGACGAGAATCCTTACTATTGCGGAAGACCGGGAACTGTCGGAACCAGAGGCGGAAACTTTGTAGTTCAGGAGGCTGACGTTCTTCTTGTAATCGGATGCCGTATGAACATTCGTATGATCAGCTATAACTATAAAGAGTGGGCAAAAGATGCTTATAAAATAGTTGTTGATATTGATGCCAACGAGCTTATTAAGCCTACGGTAAACGTTGATATGAAGGTTCACGCAGACTTAAAGGATGTTCTTTCCGATATCGTTAAGTCATCTTACGAGCCTAATCCGATTCATAAGGATTGGGTATCCTGGTGCCGCGACATCGATAAGAGATTCCCTGCTTGTCTCCCTTCTTACGATGCTTCAAATTCACCTGTTAACCCATACGTATTTATCGATAAATTCAGCAAGGCAATTACGGAAAAGGAAGATGTTATCTGCGGTAACGGTTCTGCCTGTGTATGTACTTTCCAGGGTATGCATATTAAGAAGAACACAAGACTTTTCACGAATTCCGGTTGCGCAGCAATGGGTTACGGCTTCCCTGCAAGCGTAGGTTGCGCTGTTGCAAGAGAAGGAGAAAGAGTAATCTGTATCGACGGTGACGGTTCCTTCCAGATGAACATCCAGGAGCTTCAGACCGTTAAGTATAACAATATGAATCTTAAGATATTCATTATGAACAATAACGGATATCACTCGATTCGTCAGACACAGACAAACCTTTTTAAGCCGAATCCTTTGGTCGGCGTATGTGACGGAAACGGTCTTTCATTCCCTGATTTGGAGAAGATTGCCTACGCATACGGACTTCGTTACGTAAAGATTTCTTCCGGTGATGAGGTTGAAACTAAGACTAAGGAAGTTATTTCAGGAAACGATCCTGTATTGTGCGAAGTATTGATTGACGAGAATCAGAACTTCTCACCTAAGCTTTCTTCCAAGGTTCTTCCTGACGGAAAAATTGTATCGCCTCCGATCGACGATATGTTCCCGTTCCTTGAAAGAGAAGAGTTTGATGCAATTAAGGCATCCGTTCCGAACAAGTGAGGTTATAGATGAAAAGAGCTGTAGTAACAGGTTGCACGGGAATGCTCGGCACCGCACTTATAAACAAGCTTTTGGAAGAGTCTTACGAAGTTATTGCGGTTGCAAGACCGGGGTCTTCGAGACTTAATAATATTCCGCAAAGCGATGACGTGACGGTTGTGGAACTTGCTATGGAAAACATTACGAACCTCCCTGAAATTCTTTCGGGGGTGTCCGTAGATAAGTGTGACTTGTTTTTCCATTTTGCATGGGACGGAACACACGGTGATTCCAGAAACAATATGGACATCCAGCTTCTTAATATGAAATATTCCGTAGATGCCGTAAGAGTAGCTTCAAAACTTAAGTGTGAAGCTTTTTTGGGAGCAGGATCCCAGGCAGAATACGGAAGAGTAAAGGACGGTACAAAACTTTCGGGCGACCTTTCCTGTAATCCTGAGAACGGTTACGGAATCGGCAAGTTTTGTGCAGGCAAAATGACAAGAATCGAAGCGGAAAAACTTGGTATTAAGCACGTATGGGTAAGAATTTTAAGCACCTACGGAATTTTGGACGGTGCACACACTCTTCCTATGAGTCTTATTAAAGGTTTTTACGAGAACGGCAGAGCTTCCTGTACCAAGGGTGAGCAGATGTGGGATTATCTTTATGCAAAAGATGCTGCCGAAGCTTTCTACCTTTGCGCAGTAAAAGGTGTTCACGGTAAGGTATATCCTATAGGTTCGGGTGTCGTAAAACCGCTTTCCTATTATATAGAAACAATCAGAAACTTTATCGATCCTTCAATGGAAATCGGTTTCGGAGAAGTAGATTACTATCCGGGACAGGTAATGTATTTATGTGCCGATATCGAAGAACTGAAAAATGACACGGGTTTTGCCCCTAAGTATTCTTTCGAGGAAGGTATTAAGGAAACAATCAACTGGTATAAGGAGACTTATCTATGAAGAAAATAAGCATTTTGATTCCTTGCTATAACGAAGAACTTAATGTTGAGCCTATGGCGGACGCTTTAACGCAGATGTTTGCCAAGGATTTGCCGGAGTATGACTATGAAATCGTTTTCATAGATAATGATTCACGCGATTTGACAAGACCTAAGCTTCGTCAGATTTGCGCGAAAAATCCACGTGTAAAGGCTATTTTCAATGCCAAGAATTTCGGTCAGTTCAACTCACCGTACTACGGAATGCTTCAGACTACCGGTGACTGCACCATTTCCATGGTTTGCGACTTTCAGGACCCTGTTGAAATGGTTCCGAAGTATGTAAAGGAATGGGAAAACGGTTATAAGATTGTTATCGGAATAAAGACATCCAGTAAAGAGAACAAGCTTATGTACTTCCTCAGAAGTGTTTACTATAAGTTGATTAAGAAGTTCTCCGATGTTGAACAGATTGAGCATTTCACAGGATCCGGTCTCTATGACAAAGCCTTCGTTCAGGTGTTAAGAGACTTGAAGGACCCAAAGCCGTTCCTTCGCGGTATTGTGGGCGAATTGGGATTTGAGCGTAAAGAAATTCCTTACGAGCAGCCGAAAAGACGTGCCGGAAAGACATCAAACAATTTCTATCGTCTTTACGATGCAGCCATGCTTTCGATTACTTCCTATACAAAAATCGGTCTTCGAATCGCTACAATAGGCGGTGCGATTGCGTCTGCAATAAGTCTTGTCATTGCTCTCGTTTACTTCATCTTGAAGCTTTGCTGGTGGGACAGTTTCCCTGCAGGTATGGCACCTGTTCTTATAGGTATCTTTGTACTCGGTTCAATCCAGCTCTTCTTTATCGGTCTTTTGGGTGAATATATCCTTAACATCAACGACCGTATCATGAACAGACCTCTCGTAATCGAGGGTGAAAGAGTAAATTTCGAGGGAGAAGCTTTCGGCCGTCCTGTATATACGGTTCCTGAAAATCCTGAAGAAACAAAGCCCGAAGAGAATAAGTAAGCCTTAAGGGAATATGGAAAGAACCGTACATCGAAAACTCGACAAAAAGGAAACAGAGATATTAAGACTATTTTCGCTGATATCTGTGATACTTCTTATCGGTATTTTTCTGCACAGACTTAAGTATGTTGTACTTGCAAGCGAAGATTCCATGAACGAGTATGCCCTCGCAAGACAATTGGGCTTTGTCGAGATGTTCAAGTTTACGTTCGATTTTTGCCTGAAACGAGGAAGGGTCGGCATTATATTTCCGCTGATATGTACCGTCAGACATTATGTCAACAGTACCGGAAACTATACTCTTATTTGGCTTTTACAATATGTTCCCGTAGTGGCCGCTATAGGTTATATTGCCTCTGTAATTAACAGAAGAATCGGTAAAGCAGTTTCCTGTTTGTTTTTGATGATAACCGCTGTTTTTTTACAGACAGACACATGTCATAATCTTCTGGTCTGCTATCCTTTGGATTTTTGTGCCGCTTTGTTCTTTTCTGTGGCATCGATGGATTTATTCATATCCGGAGCCGATGGATATTTTAAGAACGGAATAAAGTCCAAGACAGTTATTATGCTTATACTCTCGGCGATTTGTTTTTACGTCTCACTCGAATCGTATGAGTCTTTTATAGCAGCAACGGTTCCGATGTTCCTGATTGTTCTTTTTAAGCTCTCGTCGTCAGATGGGAAAATCGGAAGCAAAATTAAGGACGGAGCAGTTCTTTTGGCATTACCGTTTTTGGTATCGGTTATCTATATTGTCGTATGGTATATCCTTTCTCAGAAAATCTATTCTTTGGTGGATGAGGTGTATTTAACCGATAAGTTCTCGACGAAAGGTTTCCTTATGACATGGGCAACTTTTTCTACGGATTTATTTCCATTCAGAAGATATATCACATATAAGGCTTTACATAACCATACCGAGTGGTTCGGATTTGCCGAGTTTTTTATAGATCCGCTTAACATTATCGGTGCGATTGTTTCTCTTATCGGAACCTTTAGCGTAACCCGATATGTGATTAAGAATATCGAATCCTTAAAATCGAAAACAATCTCCATAAGACTTTGTGCTTGTATTTCTTTTGCTTTCGCGGTTTTGTTCCCGCTTTCTCATGCGCTTCTTCCGAGATACCAGTCGTGGGTAGTAAACGATAAGGTTCAAGGTTATGTGCCGTCTTTTATTTGCTATCTTTCATGGACTTTGTTTATAGCATGCATTTTAATTCTCATAATGCTTCGTGCCGATTTCTCAAAGAAGAGCATTACTGTGATTTTTGCGGCGGCTCTTACGGTAATTTCCGTCTTCGGATTTGCTGTGACGTCACTTACGTCAAATCAGTATATCAAAGCTCTTACGATTGACAGCATGAAGGCGCAGGTTTTTTGTATGATGTCTTCCGAGGCTGATTTCGGCGATGCTCAAATCGTTTATACCGACAGCTTTGACGGACTTCACGGACAGCTTCAAAACGACACGAGTCTGATGGATTTCGAATCCGGTACGGATGTAACGCTGACCAATAATCCGGATGATTTGGGCGAGGGCGATTTGTATTTTCACGTTTTCGATAACGGAGTCGGAATACTGACCGCAACAGACGACGATATAAATCCCGAAGGATTCATACAATTGTGCCCTGCCGTTTCGGGGGATTATGATATAATGCTCAGTGGCCTTGACGGCACTGTCGTCAGGGAGACATTGGAATTAAAACGGGGTGAGGTATATACTTACTGCGTTTCTGATACAAATTTAATCTTTTCAGGGGTTGAAACAGGTGAGTGATTTAAGAATTAGGGGAAAACTGAATAAATCCAGATCTGTAATAACGGTTGTCTTTTATGCATTAACGGCGCTGATGCTGGTTTGCTTTTTCTATTACTATCGAAAACTTTGTCTTTTCTGTCATGATTCCATGCGTGATGCTTTAAATTCACGTATGAATGATTTGCCGTCAATGTATGTGGATAACCTTAAATTCAATCTTGCCAGAGGAAGATTCGGTTTTATTTTCCCTGCGGTATGTACGTTCAGAAATTTCATTACCTCCACGGGAAACTACACTCTTATTTGGCTTTTACAATATATGCCTATTTTGGGTGTAACGATTCTTATAGCGTATATTCTTAAGAAAGAGATAAATCTTACGGCCGGAATAGCATATATTTACGCGTTTTTCCTTTTCGCGCAGATAGATTATGACCACAACCTTTTTGTATGCTATCCGTTGGATTTTATGTTCTGTCTCTTTTGCGGAATATTGGCAGTATGGCTCTTTAAATGCTACATAAAAGATGTGAGTGAAGGAAAAAAAGGCAAGAAACTTCAGCTTGCAATGAGTCTTTTTTTATTCTTCGTTTCACTTGAGGGTTACGAGGCCTTTTTAACTCTTGCGGCACTTTATGCTTGTATAGCAATTCACTATGCTTGGAAAAAGGAAGGAATGAAAGAAAGAATTCTTTTCTTTGTGAAGGGTATTATCCCTCACTTTTTGACGTCGGTTTTGTATTTGGGATTGATGATAATCTTGAGAAGAATGGATTTCGGTGATTATACGATTATTTCTTTCACCAACGGCGGAACATGGAGTATAAAGAACTGTCTTATTACATGGTTCAGATTCTCAACCAATATGTTCCCGCTTCACCAGTACCAAATGAGCGACCGTTACCACATGGGAGAGATTGCTACCAAACTGGTTTCAAAAACTCTCACTGTTTATTGGATAGTGGCAATCTTGGCTGCTCTGGTGCTTATTTGGCTTTTCATAAGTGATGAGAAACTGAAGGATGCCGAATACAGAAAGAGTTTGGCACGAAAGTTTTTCAATTTCGGCTTTTTGGGTGGTCTGGGTGCAGGTTTGTTCACATTGCCTCACGGTCTTACCGCAACATATCAGAACTGGCACGTTTACGGCTATGTTCCTTCAACCATTTCATATTTCGGTTGGATAATGTTCTGTTTTTGCATAGTTGCATTCCTTATTAATTTGGGCTGTGCCAAAGGCAAAATTCTTAAGGCGGTTACGGGTGTACTTGCTTTCGCTTTGATTGGCGTTGTTTCATATTTTACTGTTATGAATAACCAGTGTATGTATGCCGGACTACAGTACACCTGTCTTAAAGGTCAGACGGTATTTTATCTCGCACAGAACGATTTATATGAAGAAAACGATTACAGTTTGCTGTACTCTGACGATATGATCGGTATCCACCACAATCTGGATTTCAACGAGAAGTATATGAAGTACGAGACAAACGATGAGTATTTGGAGATAACGAATGAGAAGGAAAGTTATTTCACCTTATATAACGGCGGTTGGTCCGATAATGCTGCCGTATGGCTTATTGAAGATGATATTTCACTTCTTGCAAGAGTTCGTCAGAATTACGAATACTCAACACGTAAAAGTACCGAGCCTGAGGATGCGGTTACAGATGAATTGTTTGTATTCTCGGTACGAGAAGCAGACATTCTTTTGGTATATGAAACAATTTACGGAGAAAGATTATCCACCGAAGTTCATTTGGGGGATAAGGAAGCAGTCAACATTCCTGTAAACGGTGTCTTGATTAACACGATAGAAATAGTATGCTAAGGACATGGAAACTTTCAGTCAGAAATTTGATTTCCTTATAGTCGGGGCAGGCTTATACGGTGCCACTTTTGCACGTATAGCAACCGACTGCGGAAAAAAATGTCTGGTAATTGATAAAAGATCTCACATTGCGGGAAACTGTTATACAGAAAATGTCGGAGGCATTAACGTTCACAAATACGGTGCTCATATTTTTCATACGGATAACAGAGAAGTATGGGAGTTTGTAAACCGTTTCGCCGAGTTTAACCGTTATATAAACAGCCCCGTGGCAAATTTTAACGGTGAGATTTATTCTTTGCCATTTAATATGTTTACCTTCAATCAGATGTGGGGTGTAAAAACTCCTTCTGAAGCCCGAGAGATTATTTCCGAGCAGCGTGAGAAAGCAGGCATAATTAATCCTTCAAACCTTGAAGAGCAGGCCGTCTCTTTGGTCGGCAATGATATTTATATGAAGCTGGTTAAGGGCTATACGGAAAAGCAGTGGGGAAGATCCGCGAAGGATTTGTCTCCGGACATAATTAAACGTTTGCCTGTTCGCTTTACCTATGACAACAATTACTATAACGACAGATACCAGGGAATTCCGATGGGCGGCTATACAGCCATGGTTGAGAAAATGCTCTCTGGAATCGAGGTAAGACTGAACGAGGATTTCCTTTCCGACAAAGAGTACTATAAGTCCTTGGCATCGAGAATCATCTATACCGGAACAATCGACGGCTTTTATGATTATAAATTCGGAAAGCTTGACTACCGTTCGCTTAAGTTTGAGACGAAATATCTTCCGGAAGAAGACAATTTCCAGGGTAACGCCGTAGTTAATTATACGGATGACAAGACTTCTTATACGAGGATTATCGAGCACAAACATTTCGAGTTTAATACCTGCAGCGGAACGGTTATTACCTATGAGTACCCTCTCGAAAAAGGCGAGGACGACGAGCCTTACTATCCGATTTCGGACGTCAAAAACTCTTCCCTTTACGAGAAGTATAAGGAACTCGGAAAATCCGAAGAGAAGGTGTTTTTCGGAGGAAGGCTCGGAAAATACAAGTACTTTGACATGGACGACGTAATTTACGAGGCCATGAAAGATATAAAGAAGTTTCTTTGATTCAGTTTTTCAATATGAGTTTGATCGGGCAGTGATCCGAACCTTCGACGTCGCTTAAAATCACCGAGTCGCTGACCTTGTTCTTAAGACCTTCAGTAACAAAAAAGTAGTCGATTCTCCATCCGACGTTTCTTGCTCTTGCATTGGTTTTGTAGGACCACCATGTATAGGCGTCCGCTTTATCGGGATAAAGCATTCTGAAGGTGTCGATTAAGCCCCTCTCGGCGAAAATATCCATATAAGCACGTTCTTCAGGCAGAAATCCCGAGATTTTTGAATTTGCCTTAGGGTTTGCCAAATCGATTTCCTTATGGGCCGTATTTACGTCCCCGCAACAGATGACATTCTTGCCGTTTTTTAAATGCTCCGTAACCAAATCCAGGAAGCAGTCGTAGAATCTGAGCTTAAATTTAACGTAATCGTCTCCTCTGCCGCCGTTCGGAAAATAAATGTTATAGAGGACGAAATCCTCATACTCGGCGCAAATCGTTCGGCCCTCGTGGTCAAATTCATCCGTACCGAGCCCGAATGTAACATTAAGCGGTTCAATCTTTGAATAAAGCGCCGTACCGGAATAACCTTTGCGCTCGGCGCTCGAAAACCAGCTTTTATAGCCATCAAGTTCTGTAATCTCATTTCCGAGTTGTTCAAACTGAGCCTTTGTCTCCTGAATACAAAGAATATCGGGATTCATTTCCTTAACCTTATCAGAAAATCCCTTGGTGCTTACGGCACGAATTCCGTTTACGTTCCAACTGATAATGTCCATAGTCTTTTCCGCCTCTCTAAATACTGTATTTTATTTTACCCTAAAGGTTGCTATAATTGTTCGGTACTTATATTGTACTTATTTAAAAAATGGAGAAATAACGATGAAGACACGCAGTAAAATTTTAGCAATACTTCTGACACTGGTTCTTATATTTTCGATGTGTTCTTGTACAAAGAATACTGCAGCAAATCCGAATGCTGCCACAGTGGATCCTAACACTGTTGCACAGGCAAAGGATTTCTTAAGCAAACATGATTTCGAGAATATTTATGGTGTTCAGTTAAATCAGTTCCTCAATCGAACATATACTTTCAAGGGCGAGAAAATTCCTCAGCCAATCGTTAACTACCAGTTTGTTGAGCGTTTTGTTGAGTTGTCCCAGTATGCTCAGGCAGGATATTTCCCTGCCACGGTAGACGGATTTATCGACTTAAGTGCGCCTTATTCAAAACCTGAAGAGTTTGCCACATACGGTGATTTCTACGTAGATTACACAGAACAGTCTCTTTCGAGTTTCCTCATTCTTACCGATTGGGCTACTCAGCAGAATTTGCAGTTATCTGATGTTACACTCGCAGAAATCGATCACACTTTGACAAGCTTTGAGAGTCAGGTTTATGCACAGACAGAAATGAAGCTTGATGATTATCTCCAGCTTTATTACGGTCCGGGATGCGACACAGCAATGTTTACCGAAATTCTTAAGATGAACTATCTTGCTGATTTGTACGCAGATAATTACTACAACAATTATGTTTTCAATCCGGAAGATATTCAGGTTCCTTTGGTACGTCATGCATTGTTCCTTGCAAATATGCAGTCAGCTACCGAAGAGGATTTGGCTAATGCATTGGCCGAGGCTGAGGCATTTAAGGATTCCATCAGCAACGTTGATGAACTTTTGTCCGTAGGTCAGGAAATGCTTACCGAGACTCAGTCTGCAGCCATGACTGTTGACGAGAACGGAAATCCTCTTATCCCGCCGACGTATATGACAATCGCAGAAGTTGCAGAGTACCCTGTAGACAGAGGTGTATATGTGACTGAGTTCGAGGATTGGGCTTACGATGAATCCAGACAGGTTGGTGATATTGATATTATCCAAACTGTTTACGGTTACCATGTAATGGGTTACGTAGGAATGGGCGAAGCAGGCGAGACAACTAAGCAGGATATCGTTTTCACCGAACTTAATGATAAAATTCTTGCTGCAGCTGCATCCGAAGAATATAAACTTGTTTCTAACGATCCTGTACCTAAGGCTCAGGTTGTAACACAGGAGATGGTTACAGAAGCAGAGAACAAGGTTTTGAGAAAGCATCAGGTAGCTACAATTATTAAGATTGCTCTTATCTGCATTGCGGTTTTGGCAGTTTTGATTATCGCTTATTTGCTTATCAACAAATTCGTTCTTAAGAAGAATTCAAAGAAAAAGTCCAAGAAGAACAATAACAAGGCAAAGCCGGCAAAGGTTTCTAAACCTGTTATTAAGGATACGGATTCCGAATCTGAAAGTGACGAATATGATGATAGCGATGACATCGAAGAGTCTTCATCGGACGATATCGAAGAGTAATTAATCTGTTAATTCAAAGACTTTAAGGGGCTGTCTCAAAACAAAGTGCATTTTGGGACAGTCTTTTTTCTGGCTCTGTAAAACCTGAATTTCTGCAAATCCACTGTGCCTTCTTTACTTAGATGCACTGTTTTTGAATGGCGAATTTGAGTAAAAGCGTATAGAATTGGCTTTCGGGTTTTAATCTATACGCTTTTTTCTTCTTTGTGGACGTCCTTAAGATGCCCCTCGATGTAAAAAGCGTATAGAAACCGTGATTTC
>JAZLML010000015.1:0-30154 GCA_045598625.1 Saccharofermentans sp.
CTGAGAGAAAATAAAGTTATGTGCAACCTGGCCGCCGCATGCTTTGCCTGCGTTAAGGTTATTTACATAGTTGTTGTAACCATCCGTTTCAGGATCTCTTCCCAAAGCTACGTTATAGCATCTTGTAACGAAGTCACCTACATCCATGGCAGGTGAAGGAAGTTCAGGCTTCGGATCAGGTGTGCGCTGGGTACAACCGTAGACTGTATCTTCAGGATCTACTAAAAGATAGTCATCATAAGAGACATATTCATATGAACCGTCTTTCCTGGAATAGTCGCATGAGTACGTTAAATATTCCTGCAGATAACTTTCACACAATGAAGGGCTATCACCTATAAAGATATTCTTAATTGGATTACCGGATACATCCAAATAGGAAAGGTCGGACAGTCCTCTTAAATCAATTCTGCTGAGGTTGTTTTCGCAGCAAGATAAATAATTAAGATTCGTGCAACCTGAGACGTTTAGAGATGTTAAACTACAGCACGAACAACCCAACTCTATAAGGTTTGTACAACTGCTCACAACAAGTGATGTAATATCCGTTTCATAGCAATACAATTCTTGAAGATTCGTACAACCGGTGACATTAAGAGAAGTTACACCTGAAGGTGCACAATCCAAATACTCAAGCGATGTCATGCCTGAAACATCGAGTGACTTAAGGTTGTCAGCATCGAAGTTGTAACAGTACAATTCCTCAAGGCTTGTGAATTTCTTAATTCCGACCAAACTTGTTAACTCGCTATTCCCCGAAAGATAAATAGACGTAACATTAGCAATCTCAGCCGCTGAGAGAACTCCGTCTTTTACAGTATCGAAATTACTACTTATGTATTCTCGGAAAACCGGGTCCGGAAAGTTCGCCTCATTAATAGCAACACCCGTATCCGCAATTGCCGTCATCGGTAAGCAACCGATAAGAAGTGCCGCTGACAAAAATACACTTAAAAGTTTTCTTTTCATATAATATCCTCCATTTTTTATTTTTTCTCTTTTTCGAAAATATCACGTACAAAACATAATAGCAATAGCGGCACCCGAAACCTCGAATGTCGCCTTCTTTGTAACTTCTCAACCGTAAGTGCCGCTGATCATTGAATATGTGATGATGTTGCCCTTTTCACCGGAATTTGTCGTGTCCAAAACCGAAACCAAATCATTGCCGTGCGCCTGCATTCCGACACTTATCGGAATTGACACATCGGCACTCTTCAGCGCTACAACATATACCTCATAGTTATGCGTGTCCCCCGGAGGCGGATTCGGTCCCTGGTAGCCCGTACCGTCGCCGATTGTCCAGTATGCAGCTATGGCACCGAGTTCAAGCGAGGTCCCATCCTCAACGACGGTAAACATATGAAGCCAGTTACTTGCGTCAGGATCAAGCATTCCCACCGCATAGCAAGCGGCACCTTCAACCGGACTCCACGAAAGCTGTGGGGAAAGATTATCACCACGTCCCATGCCTCCGATTTCTTCGTCCCATTTGCCGTCAGTTAACGACTCGCTCGTGATTTCAATGCCTGCCGCCGATTTGTCACCTGCGCATGCTGTCACGCACATCGAAAACGCGATCACAAAAACCATCACCAGCGCCAAAACAAAATTCTGTCTTCTCATTGATTAATCTCCTTCATCTGCTCGTAAGTGATGCCGTACTTCTCTGCGATATTTCGCGCATACGAGCTTGATTCCGGCGCACTTCGCTTAATCTTAAACGTGTTGTGATTATTCTTGATTTCCATAACGATACTGATGATATCGCCTCTGCCCTCCCACTCGTTCATCTCAGGGATGCAAGCAGCGAGCTCGTGAATGTGAGTGTTAAAAATAACGAACGACTCCTTCTCCTTGAGGATACGGAGCAAATCCTTGGAAAGGTAAAGCGCATCAAGCGCAGACGTTGTCGAAAACGTCTCGTTAAAGATAATGAACGTCTCGTCGTCGGCGCTGCTTACGATGCTCTTAATTCTTATCGCTTCCTCACCGAGACGACCGTAATTGATGGTAAGATTCTCATCAATCGGGAAGTGGGTAAGAATGTTCTTAAAAGGAATACCCTCGCAGGAATCCGCCGCTACGAACATACCCAACGAAGCCATGACGGATATAAGTGCCAAACCCTGCTCCAAAATCGTCTTACCGCCGCGATTCGGTCCCGTAAGAATGAAGTTTCTTTCGTCGTCAGAGAACTTGAAATCATTCTTCACGATATCCTCTTTTCCCGCTACCGCAAGACGAAGGTTATAAAGGCCCTTGATATCAAGATGCTTGCCCTCTGTAATTTCAGGGAAGCAGATATCGTAATTTTTGCTCTTAAGCTTCTTTCCGAGATTGGCAACACTCAAGTAGAAAACGAAACCGTTAAAAAGATTCGTCAAAAGTTTGGTATCGTAATTGGCATGCTTGGCGATAAGCTTTTTAACATCTCCCAAGTGCTTCCAGAGGTACTTCTTCATGTAAGGCGTCATGGATACGAGAAGCGGATCGACATACTTATAGTTCGAGAATCCGTTACTCACCTTGGCACCGAGTGCTATATCTACGATGTTATAAGACGATCTCGGCTTAACATCCAAAAACTCGATTGCCGTAACATTCTCGATGTCCAAATCCGGTGTGAACGTAACACCCACGATGGCACCCTTCACGTTGGAAAGGTCGCTGTGAATTTTCTCGATGTCAGGCTTGATGGACCGGAAATTCTCATCGTCAACGATTTCCTTCAGGCAACCGCGAAGAGAAATCAAACCTTCCGCTTTGATGTCGTTTTCGCTCAGGGCCTTATAAAGTGACTCGACTACTTCGACATATACTTTAAGCTCCTTCAATTCTTCAAGAAGCTGTACCAACGGATTATCCTTGTCGCGCAAACGTTTGGAGGCATTGCTTCCGTAGTATTGCAAAACTCTTATGGAATCGATGGACTCCTCAACAGCATTCTTGAGCTCGTCATTATTCATAAGATCTTTGACTATTTCCTGTCTGTAAATCATATCGACAGGATCAAGCAAAATCTTGACCATGATGTCCTTAAGAATGCCCTGCTCCTCGCTGTCCTTGCTCATGTACGCGATTACTTCCTGAAGAGCAATGTCTTTGACTGTCTCCTTAGGTAATTCGCGACAGCGTTCGTCGCCGATTGTCTTATAAAGAATGTCCATTAAGCGTTCCCCCATCTCTTTTCGCTCGTTTCATTATATCAATTCATTCCTCATATTTCTCATTAATATCCTCAAACGGATATCTTTCACAGATTTTTTACTATATCTTGTAACATCGCCATATTATAATGAAAGAATATTCTTGGGTCCGAGTTGACCCGGTATTGGAGGGATAGCTTTGAATAGGAAATTTGCAAAAACTCTATCATTCTTTATCACAATTATATTTATTGCTTCTTTTGTTGGGGGACTCGTACCTCAAAACATCATTGCGGATACGGGCACGCTTATTACGTCAGTCGCAGTATCGGTTAAAGCTCCTTTAATAGAAGAAGGATGTTACGTCGAAAATTTTGAAGTTACCCCGTCCATAGCGGATTCGGTAACTGCGGTTTCTGCCGACTGGTACGATGCTACCGAAAAACGCATTGTCGATGACTATGACGACTTCATTTCCGATCACAAGTACTGCCTCTGTGTAGAAATTAAGCCGAATGCCGGTTACGCTTTCGAATTCGATAATGATGGCAACTATGCGGGGACCGCAACATGTAACGGCACGAAAGTATCTGTAGCAAACAGATCGTCAAACGACAGCGGCAGCCTTTACCTTATGAGTGCCGAGTTTACTCCGGATTTCACATATTTGCCTTTGGTTGGTGTTAAAGGAAGATTGCCTTCTCCGGATTGTACCGGTTCAACAAGTCAATTAACATTTTCATTTAGCACTATGGCAAACCCTTACGATTACACCTTAAGCGAAAAAGTCTGGTACGATGTAACTGACGATAAGCCTTTATCTCAGGACGACTACTTCATCGACGGACATGACTACGTACTTCAAGTTCACCTCGTGCCGGAAAACAGATATTCTTTCACATTTGACAATTCCGGAAACTTCGTAGGCAATATCACCTGCCTTGGCGAGGCTCCTGCAGTAGCCAGACGTGCAGAAGACGGATCTAAGGCTCTTTATATTGAGTCCGTCGTTTTCACGGCGCATATGACACCCGTTAATACAATAAACATTATAAATATCCCACAAGTTTATGCAGGCGATATTGTCTCCACAGAAAATATCAAAATAGAAACCGATCCTGTGCTTGCCCGAGCTGACAGCAATACAAGATGGTACGATGTGACCGCAGATAAAACACTTTCATCCGGTGAGGTGTTTATTGAAGGTCACGAATACGTTCTCAGAGTAGAGCTCTGCCATATGCCGGGCTATTATTACGAGTATGATGAATCGTTTAATTTTTTGGGAGAGGCGTTTTTCGACGGAGAAAAAGCAGCTTTGGCAATTGACAGAACACAAGCAAACTTCGGTTGGTTAAATGGCTCTTTAGCCTTGGAAAGTGCCCCGATTACAGCCATGCGGGCTACGCCGATTACCGAGGTTGATGTTGCTTTCGACGATATACCTGCGGACGGCAGACCGTGCACCGGGCCCGAAGTCACGATAACAACAAATCCTGCGAATACATCGGTACTCTCAACCACATACACCAATGCATCGGTATACTGGGTATCCTCAGACGATGTCGAGCTTGATGAAGATGATACCTTCGAGTATGGAGAATCCTATTATCTCGTTACGGCATTGGAGCCGAAAGACGGATATACATTCGAAGTTGAACAATACTCATATTTATACACAGGTACTGCTACCGTCAACGGTGAGCCGGCCTTAATCGCCGGAAGAGATTACAGCTTCGGACATCTCCTCCTGATATACTCAAATCCGATAAAAGCATTACATGCTGTAAACGTTGAAATTGAAGGCGGCGACTCGACTTGCTCTGCCTCTGCTTCGGTTACGGCAGCCGACACGGGCGACCTTGTTACCCTCACTGCAACCGCCGGTGAAGAGTATGTTTTCGTTGGCTTTGATTGCAGCGAAGTCGATGCGTCTTCGGGCGAGTTTAACATGCCAGATTCATCCGTAACCGTGAAGGCTGTTTTCGAGAAAGTCACATACGATTTTTCCGACAGCAACATCAAGTCTTGGGAAACGGGAAGTTGCGAGCTGCTTAACTACACTATCCACAGAAATATCAACGACAGCACCACCTTCTCACTCTTCTCCGACATCAAGATTGACGGTTCGGTCGTTGATGACAATTTCTATATTGCAACATCAGGATCTCTAAACTTGAGCATTCAGCCTGAATATCTCAACACATTGGCGGCCGGAATTCATACCTTGGAAGTATTCTTTGCTGATGGTTCCGTATCCATTGAGTTTGAGATTGAAGCTAAAGCACCTACAGGCGTAGATGGCTTTGTTGACAGATGTTATACGGTAATTCTCGGTCGTGAGCCTGAAGAAGCCGGAATGCAAAACTGGATGAATGCTCTTAACAACAAAACAAACTGCGGTGCGCAGGTTGCTTACGGTTTTATCTTCAGCCAGGAGTATATAAATAAGAACAAGTCTGATGAAGAGTTCGTAACAGATTTGTACCTCATGTTCTTCGGCCGTGAACCTGATACTGCAGGATTAAACAACTGGCTTAACCAGCTTAATGCCAAAGTTATGACGAAAGAACAGGTATTTGCAGCCTTTGCAAAGAGTGCTGAGTACAAAAATATCTGCAGCGACTACGGTATCCTTCAGGGATGCTACATTCCGGGTTATTCAACAGCTTCACAGACACAGGTAAACCTTTTTGTTTACCGTCTCTATAACACATGCCTCGGAAGAAATGCAGATATCGGCGGCCTTGAGAACTGGAGTCGCAACATCCTCGCAGGCAACACCTCGGGATATTCTGCAGCTTTGGGATTCTTCACCAGTGCTGAGTATCAGAACTTAAATAAGTCAAATGAAGAGTTTATTAAGGACTTGTATTTGGTAATGATGGACAGAACCGCAGATTCCTCAGGACTTCAGAACTGGGTAAATCAGTTGACTGTTTATACCAAAGAGGAAGTTATTAAGCTGTTCTGTAAGTCAACTGAATACAGAAACATCTGCGCAAGATACGGAATTAACGTAGGCGTATAATTTATATTCAAAACTTGATTATCAGACACGGTCGCTAATAGAATGCGGCCGTGTTTTTCTTTGTTGTTATTGGAATACGTTCATTGCCATCAATATTGCCATCATTTGACCCCCGTTTGATGGCAAATTTGATGCCGAAGGGGGTCAGAGGGGTGTTGATGGTGAAGCAAATCTGATGCCGAAGTGTAAGGGGGGCAAAGAAGAAGCGCGTTACTGATGGTTTTCGAGGTTGGGATCGGCTGGGAAAAGGGAAAATCGGAGTTTTAGCCTATTCGCTTTTCCAATGCATATCAAGGAATAGGTTTCAACTGAAACGAAGCTGCAGAGACGGCCGGAATTTACGGCGTTTGTTATTGACATTCTGTTAGTAACATTTTATACTTAACGTACGTATGTCGTTCGGAGGGAGAGTAAAATGAACAGGACTAAGAGATTCGGAACTGTGCTTTTGTGCGGCGCAATGATTGCTTCCGTGGTTTTCTCGTCAACGGGATGTACGTTTTTGGATAAATATACCGAAGAGAAAATCACTAAGACGGCCGACAAATTTTGTAAGTCAATTTGTAATCTTAACCCTGACCCGGCTTCCCGATGCGTAATCGACGAGGATGCAGCTGAATTCTTTACGGAGTACACATTTGCCTCAGATCCTGATGAACAGATTGTTTTCGAGGCCATCGCGGACTCGCTTTCTTACGAATTGGATACCGACTCCGTTGAAATCAATCACAAATCCGGTAAGTGCTCAATCGACGCCGAATTCGACATGACCGACTACGAGAAAGTTTTTGACACCGACACATTCTTCTATCCCGAGGATTTTTCAGAGGCCATTAAAGCCGGCAAGGACACCATCGAGATCGAAGTGACGTTGGAATTCGAGAAGGACGAGTATAAGGAATGGAAAATCGCGAACTACGAGGATGTTATGGAGGAGGTTTTCGAGTTCAAGTATTATGCCCCTGAATACGAAATCAAGCTGTCGGATTACCTTGTCAGCTGTCAGTACGAAAGCGGCAACAACATAAACATCTCATACATCTATTACATTTTGACATTCTCCGAGGACCTGCCGGACACATTTTCAAGCGGCTACTGCGAAGTCAAATATAACAATACAGATGTCGGTACAATTGATTTCGATATTACGTACTCGGATTTATACGATAGCGACTCAAAAAGTTTAACTGTGTGTCCGATTGCTTACATTGACAGCTCTGATATCTACGATTCATTCCGGCGTACGGAAGACGGCAGTCTCGTAAGCGGAACATATACTTTCAATTTTTACATGGACGACGGCTCATTCATTACAACCGGAACCGTAATTGTAAACTATGTAGCACCTACGCCTACACCTTCTCCTACACCTACTCCGGTAACCACCGTTGTCGGAGATTCCTGGAGTCATGCGGCCGATGTTTTCGAGGAGCGCGGCGCAAGTTACGAACCGACCGCAGAAAGCCTTGACATACAATTCGCAGACTGGGAACTTTATAAAGATAACGGGAACGGCGACGGCAGCGTTACCCTGATTGATAGCCACCTCGCAAGCGATGTCGACTTTATGATCTTCATAGTAGACACACCTGAACCTCACGAATACGACTATCAAATGTTCTGCTTCTCTGATCCTTCCACGCCGGTAACCTATGCGGACGCAGGCGAAGCAATTGAAGCAAGCGTGAACTATACCGAATACAACAACTTATACAGCGTCTCATGGATAATCGCAGACCCGGAACCGGGCGTATACGTAATCTATATCTTCAGCGACGACGTTGACGCCGGTGAACACGGCCAACTTGTAGTAACACACGTAATCGAAATCTTCTGATTTCTCATCTCGAAAACAATCACCTCGGAGGTATTTATGAAGAAACTTATTTCTTTGATTTTGACGATGATTCTGTGTCTTAATCTTGCAGCCTGCAATCTGCCCTTGAAGGGGCCTGCGCCGTCCTTAGAGGCGCCCTTGCACAAAGTCACGATAGAGGATAATTACGCAAAACCGCGTGAAACAATCGTCATCGATTTTGATAATGCCATATTGACCTACAACGACGATCAGTATGAACTTTCCGAAGACGATTTATCAGAACTTACAACCTATTTTATCGATTACACTCAAGTCGTATATGAGAAGGACCACAAGCAATACTTCGGCGGAATGTCGTGCATAATGTACAGCTATAGTATTGAAGCAGATAACAAAACGTGGTTCGACGAAGCCAATGTCTACCATGTCAGCGAAGATGATTATCCGGAAGGCTGGGCCGACATGAAAAACTTCATTAAGAGTTTTTGCTCGAAAATGTAAACTGTGGAACACATGTCCGCACCCACTTCATAGCCATTCCCAGAATTTCGCCCCTTTACATTCAACGCAAACTGAGGAATCGAGGAATCGCAACAGATTCAGCAACATTTCCGCGTTTTTGTTGCGGGTTTTGTTGCAAAATGAGGAATCGCAACAGATTCAGCAACATTTTTGCGATTTTGTTGCGGGTTTTGTTGCAAAATGAGGAATCGCAACAGATTCAGCAACTTTTTCGCCGTTTTGTTGCGGGTTTTGTTGCGAATCGGCAGTTTCTCGCATTCGCAATCGTACTCACAACAGTATGCGCAGCAACAACAATCGGTTGTATCATGACACATGCTAATCCGGGAACAATCATCGGATGCGGTACAGCAGAAGCAATCGGAATCGTAAGTGTATGGGATGAGTACAAGAAGCGCAGAGTTGAGGAAGCAGAAACTCAGAAGGCTTAATCCAAACTGATAATCATAATCAAGTAGTCCCAAGGTTCCTTTTTGAATCTTGGGATTTTTTATATTGCTTGTTTTCGAGCAGTATCTTCATGCATATGAATGAATATTCATTTTTTACGAATCCTTAACAAAATGTACTTTTATACCTATATTTCATCAGAGTATAATTATTAAAATTACTTGTGGAATATCAGATATAGCGTATAAAGGAGAAGATCAATGAAGAGAAGTAAATATGCTATCAGTGTTTTATTATCTGCAATCATGTTACTGACATTTTTGCCGATTCAGGTGCTTGCGGCAGTTCATGATGATACCTCAGAATACATTACCAACGACAATTTTGACTGGAAGGATCTGAAGGTTACTGCAGATGACCAAGGAAATATCACAGGTGTCAGTGCATCAGCATGGTACAATTACGGTGACGCCAGTGCTATCGCCGGACGTGGTTACGGTTTCTATATTGTAGAAAAGAATGAGGATAGGATTATTACACGTGCCAATAGGAATAATCTTCCGCTGGCCACATTTGACGGCTTAATGGAAGGCGTCGGCACAAGAATCAATATAGGAACTGCTGATTCCGAAAGAAAGTGGCTTTCATTTTCTCTGAGTGCTGAAGACTGCGTTGGCATGACAAGAAATGAAGATTACAACATATGGTTTTGGACGAGACAAGGTGATGATACTTACAACACTTTTGAATCGTTGATGGGAACAATGACCGCTATTACCATCAACCGCTATGTGAAAATCGGCGGAGCTATGTCAGATAATGCCAACGATTATACTTTCAGCAGCACAGTCGAATCTATGAATATCATAGGACAGAAGTTAAGTGCTGTTTGGAAAACGTATAATGACGGTACGCTGAACACTTCCATATCGAACCAAGATTCATTAACTGAGTCAAAATATGTATATAACCTTTATTTTTATTATCCTGATGCTTACGAAATTACCAACGCTACTACTGATACCAACGGCAGTGTCACAGTTGCTGAATTAGCCAATGAAGGCGATGAGGTTAAAGTTACAGTTAAACCTGCCGAACACTATCAGCTTAAAAGCCTGACTGTCTATAAGACCGGAGACGAGAACACAAAAGTCTCCCTGACACCGGGCCAAAACGACACGTATACTTTCACCATGCCGGACTATGCCGTTTCCGTGAAGGCAGAGTTTGAGAAATATGAATTTACAATTGGTGAGATATTACCTGACGATTTCCCGACCTATAACAATGCAATCCCGGACGATGCATGGAAGAATGATGCCGACTCAAAGATGTTTATCAATAATAACGGTCTGACATTCGGTGGTGTTAGCTTATATAATGTTCTTGATTCTTTTGTGACAAAAGACGGCGACAATTATAAATTCACTTCCGGTTCGTATACGCTTACATTCGTTATGGAATCCGGTAAATTGGTAAAAGTCATAACAGAAGGTTCAAGCAATGCAGCCTATAACGGAGAATTCCTTTCCCCGCACACCCACAGTCTTGTAAAGGTTAACGGGCAGGCTCCTACTGAAGAAGCTTTCGGCTGGAAAGATTACTATGAATGTTCCTGCGGTGCTTTGTTTGAAGATGAGAACGGTACTATTCCGATAACTGATCTTGCAGCATGGAAGGCAGAAGGCGGAGCAGGTTATCTCGCAATATTTCCTACTCCTGACTATAAGGTTGTCTTCGAAATGGGCGGACACGGAACCCAGATTGATTCTCAAACCGTAAAAAAGGGCAACAAGGCAACAGAGCCTGCCGCACCTTCCGAAGAAGGTTACTCATTCGACGGCTGGTTTACTGATTCCGAATTCACCACGAAGTTTGATTTCGATACCGCAATCACAGGCGACACAACTTTGTATGCAAAGTGGACGAGCGAAATCACATACGCTTTCGAGAAGAACGACGTTCTTACATGGCAGCTCGGCGGCACCGTCAACCTGAACTACGTAATCCACAGAAACGTGGACGACAGTAAGACCTTCGGTTTGTTCGAAGAAGTCATAATTGACGGCAAAACGGTAAGCGCCGACAACTATATCGCCGTATCCGGTTCCTTGAACTTGGGTCTTAAGTCCGGTTATCTTAATACACTGAGTGCAGGCGAGCACACTTTGGAGGTTGTTTTCGAGGACGGCTCGGTATCGATTAAATTTGTCATCAAGGCAGTGGATCCGTCGCCTACTCCGACTACCCCTCCGACGCCGACAAACACTCCGAAGCCTCAGGGCAATCTCCCTCAGACAGGTGAAGCAACATCCTGGACGGCAATCGGCGGAATCCTTCTTGTTATAGGCTCCGTGGCATTGGTTATTGAGGCTGCAAGGAAGCGCAGAGAATTTTAAATGACCGAGCACGGGCTCAGGCGATTGCCGATTAACTGATAACTAATAACAAGCTGCCTCACTTCTTTTGAAGATGGGGCAGTTTTTTGTTGAATAATCGTATTTGTAGTATAGAATGGAAGAACGTCTGAAATTTATACTACATTTACGAAAAGCGTATAGAATGGCCGATGCGCCTTCAATCTATACGCCTTTTTGAAGAATAGGTACTTTATAATTTCTTGAATTTGTCCGATAAGCGTATAGATTCAAAAGAATTGCGGTTTCTATACGCTTTTCGCCTTTTGAGGTCATCTGCAAAAAACTTTCGAGAAGAAAAAGCGTATAGAATGGCAGATAATCCTTCAATCTATACGCTTATATTCAAAATCAGCTGTAGCGCTCGTCCAGAACGGTCTGCGCACGATTGTCGATTACTGCGCACACCTCGTCGAGGGTTTTCTGGCCGGCAAAATATGCCGGGATTTCTTCCAAAGCAATATTCAGGATTTCGGAATCGACTGCCTTAACGTGGTTGGCGGATGCAAGAATTGCAAGGTATGCGTCCTTTTGTTCCACGCTGCAGGAAGTGAATCCGAGGTTATAAAGATCTGCGGCCGAATAGCCTTCGAACATAGCGGCGTTGGACTCGTAGAAATCGTTTAGGCCGTCCATGAATGCGGTACTGACAGCATCGCAGGCTGCTTTGTTTACAGGGTTGGTATATTCGTAGCCCTTGCAGAACTGAATGTCGTCGCTTAAGAGGAATTTGATGAAGGCCCATGCACCGTCCTTAACATCGGAAGAGGCTGAGATTGCAGCCGAGCCCGAGATCAATATCGAAGGTCCTCTGCCGTCAGGTCCGATTCCGTAGAAACCGACGGACTGACCAAGGCAGGTGTAAGGCGCGTAACCGCTTAATGTAGAGAGCATCGCATATTCAAATTGTCCGGTGTAAACACCGTCGCCCGGATAGTTCTCGAAAAGATTTTGGCGGCCGTCGAAAAGTGTCATTGCCGGGACCGGGGCGCCCTTGGCACCGTCCTGGGTTTGAGCGTTTTCGGGAATGTAGGTGCTGCAGTACTCAGCAAATGAGATAAATCCCTCGCCTCCGAAATCGGATGTGTAGTCGTCATAGTTTATGAGCAAGTCGCCGATGTTGGCCAGGCCTTCGGCGAAATAATCGTAGCGGGATACGTATTCAGACATCGGATTGGTGCCGTTTCCCAAAGTCATGACGAGCTCGTTGTACTCATCGTAGGTGTATCCGATTCCGTTGGAAGGTGCGCACGAAGTATCAACCGCAAGGCCCTCGATATTAAATGAGAGAGGTATCTGATAAAGCTTTCCGCCCATGGTTGCGGCATCCCAAACATTCTCGTAGAAAAGACTTCTGTCGAGGCCGTCTGCACCGTCGATATAGTCGTTCAGGTTCATAAGATAGCTGTCGCTGTTAAGCTGAGGATAGGAGCCGGCATTGATAATTACGTCGGGAGCATCGCCGGACATAAGGTCGATTGCCAATTGATTGGTCATCTGAAGGGCCGCGTTGTTGCGGTCGGTGTACGTAAAATCGGAAACGCTTAAGCCCTCGGCTGCATAGTTTCCAAGCTCATAGAAGCAAAATCTCGCATAGTAACCGCTATCGGTCTCGTTAAACTCATAAACAGCCTCGGCGAGGTCCTCCGGAAGATAAGCGTCGTCTCCGCAGATGCCTATCTCGATGATGCTCTTTCCGGCGTTGGGATTGGTATCGGCTTTGGTTAAAACGCAAAGACCGATAGTCTCTTTTACCTGCATTCTTCCGACTTCGGATACGTCCGAAATTCCGCAGAGAACGTACTTGTCACCGCTTACGGAAAGAAGCTTCATGCTGCGGGCACTGTTCAGGTTAACGTTGCAGTTGGCAAAATCCAGCATCAAATCCGTCGATAAAGTGTCGGCATTGATTTTCTTTATGCCCTCGTAATCAACGCAATAGGTGATGCCGTCATCGCAAGCGTTGCTGTCACGAAGTTGGAAGTAATCGACGTCGAAATTCTCGTCGCTTCTTTCTATCGTATATGTATCAATATCGAAAACGGCCGTGAAAGTCTCGTTTCCGGTATCCATCTGCAAAACCAAATTTCCGTCTTCACGTGCGCAAAAACCCTGGATGTGCCAAACATCGCCGAAGCCCGCCTGCGCGAAATCCAGCGTTGCGACCTCAGTCTCGCCGCTTACCACATGGAAAATGTAGGTCATGCTGTCGTAGCTTAATTCCGAGATAAGAAGGTTGCCGTCCGATAAGGTGAGGCACTGATCGACTCTGCCGGAACCGTACGCCATGTTAACGGCCAAGCTCTTGATTTCGGCGAAGGTATCCGTTGCCGTGTCGTATTCGACCGTCGCATTTATGAAACTTTCGCCCTGCCATAAACTTATAAGGTACTCGATTTTTCCGTCGATAAAACGGGCTGAAGAGAATGTTACTAAGTCCGAAGAAATCGTGTTATAAGGGATTTTAGAGACCACGTTGCCGTTCATGTCGATTTTTAAAAGGTCGCTTATTTGGTAATCGTCCGGATTATAGTTTTCCCAATCCGTATCCTCATCCGCGCGCCTGGTTCCGTCGGCAAGCACATAGAGATAATCGCCTCCGACTACAGGGCACGAAAACATAAGATACTCGGCATCCTCGTATCCCGGATCAATCGTAACCAACGTGGATTCGTACCAAGGCTCGTCGGAACTTACAGGCTCAGAAGAGTTGCTTCTGGTCTCAGCAGGAGCTGCACCCGTGTTGTTTTCGCTTGAAACGCTTCCGGGGTTGTTATTGTTCTTTTTGCATCCGGTAAAACCCAAACACAACGTGCCTATCAAGGTCACACTTAAAATTATAGCGATTGGTTTTTTCATCAGTTTCGCGCTCATCATTTGTACTCTCCTCTTTCCGCCCAGGCGTGTGCTACGATACCGTCGATAAGTTTCGCGCTCATAATTTGTACTCTCCTCTTTCCGCTCAAATTATAACACGGCCGGCGAAAACCCAATTGCATTAATTATGGGGTTTATTTAGCACGAGCGTTTTGGATGGTTTTCGAGTTCCGAACAGAAAACGCAGAAACGGAATGCGGATAACAATCTCGCAGCATAAAACGTAGGGACATACGAGGCCGCAATCGTAACGAAGAACGAAGAAATTTGCCGCGCCGCTTATGTCGAATTTGACTGCGAGCTTTGTCTGCAGCTTTGTTTGTAGCTTTGTCTGCAGCTTTGTCTGCGCAACAGATTCAGCAACATTTTTGCGATTTTGTTGCGGGTTTTGTTGCGGTCTTCAAGGTGTGCAAGTATTCTTACAAGTTTTTCCAATAAACTCGTAAACTTTTCCTCGTGTTTGTTGCGGATTAGCTTGAAAATCATTAGTTTTCAAATGTTTCTGCAAACTTTTGGCGTGTTTATTTGCAGATTCGGTTGAAAACTGCCCGGCTCCAAATAAATCTGAAGAGGTGTCAACTGGGGTGGCAATCGGAGTGGCACTTCACAATCGGGGTGGCACTTCACAATCGGGGTGGCAATCGAACTCGAACTCGTGATTGAGAGCGATTTTTTCATGTTTTCGAGAAAAAAATCAAAAAAGCACTTGACTTAGTAACAATTTGATAGTATCACTTAAGTGTGGATGATTTGATAGTCAAAGTTTCTTTCGTGAAGGGGCAAGATTTAATCAAACCGTTCCGATATAATAGAAAAATATCATTATTTAAATATTGTTTTCGAGAGGGGATCACAAATGAACTCAAAAATTAAGGCACAGAAAATAACAAATTGGGCAGCGCTTATTGTTTCGATTATTGCTCAGGTAGTCGGTTGGATTCCTACATGCTATTTGTTCGCTTCGGGAGATGTCAACGTCATTGGTGCACTTTTTTCGTCTGTATTTTTGATTTGCGCGTTTGTGTTTACGGTCATCTCATTCATTTTTATTTTGAAAAAGAAGTTCGACTTAATTAAGGGAAAAATGATCGGAAAGATGATAATGGTTTCCATCATGGCAATATTATCCGCAGCAGGTGCGGTATTTGGAACGATTTTTGTAAGCCGTGAGGATGAAGGTTATTTGGCTTTGCTCGCTTGTTTAGTTGTTATGATTTTGAACATAGTTTTCACGGTAATAGCCGCAAACTCAATCGAAGTTTCAGGAAATCAGGCCGCTTACGCTAACCAAATTGCTTACGCTAATCAGCCTTCGTACGCTAACCGGGTTAGCGCAGCACAGCAGCCAACTTACTCTAACCCTGTTGCCGCTAACCAGCCTTCGTACGCTAACCCTGTTGCCGCACAGCAGCCGACTTACGCAAACCCGACTATCGCACAGCAGCCGGCTTACGCAAACCCTACTATCGCACAGCAGCCGGCTTTCTCGGACGAAATCATTTTCACCGAGAACGGAAAACCGGTACAGTGATTATGAATAAGCAAATCAAACTGCGCAACGTTTTTATGTGGATTTCAATCGGCGTTGCAATCGCCGTACAAATCGTCGGATGGATACCGTCCGTCGATCTTTTGACCAGAGGAAACATCGATTCAATCGGCGGAGTTATAGCAGCTGTACTGCTGTTGGGAACGGGAGCTTTAACGGCGGTACCTGTCGTCCTTGCAATCATCGAAACGGTTCGCAAGAAAACACCTACCATAGGTTCAATCAGGGCATCTGCCATTCTTCTTACCCTTGCACTTTACGCATCCTTTATAAGTGCAATCTTGGGAGCTTCCTTTGTGGGAAAAGAAGATGCCGCATTAGCGTGCTTTCCTATATGTCTCGCAGTTTCAATTCTATACATTATCTTCAGCACCAAAGCGAAAAACGCCTTGAAGCAATCGGCACTCCAAAATCAATACTTAAGTCAGTATCAGTATCAGGACGTATCCGACGAAATAAACTTTACGACAAACGGCAAACCGCTTCAGTAATTTTTCGATATAGGATAGGGCGCTTTAGGATATGGCACTTTGTGTTTGTCTGGAAAACCGGGAGGATAATTATGAAAAAGATAACAACACTTCTGCTTCTTTGCGCTGTTATTTTCTCGACGGCAGGCTGCCGAATGGAACTCCCGCAAATAAGCGAGTTTTCCGTTGAAGGCACAACCCTTTAAGAATATCCGGGAAACGGCGGAGATGTGGTAATTCCTGACAGCGTGACGGATATCGAATACGGTCCTTCAGGATCATCAGCTGTTGTTCGTGCAAGCGTAGAAAATATACCTTTCGAGTCAACCTGCTGAGTCTGTTAATTTAAAATGGGCGATCAAAGTCTGTCGTGTTCTTATAGATGTGAATATCGTACTGATTAGGATTTCCCTCAGGCATATCAAATTCGATACCAAGATTCGAAGGAGCCGTGGCCTTCATTACGTATCTCTCATCCGGATTTTTCTTCGGCAAATTATAATCTAAGCCGCCTATTACCTGCTGAAGCTCATCCTCGTTAAGTTCAGCCAATTTCATGTTCATCGTTTCAATTTCTTTCTTCAATGCATTTAATTCATCTTTAGTCTTCATGGTCTTACGTTCCTTTCGTTTTATTTTGTTATATGTTTATACGAACCGCGCCCTCTATATGGCTAGTTCTTTCATTCGATTTAGTTAAATTATATTATCTTTCGTCGTCTCAGCAAAAACGATTCTTCAAATAAAAACACGACCGCTTCTGAGCAATCGTGTTTTCGGGCAGGAAAATTATGTCAAAAATGAGAAACTTATGGTGCTACGTAATCTTGGCAGGTACATCTGCACGTATATTTAATAAATCCGAATTTTGTTACGCCGGACTGAACTATATAAGGGCAACCTGTACATTCATAGTTAGGGCGTTCGAAATCCCAAGGACAAAAGGATTCGCAAACACAATTCTTATTTAATTCATTACTGTTATCGTTTTTCATAAGATGCTACTCCTTCCGTTTTTGTTTTATATTCTCAGTATATTGGAGCCGTATTATCAAACGACTAATTGTCTTTAAACAGTCGGTATAGAATATATGAACATTCCTTTACCGTATTTTGCGTTGTTAAAAATTTCGCAACAAAAAACACCGTGAAATGCATTGCCTGCAAATCACGGTGCTTGATTCATTTTGTTCTTTAATTCTCTTTACTTCAAAGATTAAATTTGTGCTTAGTAATTTTACATTAAGATTAACTCAAGGACTAAAATACCAACCGAAGCGATAACGCCAACAATGGCACCTATTTTTGCTTTCTTAGCGGCATCCGGCATTTTTTCCTGAAGAACTCCGCCCAGGATAAAACCTGCGATAAAATTAATGAATCCGATCCACCACCAACCGGCAGAAGCCGTGCCATAATAACGATCATCGGCAGGTGTGTAATTCGAGTAACTCTGAGTATGCGGGTTACCAAAGTGCAAATTGGCACCACAACTCGAACATATCTGTGCAGCATCTGAATTTGCTTCACCGCAATTTTCACAATACCTCATAAAAATCCCTCCGCTTTGTTTATATCAAGATGTTTGAACACCTGACATCGTCAATATAACAAATAGTATATGCCGCATCAAGCACATGTTGTGCGGAATATATGTACATAATTGTAAATCGAAAAACTTATTCTTATCTGTTAATTCTCATGCGGGGCAACGTCGAGAATGTCTTTGGCGTAATTCTTGCCGCCGCGTTCGCCCTTCCTGTTAATACTTAAACCACAGACCGCTATTGCAGCCGGAGGTATATTGGCGATACCATTTGCCGCATTTTTCACATTTATATTTGTCGTAGTTACCCTCGTCACCATACTCATAACCGTAGTAGGAAAGAGTCTGTTCCCCGTTATCGCAGTTCGGGCACATGTACATTGCGATTGCAGGATTGTACGAAACATCGACTTTATTTATCCAATCATAAACGTCACTGTCGCATCCGCCTCCGGCTACATCGCTCAGTTCACAGTCAGCAAGTTCGCCGGACTTATTTAAACGATCAAAAAACTTCTGCGCCTCATCATCAGAAAGAACAATATTCTCCTCTTTGGCAAGTGCGATAAGCTCTTCAACAGTTTTGACACTCTTCGCTTTCTCAAGTTGTTCAGCAGTAAATTTCATACGGTCTGTCTCCTTTCAGATTCCTGATATAAGTATATTCTAACCGCCTGCTCAAATGGCAAACAACCTGTGAACAGTCGGCTTACAAAATATGAATTATGCCCTGCGCATATCAACGATTACCCACTCTTCGTTGTTGAGAGTGTATTCCTTGCCGCAGTACGGGCAAAATTTTCCGTTCATGGCATCGAAAACGCCCGCACAGGAGGAGCAGTTAATCCTGGTAAACGAGAAATTTTGCGAAATCGGTTTCGTTATATCTCTTACAAATGTTGCCTGATACTTCTCGCGTGCCTTTCTTATTCTTCCGCCCTCATCGTATACGGAAGTCATATAAAGCGTACAGGTAACGCGTGCAACATTTCCCTCAATCGCATAGTCGCCGTGATTCATTCCGAATCCCTCGATTGTGAAATCAATCAGATTCGGTGCAATGATGAATGAGTTATTCATCATCTTGTTAAACGGCAATTTCTCAGGTGCATCCGAATAGAGCATCATGGTCATCATCGAAATCGCAGCGTCGGCAAAATGTAAGTACGAGAAATCCGGACGGTAAGGCCTCATGAACTCCTGGTACTCCTTCAGCGATTTGAGACTTATCGTGGAAGCCGCATCCAGCACCATAGGCGCCTTCGCAAGAATCTTAAACACCTTCTTATATCCGTCGATTACATTAGCGGATCCCTGCCCGGGATTAGCTGAATTACTTGTTGCCGCCGAAAGATTATCCATAAAAAAGTATGTGCCCACGGAAGGATAAATATCCGTCATCTCGAAATGCGTTCCGCAACCCACGCAACCGTTTCTGAAATCATTTACCGTACCGGCATAACCGCAGTTCGGACAGTTTATCACCTCGTCCTCGTTAAGCGTCGTTCTGCCGTCCGCCAAATCTTCCAAATATGTGGTGTATTTTTTATCTTCCTTCGCCGAGTAAACCAGCTGACCGTTTTTTACATAGTTGGTGGTCAGAAACACCGGAATCAGAGTGCACGTGATTTTATAAAGCTCGTCGCTGAATCTGTCGTTTTCGCTATAAACCGACTTATCTTGACGATACTCGATTCCGTAATCAATCCAATAGCCGAACTTCTCAAGTCGTTGTCTGTGAAGTCTCATTCCGTGATTCGAAAGCGTGCTCGCATGTCTGATTCGATTCGTTCGCCTTCCGAAGAACTCCTTCATCTCATCCAAAAACAAATACAGTGTATCCATCTGCTCCATATGATCCATATGCTCCATCACCCCCATCAATAGATGCTTCTATTATACAAGTTTAGATTCAATAACGGCAACGTTTGTACCATTGTTACTCTGCGGATTGCATATTTCCCAGACCAAATGCACTTTATTTGCAGAATCATTTTGGAGAAAGTAACATGTCCGAGCGCGGCGCTAAAAATATCAGAGCAACAGTCGTAACCCTGCTGACGATAGCAATGGCAGTGGTCTCCTACCTCCTAATCATCGCCCCGAACATCAAGAAACTGACGAGTTATTCATACAAAAGCATCGAGGTTCAGCTTCAGGAACATTTGATCGCCCTTAATAACGTCAGCCTTCTTGAAGACCCGCCCGAGACACTTAATTGGGAGATCGTGGACCACGGCATTATTTCAGATACAATCGGCAACACCGTCAGATTCGTAATTTTGGCAATTTTGATGCGCAACCCCCTTGGGCATCAGATTTGCCATCAAATGGGGGTCAAATGATGGCAATATTGATGGCAGACACCCTTGGGCATCAGATTTGCCATCAAATGGGGGTCAAATGATGGCAATATTGATGGCAATGCAATGACCTCTCAAATCAACTGTTTTTAGAGATAGAACTTCGAATGCCATATCCTGCTTTCGGATTCAGGCTAAGAATTAGATTCGCTGCGTTGGTTTATCAGCGTTTTCGCGCGCTCGGCCCAATGCCACAATGTTGCCGCGCAGAACAGAAGTAATCTCATCGACGGACTTTCCCTCAGGGGTAATCGCCTCGCCGTAAACGACCTCGAGCTCGTATTTCTTAAACTTGAGCGGATTTACGAATTTAGGACGAGTGGAGCCGACCGGCATGGCGTTACCGGTGCCGCGCAGATATACCGGGATGATCGGGATTCCGGTTTCCTTGGAGATTTTGGCCGCACCGTTTTTAAAGGCGCCGAGCTTGCCGGTACGCGACCTCGTGCCCTCAGGGAAAATAATGAGGCAGTCCTTTGTTGTGGCAAGAAGCTTGGTCGCGCGATTGATTGCAGGCAGGAATCTTCCCTCACCTTCAATCGGGATTCCGCCGCATATCTCGAAAACCTTCTTCTCGATGCCGTCGCGTCCGCGTTCCGATGAAATAATCGTAATCACCTTGTCGATATCAAAGGCCTTCCGCAGGGTGGACAAAACCAGAATCGCATCCAGGTCGCTTTCGTGATTAGGGCAGATTATGGCCTTCGGGTGCCCGTGAATTTTGTCCTTACCGTAGACTTTAAATTTGGTCATGATGCTCGAAAACGCGCCAAAGCAGGAAAGCAAAATGCGCCCGCCGAAGCTTCTTTTGAGCGGATACTCATTCATCGAATCATCCTCTTCGCAGGACACCGAACCGCAAATCCCGCGGACGGTTCTCTTCTGATAGATGTCGCTGACGCTTATCTCCAAGCCTTCGCACGAAGCAAGGCTCACAACCTCCATCGCACCGAAACTGTCGCCGCCGAGCTCAAGAAAATCTTCCGTTACGCCCACCTTATCAAGGTGAAGCACCTTCTCAAAAATATCGCACAGCGTTTTCTCGCTCGCACCCTCAGGAGAAACAAATTCACATTCCCTTCCGGCAAGCGCTTTCTTCAAATCAGGAAGCGGAAGTTCTTTACGGCTGATTTTTCCGCTCGCGGTAAGCGGCATGGCATCAAGCTTCGTAAAAACGTTAGGCACCATATAATGCGGCAGTCGGGTTGAAAGGAAAGATCGAAGTTTCTTCTCATCAACAAAGTCAGAAGCGGTATAGTATGCGGCAAGAATCTTCCTGCCGTCTGAGCCTTCTGCATCGGCTCCGTTTGCATCAAAATCGGCATCAACCGCAATTACGGCTGCCAGGTCAATTCCGCCAAAAGAAGCAATCGCATTCTCAATTTCGCCGAGCTCGATTCGAAGTCCGCGAAGCTTGATTTGAGAATCTTTTCGGCCGCAGAAATCAATGAAACCGTCAGCGCGGCGAATGCCCATATCTCCTGTCCGGTAAAGGCGCGTTCCGGGCTTATATGGGTTATCGACAAATTTCTCGGAAGTTAACAAGTCATTACCGATATAGCCTTTTGCTACGCCCGCGCCGCCTATGCAAATCTCACCCATTACGCCGGCCGGCAGCAGGTTGAGGTTTTTGTCAGTTATGTAAATCTGCGTGTTTGTAAGAGGCGTGCCGATTGTAAGGTCCCCATCAAAACCGGGGGCTGTCGTGGACCAGACGGTCGTCTCGACCGGGCCGTAAACGTTATGAATTTCGGCCGTCGTATATTCTTGCAGGGTGCTGCAAAGTTCACTCGTAAGTTCCTCGCCGCCCAAAATAATCGTGTGAAGTTTCTTAAGGAAACCGACATCGGATTTGTCCAAAATGTAACTTCTCATCTTAGTCGGCGTGGTTTGAATTGTGCCTATGTTTTCGCGCTCGATGAGGGCGCCCAATTTCTTCTGCGATAAGACCTCTTCGTCGGATGCGAGAAAGATTGTTATGCCGTTAAGAAGTGCCAATAAACTCTCCGTCACGAAAATATCAAAGACGCTCTCCGTCACGGACACGATTCCCGAATTCTTGTCCTTAATTATCTTTCCCATCACGTTAAGCGGATGATTCATGCAGTAGTTTAAAACGTTCCCGTTAGTCACTATTGTGCCCTTGGGATTTCCCGTCGAGCCCGAAGTGAAAACGACATAGCAGGGATCGTCAAGGCCGCCTTCAACAAAGTCAAAGCCGTCGTATTCGAGCATTTCGGAAGGCGTAAGTTCGAACGAATTTTCCGAGCCCGGGTCACTTATCAGCATACATTTTGCGCCGACCGTTCGCACCATATATTGAATGCGCGACTCGGGGAAAGACGGCGACACGAACATATAGGCCGCACCTGTTTTTATGACCGCAAGCATCGCAATTATCATATAGGGCGTTCTGTGGGTTTTAATCGGAACAATATCACCGGGACCGATGCCGCTTCTGCGGATTTTCCACGCCAGCATATCCGACATGCTGTTAAGCTCGGCATAGGTATATTTTCTGCCATTAAATTTAAGCGCCGTGCCTTCGGGATTTTCTTTTACAACACGCGCGAGGACACTTACTACCGAAGTGTCCTTTATCTCGCAGAAGGTATCGTTCATTTTATTGATAAGAAGTTCTTTCTCGCAATTCGGAACTATGGAAATATCTGCGACCTTATCACTTGGCACCGTGACTATCTGATCCAATATATATTCAATTCTTTGCGCAAGAAGCTTAACCTCATTCTCGTCCTCGAAGTAGCTTCTCTGATAATCATAGATTACCGTGAACTTATCATCTCTATCTCTGTTATCAATATGAATCGAAAGCGGCAATTCACCGTAACCGTTATGAATCCATTCCGTGGTTGCATCGATATCAATCTTTGCATTCTGGCAACTTACCAGCACATCAAAAAGCCCGTCACAGTTCTCATTACTTGCGCGTAGCTTCTTAAGCAACTCACTGTACGAGAAACTCTTATGTCTGTATATGCTGTGATGTGCCGTATAAGCCTCGTGAAGAAGCTCTGTAACAGATAGATTGCCGTCTATGTTTATCGTAAGCGGAAGAGTGGAAATATATACTCCCGCCGTCTCTTTCTCGATTCTGTTCGTCCTGCCGAGAACCGGAACGCCGATTGTGGTTTTTGAACTGTCGGGATTAATTTTATTCAGATAAATCAATACGGCGGTATCAAAAAGTGTCGATACCGAGAGACGGTTTTCTTTGGTAAATCTCTCGATTTTTTCCTTCAGTTCCCTGCCGATAAAAGTACTTAATCTTGAAGCCTCTATGCTATCACTGTGGACGTTTTTTCCGATTGTGGTTTTCTCCGCTTTCGAGCTTCCTGTATCGCCAACGTCGCCCGCGCTTTCCGCGCTTCCAACGCTTCCCGCATCTCCGGCAACGCCTGCTTCGACTGCGCCGTATTTTTCGAGCCAGTAGGCCTCGTCCTTAAAATACCTTCCGGAACTTATGTATTCTTCTTCTTTTTTCAGTCTGTCAGTGTAAACCTGCTCGGTAAATTGCACTTCTTTGCCGGATGAAAGCTGTGCATAAAAAGCAGCGATATCATTCGCGATCAGGCTGAAGGTCCATGCATCGGAGATAAGATGGCTCGCGGACAAAATGATGCCCGATTTGCCCTCCGCTTCAAAGACAACCATCTCATACATAAAAGAGCCGTCAGTCGCGAACGGTCGGTGGGCGAGCTTCTTCGCATATTCGCGCATACCGCCAAGCGAATCGAACCGCTCAAGAATCGGCTCCTTGATGACGTCGTTCACGAACTGCTTCATCAACCCGTCACGGTTCACAAAGCAAAGCCTCAGGGCCTGATGCTTTCGCATAACAAGCCGCGAGGCTTCCATTAGTTTTTCGCTGTCATAAAGTTCATCGCAAACGACGGTACCGCAAAGCACGGATACACTCGTATCCTCATAAAATTGCATGAGCTCAAGAAGGCTCTTCTGCGCCAATGTTAAATCGTAATATATCATTGAAACCCGTCGTCTTTGATACGTTTACCAAACGCCCTGCGTACTCTGAAGCACGTTGTTTTCGACGCACCAGTCGCCGAACTCGGTAAAAACATCCTCACCGTAAACTTCCTTCAAGGTTCCGATATACTCCGCAACGACGCTCGCAGCGTAGTTCTCATACACATGCGGAAGATTTTTGGTCGCGAGCGCAGTCAAATAATCGGCAAGAAAACCATTGCCGTATTGCTCATAAAGGAACTGACAGAAATACCTTCCGGTAACATACTCGGCACCGCGGTCCGCCGTCGAAATTTCATAATAATCCCCGAGGAAAATCGTCTCCGCATTGCCCGAGTTTACAGGCGCAGGAATTCCCTCATCGTAAATATATCTCTTCTCATTCGTCTCCCCGATTGACGGATATGTATCAGCGAGCGCGGAAATAACCGATCGTCCCATAAACTCTGCGGCACCCTCTGTCATAATCGTAGTCATGTCGCTGTATCTCTGGGTTATCGTGTGTGTCAACTCGTGTGCGATGGTCGTGTAGTCGATATAATCCATTCTTTTCCAGTCCTCATCACGAGAGTAATGTGACATCCAGTAATCTTCCGAATAAAGCTCATAAGAAACTAACAAGACAAAAGAGTCACAAGCACTGCTTATCAATCCCTCATCGTGATGATCGACGAAAATAAAAATCGGGATCTTGTTACCGATACTTACGCCGGACCAAGGATAGTCGCCGTCAAAATAAACGGCCATATTGATAACCTTACCGTAATCTTCACCCTCAGGGCAAGCGACCAAACCCGTCTCAAGCTCAATCTCGTCAATAATAGCATCTACGTTGGTAACGAAATCGCCCGGCAACTCGAGGTCCTTATCGAGGAACATCACATATTTATCCGACTCTATGTAACAGTAATCGGTAGTAATCACGTGATCTTCTTCAACACCGTCAAGCTCAATTCTCTCGAACTCCGTCACATCGCGCCAGTCAGTCTCCGAAGGATCCGTCGCCTCAGGTGTTTTTGTCGTCTCAGGCGCCTCGGTTACCGCCGTCGTGGTCTCGGCTGTATAAGTCTCCGCCAAACTTTCGGCAACACTCTCGGCTGTATAAGTTTCTGCTTGTGATAAATCGGTCTCCGGCACATTCGTATTCTTGGCACATGAACATAAAAGTGTGCCCGTAATCAAAAGCAACGCCGTTGCCGTTAAAGATGTTTTTTTCACTGTTCTTTTCCCCTTCGTAAAGTAAATTTCCAAAACCCGCATTGAAGCCTACTCAAGATTCTCGGATTCCTCAATACCGCAGTTGTTATTATTGTTCATAAAGCCGTTTTTCTTCTCAAAAATCTTAAAAAACACAAAGCCCCCGATTGTAGATACAAACAAAAATGTCATCACAATGGCTTGGGACCAAATATGCCCGAAAGAGACCGCATAATCCGGATTGCTTTTTTTACAGTACACATTCATATGAGTGCCCTTCAAATAATAGCTTCTCGTCCGAATAACGCTCTCATATTCCTTTCCATCGTAAGTATATCCGATGTTCGCATAATAGCGAGTGTCATCGTCGCTCCGGTGCTCCGAAGTCGAACTGATAACCTTGGCTCTTACAAATTCATACTTATGGCTATCTGTCGAAGCATCCGTCCATATAATTAAAACAAACGGTGTCATAATTATCGAAACTATCAGAAGTATTATGGATATTACTTTAAACTTCAAATCGGTACACCTTTCTCATTTGTTTTCTCATAATATTAATATTCTATTTTGCTCGAAAACGAAATACCCAAATCTCAAATCGCCCGCACATTCTTCATAAAAAAGTCCCGCAATTTGCCTTTGTCAAGAAATCATAATAAAATACGAGTTATTAAAAGAAAGCGAAATCCCCCCAAAAAGGAGCTCTTATGCATAAACGAACAGCCATATTACTTTCCGTTATTGTATGCCTTTCCATTCTTGTCGGATGCGTTCCGTCCAAGAAAAAGGAAAAAAGCGGCGTCATTTCACAGGTGGAAGTCTCTATCGAGGCCGCAAACGACGAGACACAGATTCTTCGTATAGCAACAGGCGATTCCGTCACTTCCTATATCACTGCCCGTATGTATCTCGAGCAGTTTTTGGAGTACGATATCGATTCCGGAAATTTGGATGAATATTCCGAGCTTCTCAATAAAACAATCTCGGCTTTCGAGACTGCCGAATTATTAAGCGGTAATCTCATTGCGGCAACCGATGTCTATGAAGACGAGTCCATTGACGTCGAATATGATCTCGTGGATTGCGCAGCACAATTTGAGGACAATAAATCCTCCATCTTCTCCAACGTCGTATATGCCGACGAGAAATCCGATGCCGTTAAATGGGCAGAAGATATCACCAGACAATTTGACGAGGCACCGTACGGTCAGGGCATCAGAACTCTTGCTTCGCAGCTTAATACCGATGCCAAAAACGCATATGCACAGCTTAAGATAGCACAGGACATTCTTGCCGGAGCTGCTTATGAGGATTTTGCTGACGTTGCCGACACCGCATACCAAACCGCCAAAGTGCTAAAAACCGCAGGCACGACAGCAGGCTTTGTAATAAGCGTTGCAACAAGCGGCGGCGCCACGGGAATCGCAGCCGTAATGGAAGGCGGCGGCATCATCATGAACGGCGTCAATGCCGTGTTGGAGGTCGGTCAAACCACATCTATGTTTGTTCTCGGCGATGACAGCAAAACCACATTGACACTTGAAGATATAGAGAATCAGCTCGCCCCTATAAACTCCGTCATCGGCCTTTACGGTGTAACAACAGCAAGCTACGGCGAATCTTTGAGTACCGATCTCTGTAATGCATTTACCTATATCGCGGGCTCAGTCTACGATTATTGTTCCGACGGCAAAATCTTGGGCGGTACCTTGACCGAGAAATCCAACGGCGAAGTTGATTTTACTCTGGTCGAAACCGTGCTCGGCTCCAAAGACGAGGAAACCATCGAGAACGTAAGCGAGCTTTGCAATGCAATCGACATTAAAACATCCGTGATTAACGACGCTTCCGATACATTCTCAGACGGCGACTGTGACGACGGCTATATGCGCGAGGTAACCTCAGACGAAGCATCAGACTTCATTAAAGACAACGGCCTCTACGATCCTAACTCCGACGATTTTGATGCCATAGCTCTCATGGATGAGCTCTTAAGGGAGTTGGAAGAAGAAATCGGCGAGACAATCGCCACCTCCGACTCTACCTCAGAGACTGCCGATGAAACAACTGAATCAACCGATACCGAGGAAACTACTGAAGAGACCACCGAGGAAACCACTGAGGAGACTTCCTCTGAAGTCATCGTTTCCGACCCGACGACCGAAATCACCGAGGCTCCGATTCCGGCTTCCGCAGTTCCGGTTGAAGAAATAGTCGGAACCTACGAGCTTTCCGGCAGATTCCATGAGACAGAGGGCGTAGACTATTCTGAACTCGGCGAGGCCGAAACTATAGATTACGGTCATATCACCGTTTCTACTACGGCAACCTCCGATATTTCAATTTGCTACGAGTTCGAAAACGCCGAGTTCATATTCTCGTATGACTCCTCTACCGGAACCGCACGCTATACGGATGAATACGGTCTGACTTTGGAGTATGTTTTCGACGGCGCGGGAAATATGACCGGAAGCTCTTATGACAGCGATTACATCTATGTAGACTACTGGGGCACGATGGTTTCGTAAAATCATCAAAAATCAACACTGTAATTCCGCTCAGATGCACTGTTACTGAATGAATTTGAACAAAAGCGTATAGATAAGTTGCTTTCACGCCTTTCTATACGCTTTTTTCTTCTTTGAAGACTTCCTGAAGATACCTCAAAAGGTAAAAAGCGTATAATATCCGATAATTTTACCGATTCTATACGCCTTTGTGCAGCTTGGATCATGGTTACAACTCTTGTTGCAGACCTAAAGGCGTATAGATTTGAAAATACAGATTAATCTATACGCTTTTGGAACAAACCAAAGATTTTCCAAGAGGATATATCGTCAAAAAAGCGTATAGATAACTTGCTTTCGCGCCTTTCTATACGCTTTTCCTAAATGCAGGTTAATTTCCTGACTTCTTCGATTCTGTTCAGCCACAAAAATCAGAATGTTTTGCTTTGAACTTCGTCCCACTTTCGGTTCTCGCACCAGTAGACCGTCCGCGAGGTAACGTCATAAACCATCGACACAACCGTAGGACAAACTACCTGGGAGGCCGCTTTCAGGATCTCAAAGCAGTCCTTCACGTCGAAATCATCGCCGGCGGCCTCGAGCATTCGGGTTGCAATCTCGTATCGGTCGTAGCCCATCCAAGGATGCACCTCGCTTTTCCCTTTAAACGGCGAAAAATTCGTCATCACTTTGTACTTCGGTTTCTCGTAGTACTTGCAGCCCTGACCCGGAACAATCTGAAGCACGTTTCCGTTTTTATCCGTCAGCTGGGACATGTAGGTAAATCCCGGAACGCTTGCTACTTTGCGCATCGAGACAATTTCCTTAATCTCCTCGAAAACCTTCTTCCCCGTGAGCAAATCTATATCCAGCATTATCACGTTCTCTTCGTCGCCCACAGGATTACTTCTGTCGTCAAAGGGCCAGCACGTCGGCATGCCTACGAAATCCCCTCTGCTGTTTGCACCGAACAAAGGCATGAATCCTTCTGTCGGGTCGTTTATTTCAATATAAACACCTTCCGCGCAACTTCTGACGCGGTATTCCATATCCAAAATATCCAGATTCCATCCGACGATTGTCTTTTTGCGGTTCGAAATTAAACTGGTACACATACTTTACGGTCTCACATTTAAGTCAACTGTCTTATTGCTGCCGTCATAAGTTCCGATGAACGGATTTGCCTCTTTTCCGACAATGTCCGATTCGTTTTTGCCGCAAACTCCTCCGACATTGGTACCGGTGGCGGTTCCGTTGTTGGTATCGGTGACGATGCCGCCGTTATAACAGTTATCGATTGTGCCGAAGTTAAGTCTGCCGGTTAAACCGCCCACTTCCAATCCGCCTATCACAAACTGCAATTCGTCGTCATTCAGCTCGGCAAGTTTCTTGTTAATCACATCAATTTCATTTCTGATTCCGTTTAGTTCATCCGTCGTTTTCATAAGACGCGACCTCCTTCGATTTTTCTATATACAGTATATACGAATCCGGCGCCCGTATGGCTAATATTGTTGCGGCTTAAAGCCGTCCATCGAAAACAAAATTTAGGGGGCCGCCTCGTTTTCGAGACAGCCCCTGCGAAGTTCGTTTCAAATTAAACTCTTAATCAAAGTTTGAACTTGTCGCAAACAGAAGGATAATTCTCCTTGAGCAGCTTGTTCCACTTTTTAGAGATCTTGCCCTCGAAATTGTACCAGGCAAGGTAGCCTCCGACCGCAATCAAGACCAAAAATCCGCCGACGCAAGCCAGTGTCACACCCAAATCGAGTTCGCCGACAACACATCCGACTATTACAAGTACTGCAAATATTGCCGCTGCTACTACGAGTGCAATCACAGAAGAATGCTGCTTCTTTTTGCGCTCGGCAAGTTTTGTGTAAATGTCCGCCAACTCGGTTTCCTTCAACTGCTTCCGGCTAAGGTCGCTCTCCAGCTGAGTGCTGATACTGTAAGTAATAATTTCGTAAGTTTTCATGTTTCTAAATCTCTTCCTTTCGCGCCATTAAGGTTTCTCAATCTCGTCACGTTGAATTCTCTTAACCGTATCTTTCGACCAATACCAGTGATCTTCAACAGGCTTAACATCATACATATCAAAATAGAAGTACTGATTATTCATATAATAATCTTTGACATATGCACAATTAACAACCTGGCAACGGCACGTAAATCTTGTACCGAGAAGACTTACCTCACAAAAATCACCTACGTGAACAACGAAAGTTACATCATTGACGTTTCCGTGTGTCTCGTTCTCATAGAAATCTGACCAAAAGCCTCCGCCGTTAACGTTCTCCAAATCTTTC
>JAZLML010000016.1:0-14443 GCA_045598625.1 Saccharofermentans sp.
TTTGATGGCAAATCTGATGCCCGAGATTTGTCTATGGGCGTTAGAAACAAGTTGACTATACGAAAACGACTAAATTAGTAATGTAATGCACTTATTTATCACCTCCGAAGCAATCAGATGTGTGTCAGAATGAAAGAAAAATGGAGATGATGACTATGATCAACTGTTTAGAAACACAATTTTATACAACTTATCTCAGATTCATAGAGGATTGGTTGGAAAAATCAGACAAAGTCTATTTGAGAAGCAGAATACGAGACGGGAAAGTTAATAAGTACTATGAAGTAGTTCCCGGTCGAGGAAGAGGAAAACGATTCTTTAGAAGTGTTTATTCCGAAGAAGCTCCGCTGCTTGAGAAACAAATGCGTCTAACGAAGTTTTACTCGGATGCAAAAGCAGACTTCTTGAACCGCCTGAAATTGAATACAGATGGTCGTATATCAACTCTCAGTATTATTGAGCAACCTTGGAATCCTCCTAAGATGCCGATTTTCTTTGACAAACTTAGTGCGGATCGTTTTGAAACTTTGCATCCGGCAAATGAAGTTATCAAAGAACACGGAATCAGGCACGGAAATATCATAGTGCGGTCGAAGGCTGAGGATATGCTTGCGACTGTTTACGATGAGTTTTATCTGCCATACATCTATGAGTCGCGTATACAACTTCTAAATTATGAGGCAAAGCCTGATTTTTCGGTGCTTTTGCCGTTCTGCGGGTGCTTCTACTTCCACGAACATTTAGGTATGGCGGATGACGATGTCTATATGGCACATGCAAACTCGAAAATAATCGACTACGGCAAAGTCGGTATATATCCCGGAAGAAATCTGCTTTTGACGTCGGAGTGTTCCGATATGCCCGCTTCATTTGAAGAATTGAAAAACTGTGTTCTAAGTTTCATTGTCAGTCATACTATTTGAGAAATAGATGATATGAAATATGAGGATGTGAAGAGTTAATATTGCAGTCCGAATTGTCAGGTGATAATTCGGATTGTTTAAATGTGCTCATAATCCATTCGCTTGAGATAAGCCGTATCATATAACCTTTGGCACGGCCCGATTTCTTAACACGATTTTACCTCAGATTGTCTAAGCATTTCTGTTAGTATATACTTCTTAGGTATTCGTATATGTATCTGATACAAATAAGGGAGATAGTGCATTTATGATTGAAGTCAGTCAATTAACCCACGCTTTCGGCAAGAACCTGGTTCTTAATGCGGTGGACTTTAAGGTCAATGACGGAACGATTATGGGACTTATCGGTATTAACGGTGCCGGAAAATCAACTCTTTTGAGACTCCTTTCGGGTATCTATAGGCCGCAGAAGGGAAGTATCGCTTATGACGGAAAATCGCCTTCGGACCCGAAGGTCAGGGCGGATATTTTCTTCTTGCCGGATGAACCGTATTTTACGAGAGAATCCACGGGTGCGAGCTTGAGTAAGCTTTATAAGGCATTCTATCCGAGTTTTGATGACGAAGTTTTTCATGCGCTGATGAGAATGTTCGGGCTTAATGAGAGAGGCAAAATCAGAAGTTTCTCCAAAGGCATGCGACGTCAGACATTTATTGCGCTGGCTTTTGCGGTGTGCCCGAAGTATTTGTTCCTGGATGAAGCCTTTGACGGACTTGATCCGCTGGCAAGACTTAAATTTAAGGATTATATCTCGGAGCACTTGAAGTCGAAGGGAACGACGGTAATAGTATCAAGCCATTCGCTTCTTGAACTTCAGGATTTTTGCGATGAGTATGTCATGATTGACACGAAAAAAATCGTCTCCTCCAGTGTGCGTGAGACTCAGCTCGTGAATGCAGTTAAGTATCGCATGGCGTTTAATGAGCCAGGCAGAGATAAGGATTTCTTCCGCAAATTCGGTCTGAATGTTTCTTCCATCAAGACCGAGAGCAGGTTCGTTACGGCGATTTTCGTGGGTAACGAGCAGAGAATCGAGCAGATTATGGCTGACGAGGTTAAGCCGGTTATTTATGAGAAGGCTGAGCTTTCGTTCGAGGAGAGATTTATCTCGGACGTTCAGCAGCACGACGAGGCTTCTTTGATTAAGATGAACGAGAAGGCAAGGCAGGAGGATCGGTGGGTTTTGGATAATCAGCCGATTAATGTAACCGTATCGGGCGAAGGTGTGGAGGCGCAGAAGGAAGAATTGTGGCCGGACGACATCGAGGATTATGCTTCGCGTACTAATGATGCTTCTTCCGAAGCAGGAAACGGCAAAGGAGGAAGTTTCTGATGAACATCTCGTTAAGATATTTTTGGTATCACTTCAAAGAAACAATATACAGACTGTGCCTTATAAGCGGTATAGGATTTATTGTGGGCTACATTACCGCTACTACCGTGTCGTTTTCGGGAAGAGAAGAGATGCAAAATACGTCGTATTTCGGCGTGGGCGGAATTGTCTTTTTTGCAATCATTTTCTCGATGATTGTGCCTATCGTGGAATTCGCGAGGTTCAGGTCGAGACGTAACCTTGATTTGTGGTTTTCGATGCCGATAAAGAGAACAAATCTTGCTTTTGCGCACCTGGCGAACGGTGCGATTGAGGTTGTCGGCGGAATGATTGCGATGATTCTGCCGGTATGGTTTGTATTATGGGTTAATGACGCGCCGCTGGGGGATGTATTTTTGTTGTTCTTGGGCGGAACGTTCTTCGTTTTGTGCCTGTATGCATTTAATTCGTTCTTGGCGGCGTCCTCGAGCAGAGTTTTCGAGTCGGTGTTCCTCATCGTGGGCTATATGTTCCTCGGATTTGCGTCGTTGTTTATTCTTGATCAGTTCAGGTTTAATATTAATGTAACGGATTCCTTGGCGAACAATATTTTCGGCTTCAGTAACATCAGCACTTTTATGGATGGCATGGCAGATAAAATCAACTACGGTCCGAGCGCGGTTGAGTCGGTGCCTTGGTACTATTATTGGATTTCGGTGGTGCAGTTGGCTTCGATTGCGGGACTTTATTTGAGGTTTAAGTTTTCCAACACGGAGTCGTTCTCTGACACTTCCGACTTGCCGTACGGATTTAACTTTTTGATACCGTTCTATTTCGTTTTCGCAGCACCGGTTTTCAGCAGCGGCGGCTTTATTCTTGTGGTTATTCTTTTGACGTTGGCGTTCTTGGTTAAGCTCATCCAGCGCAAGGGTATTCATTTCAAGAAAATCGACATCATAACATTGGGTGTGCTCACGGCGTACTCGTTTTTCATGCTGTTCTATCCGAGCATTTGCACCGCGATTGACGAGTCGAGAATCTCGAAAATAGACTTCGAGTACATTTCTCCTGACGACGCAGAGGATTTATTCAAGGATGCCGGTTTGAAATCTCACAAGAACGTATCCGTGCGTGAATCGGCTAAAGACAAAACATACAGCCGCAGAACCCGTCAGATGTGCTTGCTCGATACGTCATTAAGATCCGCTAGCGGCGAAGTTGAGGAGATTTACTGCGCATTCGAGAAGAACGGAATCTACCAGCGGTTCTACTATTTCGATTTTGAGACAGAAGAAATGGCGGAGTACTTTTTCGAGACATTTGACTATTCGTTTGGTAGTTACAGCGATCCGTCTTACTATGTTTCCCACGACGACCCTCAGTACTTTATAAGTAACGGTGATCGCGGCTATACAAACGTAGGACATAACTTTGCTATTTATATGGAAGATACGATGGTTATTTATATCTATAACGACGACGTTTCGCCTGCAGCAGCAGGACTTAAGAAGCTGGCACATTCTTTCGGCGTCATTGCACCTCAGGAATTGACCCGTAATGACGGCAAATTCAACGAGAACACCATCAAAGCATACTCGTCTTATAATGAAATCAGTTCTTACGTAAGGGTGAATGCTTCTTTCCCTGTAGAAATCGTGAACACAGCCGATAACACCAGGGGTATAACCGTTGTTTTAAGCGGTATTACTACTCCTTCGCAAGCTCAAGAAGTAGTAGAACTTATTGAAGATTACATCTATTTAAACGGCTGCGATGAACCTTGGCTCTTTAACAGGGACTATCACATCTATATGTACGGTGACAAAATCGATTTCGTTCGTTTCTCGGCCGAATCCACGGCAACCGCCGGTGACATAGAGATGCGCGAATCCGAGATTCTGCATTACATCAACGTTTACGATGAGCCGTAACGGTTGAGATTTCAAAACTCAATACAAAGCAGTCGATAGGCTAAATTCGGGAGTTTTCGCGACTTTAGCCTATTTTGTTTGCTCGAAAACCCTCTGCATCACGCGTTAACGTTATAGCACTATTGATTTCGGAATTTCCCATCTCCCATGCGGCTTTAGTATAAATCTTTGATTTCCTTCATTTTACGTGAAACCATAAAAAACCGCTTTTCGCCTGATTTTTATGGTTCTCGCAAGTGGATTTAGTATAAAATCCTGTTTTTCTTCGTTTTTATACTAAATTTCCTTGTATTTGTTGTCCAATGCAGCCACGATTTAGTATAAAATTCCGCTTTTCGAAGAATTTATACTAAATTTCCCCCGCTTGCTACCGCAGTAACAGCGATCTACGCTCTCATGGAGCAGGATTTTTAGTATAAATCTCGCTCAAAAGTCATTTTTATACTAAATCGGCCTGTCTTGAGTAGTTTTGAACGCGGAAATTTAGTATAAAAATCCGGATTTCCTCTGATTTATACTAAATGGGCTTTTGCTCCGCTCCCCCTTGATGCCTGACTCCCGCGCCTTAACAGGCCGACTTCGACATTTAACGAAGAACCATAAGAAACCGCTTTTCGCCTGATTTTTATGGACGTTTTGGACTCGCCAGCACCCTCCCACGCTCGAAAAACCATAATTTTCGTGAAAAATCGCAATTTTTATGGTTATTTTCGTGACTTTTGAAAGGCGATGCAAATTCTTTGTTTACGAAGTGAAAGTTATTTGTTGTTGCGCTTTGAAATAACCATAAAAAACAGCATTTTCGAGACTTTTTATGGTTTTGGGGCCTCGCATCCCTGGGAAATCAAATAAAAAGCGGAAAAATCATCCATAAAAATGCCCAAAATCCATGAAATTATGGTTGCTCGGCCTGACGACCGGGGGAGATAGAATGAAAGCGGAAAAAACATCCATAAAAAAGGACCGCCGGCGTAAACCTGCGGCCCCAAAACAAATAGGGAAAATATATAAAGTGTGGTCGTTCATTTAAATCGGTCGGGAACTTCCCCTTAATGTTCCCGGCTTTCTGCTCGAGTTTTAGGTTATCCCAGAACACCTGTAGCGATTCCGATTGCCATCAAATTGCAGATTGCTGTTACAACCCAGAATAAAGGGCAGGAGAAAACAACTTTGAGTGTGAAGCCTTTCTGTATGGATTTAGCTTCTTCAACATCTGTCTCGGAAACTACTTCGTTGACTTCAACCTTATCGTTCTTTGTAATTTTGCCGTACTTCTTGATGAGGTAAATAATTGCTACGAGTCCGAATACAGCGAAAACGATATTGCTGATCAAATCAACTCTCTGAATCTGTGCATCCGTGAGGTTTAATACCTTGTAGACGGAGGAGAAGATAACGCTTATCGAGTTGTTTACGATGTGCATGATGCAAGGAACTACGATTGATTCGGATTTGATTGCTACGTAAGAGAGCAAGAGACCTAAGATTGCAGCGTTGATCATCTGTGTGTAGTTACCGTGCATATAGCCGAACAACACTGAAGATAAAATTATTGCGCAAACTCTGCCGACAGGTGAAGAGATGCGAAGGATAGCACCGCGACACAAGATTTCTTCCGTGATAGGTCCGAGGATGCAAACGTAAAGAATAGTAACGATTGTTCCCCAAACCGAGCCACCTATGCTGTCGCTTATCATATTTCCGACAAATTGATTGGAGTTCGCGAAAAAGCTCTGGAACAAATTCGACAGGATGGAAATGAATATTGTAAGTCCCAAAGTTCCGATGCATGCTGCTGCGGCATCGAGAGCGTTAAACTTGTTGTTCTTAAACATCGGCCTGATTTTTCCGATTTTGGAAGCCTTGAGACAGATAAATGCCGCAAGCGGGTTAGCTACCAAATAAGCTACGGCGTTAATAAGCATTGTCTGATCCGTGGTCAACGTAGTGAGGTTGGAGCCGCTTAAAACCAATTGAATCATTTCTTCCATGCTTCCGCCGTTAGAAATCATATCAATCAGTTGTGGTGCTAAGAAAGCATAAGAACCGATTGAAGCGATTAAAGCGCCGATTACAAGCTGTAAAAGGATTGCCATGCATGCCCATAAGATAAGTCTTTTGCATTTGCTGCGTGTTACTCTGAATTTTTTTCTCGAATCTTCGTTAGTATTCATCATCGAAGCATCCGGATTTGTGTTAATATTTTCCATGATTTTTTCCCTTTCGTTTTCTTGGATGGCTTCATCTTAAGTGACAAGTTTTAAGCGAGCGCCAACCAATTATTAAGAAATGTTAAAGAGTTCCCCAATAATGATTAAACCGTTTATTTTTGGTAAAAAAGCGATTTGCAAGCTATATTTCGCACTGCCGCAAACGTCCTGTTTCAAGGGTTTTCGACGCTTTTGTACAAGTTATACAACAATGTTTTCACTGCTCGAAAACAAGATTGTACAAACAAATATATTCCGCCCTTACATACAGCAAAACGATAATTTGTTAAAATTAAAATGAAATCAAAAGAAATCAATCATACGGAAGAACGGATATTTATTTAAATCTTCCTTATGTGTATATATATAAGTTCCGAATCGGTGTTTTCCTGAGCCGAAGAGAAGACTAAATTATGATAAATATATTAAGAAGTCAGGATAAGGAAGGTTATTTTATGTTAGCAATTATTACAGTAGTTGTGCTGACATTGGGAGTTATTTTCGTAAACGGTTGGACGGATGCGCCTAACGCAATCGCCACCGCGGTTTCCACAAGAGTTTTGCCGCCGTCGTTCGCAGTCAAAATGGCGGTAGTGATGAATTTCGCGGGCGCTCTTGTCATGACCATGATAAATTCCAAAGTTGCGACAACTTTAAGTACAATGGTCTCTTTCGACGAGTCCGAAAACGATAAAGCGTTGATCGTTTTGGCAGCCGGCATGGTTGCAATCGTAACATGGGCAATCCTGGCTTGGAAGTTCGGTATTCCTACGAGCGAGAGCCACGCACTTATCGCAGGCGTTTCCGGTGCAGCCCTTGCCTTGGGCGGTGCCAACTCAATAAACGGCGATCAGTGGGTAAAGGTATTATTGGGTCTCGTTATCTCATCCGTTTTGGGTTTTGGTGTCGGTTTCATCTGTACCAAACTTATCGAAGCAATCTGTAAGAACATTAAGCGAAGCAAAGCCAACAAGTTCTTCCACTGGGCAGAAGCCTTGGGCGCGGCCTTCATGGCATTTTTGCACGGTGCTCAGGATGGCCAGAAGTTCATGGGTATCTTCCTCTTGGGTGTATATCTTTATAACACCTCCTGGGTGGGTACCAATCCTGACGGTTCCTTTATAATTCCTTTCTGGCTCGTGCTCGTGTGCTCCGTAACGATGGGCCTCGGCACTTCAATCGGAGGCTACAGAATTATAAAAGCCGTTGGTATGGATATGGTTAAACTTGAGAAGTACCAGGGTTTCTCGGCCGACCTTGCCGCATCCCTTTGTCTTCTCTTCTCAACGCTTTCCGGTATCCCGATAAGCACAACACACACAAAGACCACGGCCATCATGGGCGTAGGTGCTTCCAAGAGACTTCGCGCAGTTAACTGGGCAGTCGTAAAAGAAATGGTCCTCGCCTGGATTTTGACTTTCCCGGGCTGCGGCATTATAGCATTCGGAATGGCCAAGCTGTTCCTTCTGATTTTCTGATAATTAACGGAGGTTTTGAATATGAAAAAGAAAGAAATGAATTACTTTGATATGTTTGCCGAAGCAGCAATGCTCTGTGACGATACCTGCGACGAGCTCGAGAACCTTCTCGACAACATTGACACAGCAGGCGAGGCCGCAACCAAGATCCACGAGTACGAGCGCAAGGGCGACGAGCTCCGCCACGTCCTTTTCGCTGAGCTCAGCCAGGCCTTCATAACACCGATCGACCGCGACGACATCGTTTTGGTCGCATCCCTCATCGAAAACGTTCTGGACTCACTTGACGAGATTTCGCTTCTCATCGACCGCATCTGCGTGACTACCACAAGAGACGGCGCAAAAGAATTCATGCACCTCATCAACGACGCAGCAACCGCAATGGTTAACGCCACCAAGGAGTTCAAGAACTTCAAAAAATCCACGGAGTTCTCGAAGTTCATCATCGAGGTCAACAAAATCGAAGAGGACGGCGACGAGCTTTTCTCCAACCTCATGAAGAAACTCTTCACCGACGAGAAGGACCCGATCGAAATCATTCGCTGGAAGGCCGTTTTCGAGGCAATGGAGAACGCTCTCGATTCCATGGAGGACGTTTGCGACGCAATGGAGCGCGTTGTAATCAACAACTGCTGATAAATTGGCTGACAGATTAGCTGACAAATTAGCTGACAAATTAGCTGACAAAAACATCAGCAGATTAATCGACAAATAATATATTGTAAACTTTTATCGGAAGCCATACTGAAGCCAAAGCAAGGTGTCAGTATGGCTTCTGTTGTCAGTGCAATTAAAGATACTGTTTCTATTTCTGTTTTTTGCGCCCATAAAACCCCAAAAGCAAAGTTAAAAAACATTGTATTATTGATATTGACACAATGATACTAACATAATATACTTAACAAGTATTTGCTATCATCTTAGCCGGAGGGAGAATTATATGAAGAGAACTATGAGGTTGGGAACGGCATTTTTGTGCGGTTCAATGATGTTGTCCTTTGCTTTGGGATCAACGGGATGTTCGGCTTTCGACAAGTCAAACAAACAGATTTCGGAGGTTTCCGAGAGTTTTTGCAAAGCACTTTGCGATCAGAAGACTAAAGCGGCAGCAAAACTTGTAAACGATGACGATGCCGAGGATGCTTTCGATTACTATTTTGACTATGATTCAAGCGAAAACGCTGAGGTTTACGATGCCATCTCAAAAACGATTTCATACGAGCTTGACGAGGATTCGATAGAGGCAGATAAGAAGCATGCTGAGGGAAGTGTGGACGTTATATTCACCATCGCTGATTATGAGAGTATTTTTGAAGACGGTGAGTTTATAAACGCAGAGGAGTTTGCCGATGCAATTGCCGATTCTAAGGAAACTAAGGATATTGAATTGGTTTTGGAACTCGAATATATGAAGGACGACTCGACTTGGGCTGTTGATAACTACGAAGAAATTCTGGATGAGGTTTTTGGCTTTACCGAATACGAGCCTGAATATGTGAAAGATTTACTTTCATCTTTGGAGGACTGGTTCATTCTCACTTCCGATTTCGATGACAGAAACGTTACTTATATCGATTTTGATGCGTACTTCACTGATGATTTCAGAGATATGCATTTAAGCGGTTACTGCGACCTTTACTTAAGCGGAACACTCATTGCAACACGCTATTTTGATGTTTATGATTTTATATTTGTTACCTTTGAAGCTTCAGATTGTTCGATAGTTACCGAAGACGGATGTTTCCCGGCAGGAAACTATGAGGTTCAGGCTTACCTTTCTGACGGTACTTTTATCGCATCCGATTGCGTAACGGTATTCCACGATTTACCGACTCCTACTCCGACTCCTACTCCTACACCTGAACCTGTAACGTCGCCGGACGAAGTAAACGAGCTTTCGGTAGGATATGCAGCTCTTGTATTTATGGAAGAAGGAGCGATGTTTGAAGATTGTGCAGAAGAGCTCGGAGTAACTTCAGCTTCAGGCGCATTGGTAAGTCCCGGCGGAATGGTTTACACCGATTTTCAAATTCCGGATACCGGTGCAAGTCTTAACTATAGCGTTCATTCCACCGAGAATCATGAATTCTATATGGGTGCATATTATGTTGAAGATCCGGAGGTAGAATTGGGAGACAGAGATAATTACGAGATTGTTGATGTATCGTGTGAAGTGTTCGAACAGGATGACGGTACCTTTGTAACCAACGGATATATCGAAAACCCTCAACCCGGCATCTATATGATCTACGTCTTCTGTGACGAGGTTGAAGGAACGGGTGACTCCGGTAACCTTGTTGTCGCTGATTTTATTTGGTGCTTCTAAATTATATAATCACGTATTAAAAACTGTCTTCTGCCAAAACTGAAGGCAGTTTTTATCTGCGACGGCTGAATACTTTTATTGACAAACAAGTTGACAAAAAATAAAGTCTATATGTATTAGTTTTTTGGAGGAATAGAAATGAACAGATTAAAGAAACTCAGTACGGCTCTTTTATGCGGTTCCATGATTGCTTCAGTAATATTCGGATCCACAGGTTGCTCCTTTTTGGATAAGTCTCCGGAACAGATTTTGGATGTATCCGACAGCTTTTGCAAGGCGATTTGTGATAAGAAAGCGAAAAACGCCGCAAAGTTCGTAACAGAAGATGACGCACAGGACTATTTCGATTGGTATTTCTGTTTTAATGCAGATACGGATACCCCTGTAATTGAAACCATCGGTGATAACATTTCATACGAGATTGACGAAGATTCCGTAAAGGGAAGTAAAAAGGACGGCGAGGGCTCGATTGATGTGGTATTTACACTTATCGATTACGATAAGGTTGCTTCCGAAGGTGAATTCGAGAATGCTTCCGAACTTGCTTCCGCAATAGAAGCCTCAAAGGACACTAAGGATATTGAGATTACACTCGAGTTAGAGTACACGGGCGATAAGGATAATCCGTGGCTTATAGATAACTATGAGGAAGTAATGGAAACTTTATATGAGTTTACATCGTATGAGCCTGAATACGACGTGGATTTTGCTTCAATGGTAACAGGTTCTTTCCTGGAAGCATCAAGTGACGATTTTACCAATATCATATCAATTGCCATTGAGGTAGATTTTTCAGAGGATTTAATCGAGTATAATCTATACGCCAGTTTTGATTTTTATTACAACGGTACGCTTGTAACAACAAGATATGTTCCTATTAATTCAGATTATATCAGAGATATTTTGTGCGTTTCAGACGGTTATGATTTTATTGAAGATGAGTACTTGCCGGAAGGTTTTTACGAAATTGAAGTTTATCTTGATGACGGTACGGTACTTGCCGATGAAAGTGCGGAAGTATACCGTTTGGCTCCTACGCCAACACCTACTCCGACGCCGGAAACAGGCGATGAAATGGACTGCAGTTTTGCCGCAAGCTTTTTCCGAGATGAAGGTGCGCGTATTGAGCCTGAAGCAGATGTGCTCGGTATCACCGAATGTGAGTGGGTAAGATCAGAACTTGATGAGAACGGCAATGATATTGAGGCCGAATCGTATGCGGCAGATGATATTCACTTTTTCGGTTACGTGGTAAACACGCCTGACCAGCATCCTTTCGAATGCGAAGTTACTTATCTTGAAGATCCGCATTCTCCGTTGTCTGCTGTCGATTACGGTGAGCCTATAGATTATATGTCAGAAAACCAGCAGTATTCAGACGGAACATGGGGATTTGCAATTTTGATTCCTGACCCGATGCCGGGCATTTACATCATGAGTATTTCTTGCGATGAAGTTACAACGGCCGAATACGGTAACGATATTATTTTGGATATAATCGAGCTTACCTGACAGACGCAGGAATTAACTTAGAAACAAAGGACCGCTTTTGAAATTATTACATTTCGAAAACGGTCTTTTTTAAAATCCCGCCTTCTAAGACCAAAACACACAGAATCGGAGGCAGTTTTATATTGCCGCTAATTTGTCAAATTTGATATTGACATAATGTTAGTAACAGAATATAATTAACATAGCGTGAGTTTTTAAACACGAAAGAGAGGAGAATAAAATGAACAGATTTAAGAAAATCGGTACAGCATTATTATGTACTTCAATGATTACTTCAGTGGTGTTCGGATCGACCGGATGCTCGTTTTTGGACAAGTCACCGGAACAGATCTTGGATGTTTCCGAGAGTTTTTGTAAGGCTGTTTGCGGCGGTGATGCAAAAGCAGCATCTAAGCTTGTAAACGAGAAAGACACCAAAGAATATTTCGCAGGTATCTTCGATTTTGATGCAGGTGATAACGCTCCTCTTATGGATGCGATTAAAGATACTATTTCATACGAACTTGACGAAGATTCCGTCGAAGGAAGTAAAAAGGACGGCGACGGCTCGGCAGACGTTGTATTTACGGTTGTTGACTATGAGAAAGTTGCTTCGGAAGGTGAGTACTATAGTGCTTCCGAGTTAGCTTCCGCGATAAGCGACTCAAAAGACACCAAAGAAATCGAAGTTACATTAAAGTTAGAGTATACGGATGACAAAGATAATCCTTGGTTAGTCGATAACTACGAGGATATCATGGAAGAAGTTTATGCTCATATTGATTTTGAACCTGAGTATAAAGTTGATATCGCATCTTTGGTATCTTATACAGAGATTTATACTGATCCTATGGGCGGTACTAACGTAACATCTTTCTCTTTTGAGATCGGTTTCTCCGAGGCAATCGAAGCAGGTTATGACAGCGGTATGGTTGATTTGCTATATAACGGTCTGGTTATAGATTCTATGACTTATGATGTCTTGTACGATTGGACCAATATCTTCTTCTATGCTTCTGATTGTGACGTCTGCACGGAAGACGGTTTCTACCCTGAAGGCACATATACCTTTGAAGCACATCTTATTGACGGAACGCTTGTTTGTTCGGATTCGGTAACGGTTTATTATTTGGCTCCTACTCCTACTCCGACACCGACACCGGAACCGGGTAACGATATAGATAATGCAACTATGCATGAAGGTGCTGTTATGTATGACGAAGACGGTGCATATTTCTACGAAGGCGCCTATGATTTTGATATCACTTCTTCCGATTGGGCAATCATGTCTGCGAACGACGAAGGCGGCTACGATTTCGTTGACAGCAGAAGTATAGATGAAATCGATTATGTTTGCTATGTGGTTGATACTCCTGAAATGCACGATTTCACATGCCGTGTATTCTACTACGAAGATCCAAACACAACGTTGGCAGAACTTGCTACGGCTTCAACCCTTGCAGGTTACGCAGATGAGTGTGTTGAATATGAAGACGGTACTTACGGCTATGTTATAGGTCTTGATGATGTTCAGCCGGGTGTTTATGCAATAATGGTATATAGCGACGAAGCTGTCGAGAACGGTTACGCTTCAAATATCATCCTCGACATGATTGAGTTCACATAATCCTACGTAAAAGTTTAATAGCAAAACGCCGTCCGTTAAGTAACTTAGCGGGCGGTGTTTCTTTTTTACAAATAGAATTTCAATCTACCATTTCTACTTTCTATGCAGTCCTTTCTTCAACACAATCGAGTTCATATAAAGAATCAGGATCAATATCAATACAGTTCGTTGTATCCCTATTTCCTGAAATATCCCAAGCAAGGGTATCATTTAATATCGTACAGGAATTCATAAAAACATCGATATTTTTAAGAACAGCAAAAACAGGCTTTTCCAATAGTGGTTTCACATCGAAACAAACAATCTTTCCATCACTGAAATATACATAAACTTCATAATTCTTGAAAGGTACAACTTGAACTATTTCATGAAACATAAGAATATCTCCTTCAAACTAATGGTGCAACCGGATTTAAAGGGAGACCGTCTTTTGATAACTCCCAATTTTGCATAAGTTCATCCTGGTGTAATACACACCAAGCAAGAATAAGTTTTAGTTGTTTAGCAGGCAAAACTCCTTTTATAACTCGTGCATTAATGATATCAACAAGTGCTTTGTCACCATTGTATTCAGCATGAAAATGCGGTGGATTGTGATTCTCATACCTCATAGTACATTGTTACTCTAATTCCATAGAACAAAGAGATTTCAGGCATCGATATCACCTCTATACTTTTTTTCTATTATAACACGTCATTTTAGTGTTTATTCGCTCACTAATAAATCGAAACCGTAAAAGTTTAATAGCAAAAACGCCGTCCGTTAAGTAACTTAGCGGGCGGTGTTTCTTTGTCTCAAAAATCAAATTGCGGACTTTTAACTAAATCACGCAAGAATTCCCCTACTTCAAGGAGCGAGTATGTAGTCTTCGGGCTAAACGTATCTATAATCGAGCGAGTAAGCAGGGGATGAATAGCAAGGAAAAATAGGTCTAAAAACAAAAACGAACACTTGTTCTTTTACTCGAAAAGTGCTATAATATTATCAGTCGGATATGTAAGGGAGTGACTGATTATGAATAGTATGGATAGAAATCAACATTCAGTATATTCTTTGTATTATCATCTGATTTTTGTTGTGAAGTATAGAAGAAAAGTGATTAACGATGAGATTTCTGAGCAGGCAAAAGAGTTGTTTGTAAAGA
>JAZLML010000017.1:0-4091 GCA_045598625.1 Saccharofermentans sp.
GCCTATTTCAATATTTGTAACAGATTAAGAAAATGAATTTAGTCGGAATAGAACGAAATTATAAGTTTCGTGTCAGCAATCGCAAGTTATGTATTGACGTGGACCATTAGACTAAGTTTCGATGTATATTCTGAGACAGCCCCTTATTGAACTCTTTTCCTCGATGGACTATAACAGAATAGTATTTAATTATCATTCCTGAACGAGGTTTTTATTTATGGAAAAGTCCGAAAGAGGTCAATGGGGTTCACGTTTGACATTTATTCTTGCGGCAGTCGGATCTGCAGTTGGTTTGGGTAATGCTTGGCGTTTCCCGGGACTTGCAGCAAAACACGGCGGCGGCACATTTTTGATGATTTATCTTCTTATGATGCTTATTCTCGGCATCCCGCTTCTCATGATGGAAAACGCCATCGGCCGAAGAACAAAGACCGGTGCAATAAGTTCCATGGGCTCTCTTAATAAGAAATCTCAGTGGATAGGCTGGTCTTCCACAACAAATGCATTCTTCATAGTAATCTATTATGCGGCCGTTTTCGCGTGGGTTATTATGATGGCAGTATTCAGCTTTAAGTTTGCAGGCTTAACCGGTAATCAGGAAGAAGCCGGAAATCTCTGGATGAACATAATCAAGACTACAGGTACCACTGAAGGGTTTACCACCGTCTCGATTCCTGTTCTGCTCGCACTCATCGTTTCCTGGGGCTTTATCTACTACTGTATAAGAAACGGTGCCAACAGCGTCGGCAAGGTCGTAAAGTTCACCGTTTTCACGCCTGTCATCTGCCTTCTTATCATGGCAATTAAAGGAATTTGCATGCCGGGCGGTCTCGACGGATTGGCAAAACTTTTTATTCCTGACTTATCGCAGCTTTCTGATTCAACACTTTGGATTGACGCCTGCGGTCAGGTCTTCTATTCACTTTCGATCATGATGGCCATAATGTTTGCTTACGGATCTTATCTTCCGAAAGATTCCGACATCGCTTCGGATGCGGTCATCATCGCTTTCTCCGATCTTTTGACAAGTGTACTCGCAGGTATCGTAATGTTCACTACCATGGGCGGTGTAGGCATGCTCGACAATATGTCCGCTTCCGGCGTATCGACGGCATTCATTATTTATCCGCAGGCAATTGTAAGTCTCACGAACAGCGGAGTGTTTAATGCGATTTTCGCTTTTGTCTTCTATGTTTGTCTTTGCACACTTGCAATCGACTCGGCATTCTCGATTGTCGAGGGTGTTTCCGCCAGCATATCGGATAAGTTCCACCTTAACGCCAAGAAAACCACGCTTACAATTTGCGTCATTGCGGGAATCATTTCCATCATCTACTCTACCGGCGCAGGTCTTGCGGTGCTTGATATCGTTGACTATTTCGCCAACAGCATAAATCTTGTATTGATCGGTATTTTCGAGACATTGGCTGTAGGCTGGTTCTTCAAGACAACCAAGGTTCTCGAGGAAATCAACAAGAACACCAAGAAGTTTAAGATGCCGAAAGTTTGGTTTGACATCTCCATCAAAATCATCGCACCGATTATCCTTATCGCATTCTTTATCTGGAACCTCTATACGCTTATCACCGAGAGCAACGGCGTTTACGGCGGATATCCGGCGTGGTCGAATTTCGTTTTCGGATGGGGAATGACCGCCATTGTATTTATCAGCGGTTTTATTGCCCTCATCATCGAGAAATCCCAAAAGAAAAAGAACAAGTACGACGTCAAATCATGGGACGAGTACGAAGCGTAACTTCATGCTTAAAACACCAAACAAGAACGCCGCCTCGCAACTTCTGCGGGACGGCGCTTTTAAGTTCATCAAAATCGGCTCTTAAAGATTTTGGAAGAAGTCTGCCTGCTTCATCAAATCATCACGGATTGAAAGCTTCTGAGGGCAAGCTTCCTCGCACATACCGCACTGAAGGCAATTTGTGGACTTTGATTCCTCAGGCATAGCTGACCACTCCCACTTAGCCTGCGATAAGTTGTTATACTTACCGAAATCGTTCCAAATTCTGAAGTTATGCGGAATATCAACACCGCCCGGGCAAGGCATACAGTATCTGCAGCCCGTGCAGAGATTATAAACACGGCTGTTAAGTTCGTCACGAAGCTTTAATACAGCAGCGTTCTCCTCTGCCGAAAGCTTCTCGAAATTCTCGAAAGTCTTAAGATTATCTTCAACCTGGAATTCTTCCGTCATGCCGCTTAACGTAATCTTGATGTTATCGAAAGAACCTACGAATCTTAAAGCCCAGGAAGCCTTGGTTGCACCCGGTTTAAGCGCATTTAAGTCCGTCATCAAATCGTCAGGGAACATCACGAGAGATCCGCCTCTTACAGGCTCCATAGCAATCATCGGAATGCCCAGGCTCTCGGCAAGCTCGATGCCCTTAACGCCTGCCTGGTTATCGGTATCCATATAGTTAATCTGAATCTGGCAGATATCCCAAGGTGCTGCCTTTATCCACTTCTCGAAAACAGGATAGTCGTCATGAAATGAGAATCCCACATTTCTTATGTACCCCTGTTCCTTAAGCTCGAAAAGCAAGTCGATGATTCCGGCCTCTTTACAAGCTGCGAAACGTTCTTCGTTCATGGCGTGAAGAAGATAGCAATCAACATATGTCTTATTGAGACGTGAAAGCTGCTTAAAGAACATGTCCTTAGCTTCGTCACGGGTCTTTACTTCCCATACAGGAAGCTTTGTTGTCAGGAAATATGTATTGCGGTCAAGCTTATCGAGCACTTTTCCCACAAAAGTCTCAGATGTTCCGTTATGGTACGGATATGCGGTGTCAAAATAATTAACCCCTGCATTGTATGCGGTAAGGAGCATTTTTTCTGCTCTCTCCTCGTCAATCGAACCGTCCTCTTTGGTAGGAAAACGCATGCAACCGAATCCCAACATTGAAACCGGCTTGTCAAATCCTTTTACGTCACGGGTAATCATATAACACCCTCCCTTATTTTTGATTTCAGCCTAATATTATCATAACAAATCTACGTTTCAGTCAGTCGGAATCAATTAGGATTAAAATTCGAAAAAGTTTCGATATTTACATCCGAATATTCAATTTCCGACGAGAACCTTCTGGCCGCCTCAACATAATCATTAAGGTAAATTCCCAAGCCTGTTACAAAAACCGCCGCCGTAAGCGCCAAAGACAAAACATTCTTCCAGCTTCTGCCTTCCGTAACAGTCGGTGAGTATCTGTAAATGAACGTACACAAAAGATTCGTAAATACCTTATCGGCTTCGTCACCGAATCTCATGGACATTTTCGCAGGAGAACTTCTTAAAAACGAGGCAAAATCCGCAAGTTTTCCGGGCCAATCCTGCTCCAAAAACTCGCATTGCATCAATAACTCGGAAGTCTCAAGCGGGCTTTTCACAAGAGCACCGTGATTTTCCGCGAACCAACGAATTTTTGCTTCCGCAGAAGTTTTCCTTGAAGAAGCCAGCTTCAAAATCTTTTCGCGGGTGCGCCAAAATTCTCCCACCACGTGCCGTTCTTCTTCGCTTACCGTCTCGTTTAAGTCGTCCTCATAAACCTCAAGCGCAAAAGGTTCGTCCGCGAACAAAATAATCCTTGCGGCTTCCTCGCAGCAAAGCCCGAGGCCCTTCTCGATGACGTCATAGTATTCATTCGTAAACCGCGGATGTTCCGTACAAATATCGCATAGGCAGTCCTCACCCAAATTAAGTATGATGTCGCACAAATTGCACTCGTTCAAGAACGGGCATCGCTCATTCTTCCCCAATCGAAAATGCTTTGTACCGTCCATCACATTCTCGATTTCGAACAAAATCCGTTCGCCGAAATCGCCCTCGATTCTCTCATACAAATCAAAGGTCTCGTCATCGACATCAATCTCCCAGCCGATACAACAGCTGTGTTTGCACTTATCTGCTATGCACTTAAATTGTCCGTAGTAATTAGGAGGCTCTTCACATTTTTTGTGGGATTACAATAAAGTTAGCAGGAAGTGATATGTAACGAACCAAGGTGAAAAAGTAATTGTCATCTCTGTAGCCGTAGCCAACTCTCTTAGCAACTTTAATCTTATTGTTCAGGCCTTCT
>JAZLML010000018.1:0-24757 GCA_045598625.1 Saccharofermentans sp.
GATGAAATTGCAGATAAAGTTGGAATGAACCGTTGCAGCGTAATGCTATGTCTAAAAAAACACAAAGACGGTGGCATTGAAAATGCCCTTTTCGATACACCTGGGCGCGGACGTAATGCTGAAATCACAGATGATGAAAAAGCATGGATAATAAATGTTGCGTGTCAAAAACCTACAGAATTTGGTTATGCAGCTGAAACATGGACATATGCCAAGCTTACTAGACACATCAATGAAACGGCAGAAGCTGCTGGTCTTGCAAGACTTTCAACAATAGGAAAGACCACAGTCCATACTATTTTGGAAGAGGCCGATATCAAGCCGCATAAAATCACATATTATTGTGAGAATCGAGATCCTGATTTTGACTCAAAAATGCATAATGTTCTCTTGGTATATAAGCAGCTGTCATTCCAGTTCGACGAGAATGGTTGTTTCATTCCCTTTGAAGAGGATGGACAGACGGTTCATGTTCTTTCATATGATGAGAAGCCCGGCATACAGGCAATTGCAACTACATCAGACGATTTACGACCTGACAAAGACCATAGTACCATAGGCAGAGACTATGAGTACAAAAGGCTCGGAACAGTATCATTACTCGCTGCAATTGACTTACAAACAGGTGAAGCAATTCCGCTTGTGCGTGATAAACACAGCAGCAAGGAATATATTGAATTCCTTAAGATGCTTGATGCAAAGTATCCAGAAGGAGACAAAATCAGAATCATTCTGGATAATTTAAAAGTACATACATCTGATGAAACCAGAAGATTCTTAGCAACTATACCAGGAAGATTCGAATTTGTATTTACCCCTAAACATGGTTCATGGCTAAATATGATCGAGGGCTTCTTCAGTAAAATGACTCGACAAATGTTGCGAGGAATCCGTGTTAAAACCAAGGATGAACTAATTGAGCGCATGTACAAATACTTTGACGAATCAAATGAGGAACCGGTTGTGTTCCACTGGAAATATAATCTGGATGATATTGATGTATCAGAGGAAATCATAGTTGATACATTGCCTCTCAAAAAGTCCAGTTAATTAATGGATGAAATAATAGTATTGAAAGTTCGCATTTTGCCTTCCGATTTTGTTTATTTCGGAAGGCTTTTTTATGCTCGAAAACCCTCTGCTCATTCTTCCGTTTCTCTGCTCGAAACGCTCTGCTCATTTTTACGTTTCTCTGCTCGAAAACGCTCTGTTCATTTTTACGTCTTCGCCGGGAGCCATCGTTTGAATTCATCTTCGGCCCTACTCTGAAACAATCCGCTGTGCGGCCGAGGCAGGGGAGTCTCCTTTCTGCCTTGCCATCTAAAATGCCATCATTTGGGTGCCGTTTGATGGCAAATCTGATGCCGAAGGGGGTCTGCCATCAATATTGCCATCATCTGACCCCCATTTGTTGGCAAAATTGATGCCCGATGGGGTTCCGCATCAAAAATGCCATCATTTGCCCCCCTTTTGATGGCAAAGCTGATGCCGAAGTCGAGGCGGCATGCATGATTGATGTACGGGGGCGAAAGCGGAAAGTCATTCAAGTCCGAGAAGTAGGGGGGTTCGGAGAGCATAAAGTGAAATTCAATAAAAACATATCGAAAAACGATAAAAAATGATTGCATTACGATATAAGGCGTGATAATATAACGTCATACAAGCAAGGAGGTAGATAAAAATGACACAGAACAAAAATGTTAGTAAAAAAGACAACAAAAAGCTTGATTTTATCTGGATTACCAAGATATTGACGATTTTCTTGGGACTTACGGTTTTGGCAGCAGATGTTTTCAGCAAGGTGATTTCGGAATACGTGGTTTACTGCTTTGTTGGTGAACTTAACAACGTGAAGGTATATTTCCTGATGGGAGTTATTTATCTCGCAAGCGTGGCAGCGATTATCCTTCTCATCTTCCTTTACAAGCTCCTCGTAAATCTCGGTAACGGAAAGGTTTTTATCGGAGATAACGTTAAGAATTTGAGAATCGTTGCAGGCGGGCTTTTGGGAATTGCGATTTGCGCAACAGCAGGTATGTACGTTCATCCTTCATTGTTCTTAGTTGGTTTCGTAATGTTGTTCGTAGCACTTATTGTTTTCTGCGTACAGCTGGTTTTCGATAAGGCGATTGAGATGAAAGACGAACTTGATTTTACGGTGTGAGGTGAGAGATATGTCTATTATTGTAAATTTGGATGTAATGATGGCAAAGCGCAAAATCTCTTCCGGAGAGCTTGCGGAGAAAATCGGAATCACGCCGGCAAACCTTTCGATTTTGAAGAATCAGAAGGCGAAGGCAGTCAGATTCTCGACATTGAATGATATTTGTACGGTGCTGCAGTGTCAGCCGGGCGATATTCTCGAATTTCGTGAGGATTGACGGATGTACGTTAAGCTGATCCGGCGGGGATGATTAAGCGTCCGACGGATACCGAATTGAAGATTCACATGGCACCGCCGTTGGGGCTTTTGACCATAGTGAATCTTCTTCGCGGTGAACATGAAATTTCACTTGAGAATGATAATATCAAGGAGATTATATTCAGAAAGGCGGGTATTTGATGGATACCGTTAAGTTAAAAAATGCAACCAGACGACTTATCATAGCAATATTAAGTTTTGTCGTAGGATTTTTATTTATTGAGACAGTGGTTTACGGATGTGAACAGTTTACTTCGCTGAACGGAATCACTCCGAATTTTCTGTGGGCAGTGGGTTTTGCGATATTGATGATCGTGTGGAACGAAGTACTTATTATCCGTCAGAAGGATGAGGGCACTTATGCCCCGAATAAGGTGCGGATGATCGAGACCAGATTTTGGGAAGCGGTTTTGCTGGCGCTCTCAATTCTTTGCAGTATCACAATGAATATCGCACTGACTTTTTTCCTTATGATTGCCTGCACGATATATATGGTTATGTGCACTACGGGACATCTGTTCAGGGAAGAAACTTCGGTTTATCTTCCTGCGGATGTAATTAACGGTGTTTTCAGAATTCCGTTCGCGGCCTTTAACAGCAGAATCGCAGCCATCAGAAATTACATCAGAGTTAAGAGAGAATTAAAAGCAGAGCAGAATGTATCAAGCGAAGCAAAAAAGAAAAACACCGTCGGAATCGTCGTCGGAATATGCCTCATACTGGTTGCAATTCCTGTTTTGATTGTTGTTCTTTCGAGTTTAAGCTCTGCGGATGCCAATTTCGAGACTATTTTGAATTCGATAAACGAGTGGCTCGATAAGATGTACTTCGCTTTCATGAAAGATAGTTTCGCTGAAACAGTCGCAAAATTGATACTTTCTTATCCTTGCGGTCTTTATATCCACAGTCTTTTCGAGGGCAGCGTGAACAGAAGTACGAGTTTTGAAAGACGCAAGGAGAAAGACTGGTCGGTCGGTATCAAGAAACTTCAGGTGGTGCCTTTCGGAATAATCGTGGGCATTTTCGCTGTTTTTACCGCCGTATATATTTTGTTCTTCGTATCGCAGGCAACCAATTTGTTCAGCGCTTTCGGCGGAGTTTTGCCGGAGGAATTTACCGCTTCGAGATATGCGAGAAACGGATTTTTTGAGCTTTGCAGAGTAATGGTAATCAATATCGTGATGCTCGGCGTTTTGTCAGTTTTCTCCGGAAAAGATCTGTACGAATCGAAAATAATGAAGATTGCAGGCGTGTCCTTCATGGCGGAAAGCTTTATTTTCTCCCTTATCTCGGCCTCCAAACTTTTGCTTTACATCAATCGTTTCGGCTACACGGTGTTGAGATTTGAATCGCTTTGGGCGACGATTGTTTTGGGAGCAGCTTCGATTGCCATCGCATATAACATTGTTACACACAGAAAATCCGCGAAAATCTGGCTTTGGTTTACGGCGATATCGTACATAGCAGTCAATATTTTTGTGGCAGCAGCTTATAAGATTTAACTAAATCACGGGACAGAAAGCAGATACAGAAAGACGTGACTCTCTTGAACATCCGGAAGCCGTGATATAATAAATACATTCTCAATTCAGAGGAGACTTAAGATGCTGAAGGTGTTCTTGGTAGAAGATGAGGCAACCATTCGGGAGACGCTGAGGGACACGGTACCCTGGAATTCGTGCGGTTATGTTTTTGCGGGAGAAGCTTCGGACGGCGAAGTTGCCTTGCCGCTTATCGCGAAAACAAGACCGGACGTTCTCATTACCGATATCAAAATGCCTTTTATGGACGGCCTTACGTTGGCGTCCATCGTCAGATCCGAGTTTCCTGAGATCAAGATAGTAATAATATCAGGTTACGACGATTTTGAATTTGCAAAGAAAGCCATCGAATTCGGCGCTTCGGAGTATCTTCTTAAGCCTGTTACTAAGACAAATCTTGTTAAAGTTCTGGACGAATTAAGGGTTAAGATAGAAAAAGAGAGATTGAGGGAAGACGATTCGTCAAAGTTTTCGATTGATACGCAGGAGTATGAACTTCTGGCACGCCGTACCTTCATTGAGCATATTGTCGAGGGCAAAGCTTCCGTACAAAAAATTTATGAGGATGCCGGCAAACTGGAGCTCGATATCAGAGCTTCATATTATTCGCTGGCGCTGTTCACCATTCCCAGCAGCGAGACGACTGATGAGGATGAGGCTTTGCGTGAGAAAATCTTGGCATTTATTCTTAAATATCCGGAATATATTCTCATTCGATGGACGATTACTTCGTATCTGGTACTGATTAAGGGCGAGAAGGATAAGGTAACGCAGGCTACGGACAGCCTTATTGCCGAAGTAAGTGAAGCCTGCACTTCGGAGGCAAGTTCCGCGGAATGGTACATAGCAGTCGGAACGCCTGTTGAACGTTTAAGTTCATTATCGAAATGCTATAAGGAAACTTCAATATACTGGGCATTAAGATACATTAATCCTGATTGTCATATACTTACGATTAAATCGACGGGGGATTTCTTACATAACGGTGACGTTACCGATTTGAGCCAGATTGATGTCTCGAGACTTCGTCCCGACATTTTGCTTACGGTAATGAAGAGTGCTTCTTTGGAAGAAGTGCCGAGTTTTGTACACGAGTTTCTGCTGAGCTTGAACGGCGCGATTTCTTCTCAGGCTTTCTGCCATTATCTGATGCTTAACTGCAGATTTATTGCGGTTGATTACATTATGTCTTTGGGCGTGGATCATAAGCTCTTTTTAAGTGAGATAGCCTGCCTTGATATGGCGGAGAATACCGTTACAACGCAAAATCTGAAATATTATCTTACGGAGATTCTTCTTCAGACCGTTAAAATCAGAACGAACAAATCGACCAACCGGTATATGGATATTCTCGGGCGCGCAACCGCTTATATCGACAGCCACTATACGGACGAGGATTTGTCGCTCAATGTGGTGGCAGGTGCTTGCGAAGTAAGCTCGAACTATTTGTCTGCGATGTTCAGCCAGGAGATGAAGATTACCTTTGTCGAATATGTGACCAACAAACGTATGAATCGGGCAAAGCAGCTTCTTAAGACTACCGAAAACAAATCCGGTGAGATAGCTTCGCTTGTGGGCTACAAAGATTCGCATTATTTCAGTTCGTTATTTAAGAAAACCCAGGGTATGACTCCCCGTGAGTACAGGATGCAGGATAAAGTATGATGGACGGCGAGAAACTTTCGATTTCGGTTCAGATGAGAAGACTTCTTATTGCTCTCATTGCAATAAGCATCTCGATTATCTTGTTTGTAACCCTGACACTCTCGCTTTACCAGACCCGATATAACAAAGCTCTTCACAACATCACTGAGGCGACCGATTTTAACAGGGATTTTAAAGATGACATAGACCTCAAAATGTACTACTACGTTATCGAATCCCGCTTCTCCACCGGCCTTCCTCTGGATGAGGTCAGACAGGCGCGAACCTTTGCCGCTCGCCTTTCGACCAGTACCGAGAACAAAGAAAGTTCTACGGCCATCAACAGTGTAATCAACCTCTGCGACAATCTGGAAACGCAAATCCTGATTATCGAGGATACAGATAACTATGATGAGAGGCAAATCCAGCTCGAAAACAACATCTATGTCATAACATCGTTGATTGAAGAATATATGGATGAATATCTGTACTGCGAAGCCGCTTATCTGAACACTATTAAAAACGAGATTTATATCAGGCTTATCGTTGAGATTGCGATTATTATCGTGGTGCTGGGTATTCTCGTTTTCGCGCTTATCCGTTATACGGCAAAACTCGGACATGACATAGCAGATCCTGTTACAAAACTTAAGGACAGAATGCTTGAGATAGGTGACGGAAACCTGACCGCCCAAAATCCTGTCGAATCCAACGTTAACGAGGTTTACACCCTGGGCGTAGGCGTGGAACAGATGGTTGACAGGATGGATCATCTCATGCGCGAATCTAAAGAAGAGCAGGAGAAACTTCGTCAGACCGAGCTTGCGTTGCTTCAGGCGCAGATTAATCCGCATTTCCTTTATAACACGCTTGATACCATAATATGGCTCATCGAGGCTGAACGTTCCGAAGCAGCCGAGAAGATGTTGTCCGACCTGTCAGACTTCTTCAGACATACCTTAAGTAACGGCAAAGATGTCGTGACACTCGACGAAGAACTGAAGCAGGTCAGAAGCTATCTTCAGATTCAGCAGGTAAGATATAAGGACATTCTCACCTATTCGATTGAGATTGAAGACGACATTCTCTTGAAGGAACTTCCGAAGCTTACGTTACAGCCTCTGGTCGAGAATGCTCTCTACCACGGAATTAAGGAAAAGCGCGGCGGCGGTACCATAAAGATAACGGGTTCGAGAGTTAATGACGAGATTATTTTGAAAGTTTGTGACGACGGTGCAGGCATAGACTCAGAAAGACTTGCGGAATTAAGAAACGCCATGGACGGTGAAGAGAGAGTCGGCTTCGGACTTGTTACGGTTCATGAAAGACTGAAGCTCTTTTTCGGCGATACGGCAGGGCTTAAAGTCTTAAGCACCTTAGGAGAAATGACGGAAGTCTGTGTTCATATTCCCGATAAGGAGACGGCAGAATGAGACGATTTATAGCTATCTTGGAAATATTGATTCTTTTTACGTTTATTACCGTCGGATGTGCAAAGCCCGAGCCGGTTGAAGATGATTTAATCGTGATCGGTATGTCGCAGACCGGAGCGGAGTCTGACTGGCGTGCTGCCAATACGGAATCTATGCGTGCTGTTTTTACCGAGGCAAACGGCTATCGTTTGATTTTCGATGATGCCAGACAAAGACAGGAGAATCAGATAACTGCTATCAGACGATTTATTCAGGAGAAAGTAGATTATATAGTAATCATGCCGATAAGTGAGAGCGGTTGGGACGCCGTTTTGGAAGAGGCATATGAAGCCGGAATTCCTGTGATTACTGTTGACCGTATGGTTGAAATAAGCGATGAGAAACTTGTTACCGCACATGTCGGCGCCGATTTTATTGCTGAAGGCCAAAGCGCCGTGTCATGGATGGAGACGAGATTTATGAGCAGGACCAATCTTAACATTGTCCACATCCAGGGGACAATGGGTTCCTCTGCTCAAATCGGAAGAACGACGGCTCTTGCACAGGCTGTTCAGAATAACAGCGCATGGAACATCATATGCACCTTGGACGGTGATTTTACACAGGCGAAGACATATGAAGTGCTGAGAGAATATCTTGAGTCCTGTGAAGAACTGCCTGATATCGACGTCGTGTACTGCGAGAACGATAACGAAGCATTCGGAGCGATTCGCGCCCTGGAAGAATTCGGTTACAGTTTCGGATTCGGTGTAACGGAGATAATATCTTTTGATGCGACCAGACAGGCATTGGAATACTGTCGTGACGGCAAGATTTCTTTGTGCGTTGAGTGCGATCCGCTTCTCGGGCCTCTGGTCGAATCATGTATCAGCGATTTGGAGAATGGCACTCTTACAGATAAATATAAGTACATCGATGAAGGTTATTTTGTGGCCTATAACATAACCGACGAATTGTTGGAATCCAGAGACTATTAATCAACCTGAGTTCCTGACAATAAGCTCCCACGGGAGAATTTTGGATTTTACGGGTTTCCCGTCGAGCATTTGCAATAGCAGATTTGATGCTTCGGTGCCTATCTTTGTATCTAAGTGACACATTGAGGTGATTGTAATCGGACTGATTCTGCTGAAATACGAATTATCAAAGCTGACTACGGCCATATCATCCGGAACTTTTCTTCCGAGTTCTTTCAACATCTTGATGAGGTGATAGGAAATTTCATCGTTGTAGCAGATTACGGCATCGCAGTCATTTAACCTGTAGGTCAGAAATTCTTTGAGAATTTTAACGGAGTTCTCATCGACTATATTGTATCGCTGATTCGTATCGTACCAGCAGATTGATTTATCGGGAAGCGAAAAACCTCTGTCTCGCAAAGCGTGCATCATTCCGCTGTAACGTTCCAAACCCTGGATGTCGTCGCTTTTGAATATTCCTCCGATTTTTCTGTGGTTTTTGCCGATAAGATAGGAAGTAATCTTATAACCGCCGTTATAGTTATCGTCGATTACATACGGAAACGACTCCTGAAATATTCTCGTTATGCCGTGGAAAAAGACAATCGGTGTTCCGTGATTTTTCAGTTCCAGATACAAATCCGAATTTGGATTCGGAAGCGCAGTCTTGGACCCTTCTGCCAAAATTCCGCCGACCGGATGCATCAGAAGGCCCTGTAGTACTTCGCGCTCCGCAGAAACTCTGTTGAGTGTTGAATATACTTTAATAACATATCCGCGTTGTTCGAGAACTGTTTTGATATCGTGAAGCAGTGAAGGAAAAATGTACTCGTCTTCATACGTTACGATTACCGCAATTTCATTAAGTGAAGTCGACCTGATATCCGGTGCGACATAGCCGCTTCCCTGACGGCTTTTTACGAGTTTCTCACGAATCAGTTCCGCCAAAGCCCTGCGAACGGTTTCTCTGCTTACGCCGAAACGCTGACAGAGCTTTTCCTCTGTCGGCAGATGATAATCTCCCTCATTTCTGCGGGATAGAATTTCTTCTCTTAAAATTTGGGCGATTATTTTATACTTAGCCGGCATTGTCGAAAAATTCCTTTGTTACAAAAACAACTGAGTGTATAAAAATTATACAAACGACAATAAAAAAATCAATTAATTCGAAATCGTATATGCGGATTGACAATACTTTTTACGTTAAGTTTTCGAATCGGTTATCGAAAAAATTCAACAAAAACGCCATTCATTATAGAAAAACAAACAACAAAAAACTGTTCGTGTTAAATTTGTATGGTTTTTCTTAAGTACACACGAAATTTGTATTGTTCAAAAGGTGGAAAGTGTACTGTGCTTTGTTGTTCAGCAAAATTCCGCTTGCTAGAATCGATTTATCTCAAGTGCAACGGAGAATCCGATTGCCATTAGTTTATTGAAAGTGAGGAACAATTTATGAAAAAGTTTGTGGCTTTGCTCTTAACTGTTTGCTTGGCAGTATCCGTTTTCGGATGTGCAGCTAAGAAAGAAAAAGGCAACGGTCTTATTAAAGTCGGTATCATCAACAACGACCCTAATGAGTCCGGTTACCGTACAGCTAACGATGCAGACATGAAGGCAACATTTACTGAAGCAAACGGCTACGATGCATCTTTCTTCTACAGCCTTAAGAATGAAGAACAGATTGCAGCAGCTCAGCAGTTTATCCAGGATGAGGTTGATTATCTCCTTATCTCGGCAGCAGGTACATCAGGATGGGATTCTGTTCTTACAGATGCTCAGAAGGCAGGAATTCAGGTTATCCTTTTCGACCGTACTATTGATGCAGATCCTTCTCTTTATGTAGCATCCATCGTTTCCGATATGGCTAAAGAGGGTGAGACAGCTGTAACATGGCTCGAGTCCCAGGGTCTTTCCGAATATAACATCATTCACATCCAGGGTGTTATGGGTTCATCCGCACAAATCGGACGTTCAGGCGCTCTTGATGAGAAGGTAGCAGCTAACGGCAACTGGAACCTCGTTACACAGCAGACAGCTGAGTGGAATGCAGAGACAGCACAGCAGATTGTTCAGTCTGTTATCGATTCCGGCGAACCATTCAACGTTATCTATGCTGAGAACGACGATATGGCTAAGGGTGCAGTAGCAGCTCTTGATGCAGCTAATATTTCACATGGTGTCGGCGGAGACGTTATCGTTATGGGCTTCGACTGTAACCAGTGGGCTCTCCAGGAACTTCTCGCAGGTAACTGGAACTACGACGGTCAGTGCAATCCGTTCCAGGCTTCTTATATCAACACAATAATCCAAGACCTCGAGGCAGGCAAGGCTCCTGCACAGCAGGTTGTAATCATGGAAGAGAAGGGTTTCTCTGCTGATACGATTACACAGTCTGACGTTGATACATACGGTATTTAATTAATCTGAAAGATCACTGGCAACTAATCTTTTATAACCGCACGCGGTTCGGATTTTTAATCTAATATCCGCACCGCGTGTTTTTCTATACTAAGTATACGGAGGGTACTATGGAAAACGACGTTTTGCTTCAGCTTAACGGAATCTGTAAATACTTCCCCGGTGTTCGTGCACTTCAGAATGTTAATTTCACCCTCAGAAAAGGTGAGATTCACGCACTTATGGGTGAGAACGGAGCCGGAAAATCTACGTTGATTAAGGTGCTTACCGGTGTTTATTCCAAAGACGGCGGTACGGTATTAATTGAAGGTAAAGCGGCAAATATCAAGTCGCCGCAGGATGCTCAAAATGTCGGCATCAGTACTGTTTATCAGGAAATCGCTTTGTGTCCGAATCTCACGGTCGCTGAGAACATGTTTATCGGAAGAGGAAAAGGGCGATTTACAAAATGGAAAGAAATGAATGCGAGAACCACTGAACTTCTCACATCTTTCGGCATCCCGGCAAAGGCTACTCAGCAGCTGGGAAGTTGTTCGATCGCCGTTCAGCAGATGGTGGCAATTGCAAGAGCGGTCGATATGGAATGTAAGGTTCTTATTCTTGATGAACCGACTTCGTCTCTCGACGAGAACGAAGTTGCCAAGCTTTTTGCTCTTATGCGCGATTTGAGAGCAAGGGGCGTGGGCATTGTTTTTGTAACTCACTTTTTGGATCAGGTATACGAGGTCTGCGACAGAATCACTGTTTTAAGAGACGGACAGCTCGTAGGTGAGTATGTTATTCAGGATCTCCCGAGAGTTCAACTTGTATCGAAAATGCTCGGTAAGGAATTCGACGTGACCTCAGACATTAAAACGCCTGTTTCGGAAACCAACAATATAAAGGTCGGAACACCTGTAATCGAGTGTACCGCGCTTCAGTCCAATGCAGGCATCAAGCCTTTCGATTTCAAAATCTGGAAGGGTGAAGTTAACGGATTTACGGGTCTTTTGGGTTCCGGTCGAAGTGAATGCGTAAGAGCGATTTTCGGTGCCGATAAAGTCATCGGCGGCACAGTAAAAATAGACGGCAAGAGGGTAAAAATCAAGAAGCCGCTGGACGCAATGAAAGCAGGTATCGGCTATCTTCCGGAAGATCGAAAACTCGATGGTATAGTTTACGATCTGTCTGTTAAAGACAACATCATTCTTGCCTATCAGGTAATGAAGGGTTCCGCACATCCGCTGTCAAAAGCCAAGGCGGAAGCGTTCGCTCGCAAGTACATCGAATTACTTGATATCAAGACCGCTTCGAGCGATACCCCTATCGGACAGCTCTCCGGCGGAAATCAGCAAAAATGTATTCTCGCAAGATGGCTACTTACAGATCCGAAATATCTGATACTGGATGAGCCTACGCGAGGTATCGATATCGGTACGAAGGTAGAAATCCAGAAACTCGCTCTCAAACTCGCAAAGGAAGAAGGAAAGAGCGTTACTTTTATTTCTTCCGAGCTTGATGAAATGATAAGAACCTGCTCGAGGCTGATTGTCATGAGAGACCGCAAAGCGGTCGGCGAACTTAACGAGGGTGAACTCACACAAAGTAAGATTATGGAAACTATTGCAGGAGGTGAAAGTTAATGACGAAAAGCATCGAACGGAAGAACACTGATTCTTTTGCTCAGAAACTGATTGCACTTACCCGCAAACAATTTTTTATTCCGATTGCAGCGCTGACAATCCTTGTATTGTTTAATCTCATAATGGATCCGTCGTTCTTCGAAATAAGTCTTGGTACAAACAGTGACGGATATCCGGTTTTGTCGGGCTATCTTATCACTATTTTAAACAATGCCTCCGAACTTGTAATTCTTGCCATCGGTATGACTTTGGTAACATCGGCTTCCGGCGGACAGGATATTTCCGTCGGATCGACGATAGCCATTGCGGGTTCCGTAATGCTTCGAATTCTCGTAGGCGGAGATGTTACACCAGTCAGGCTGATTTTGGCCTTCCTGGCAGCATGTGTCGTATCCATGCTTTTCGGCGCGTTTAACGGTGTGCTTGTAGCATATTTTAAGATTCAGCCGATGGTTGCGACACTCATTCTTTTTACGGCCGGCCGTTCAATTGCCGCATGGATTAACAACAATGAATTGCCTATCATCACGGATCCTGTTTTCGGTTACTTTGGAAATTTCATTCCGGGAATTCCGATGCCGACTCCTGTATTTATGGCCATCTTGTGCGTCATAATCATTATGTTGGTTTTGAGATTTACGACGCTTGGCCTTTATGCCCAGTCGGTAGGTATTAACCCGAATTCGTCAAGACTTAACGGTATAGATCCGGCAAAGGTTAAGCTTATTACTTATGTCATCCTCGGTCTTTGCGTTGCCGTAGCAGGCTTCATAAAAGTGGCCCGATTCTCAACAATCAACTATTCGGTAATTGCCAAAGATATCGAGATGGATGCAATTCTCGCCGTAGCACTCGGCGGAAATTCCCTCGGAGGCGGTAAGTTTAATATGGCTTCTTCCATTATGGGTGCATACATTATCCAGTTCCTGACAACGACGCTTTATAAGTTCAATGTCGTATCGACAGCCCTTCCGGCATACAAAGCAGTTGTAGTTATCGTGCTTGTTGTGCTTTCCGCACCGGTTGTACGCGAGAAATTGGCTTCTTTACGCAAAAGAAAATCCAAAGCAACAGTGAAGGGAGATGCTTGATATGGCTAAAACAGATAAATCCGTGATAAAGCCGAAACTTGCTCAGCGAATAGGTAATTTGTCTGATACCTACCTGCTCCTTTTAATTACAATCGCAGTTTTCTTTGTTATGTATCTCTGCGCTATCATTTTCCTTGGTTCGGGCTTTCTTAAACCTCAGACGTTCTTCAACATTCTTAATGAGAATGCGGCGCTTATTATTTTGTCATGTGCCATGAGCCTTGTTATGATTACGGGCGGCATCGATATTTCTGTCGGTGCTATGACAGCTCTTGTTTGTATGAGTTGTGCTGTTCATCTCGATTATAAGGGCGGAAACGTCTTTACGGCCTTACTTATCTCGCTCGCTATCGGAGTAGCTTACGGACTGATTCAAGGCTTTCTGGTTGCTTATTTAAAAATACAGCCGTTTATTGCTTCCCTTGCAGGTATGTTTTTTGCGAAAGGTGCTACGACAATCGTCAATGCTACGCAGTTCAATGTCGAAAACGAACAATTTCAAGCATTGAAGGCCACAAGAATCTATGTTCCGGGAATGGGTTCATACAATAAGCACGGAGTTTATATTCCTGCCTATATAGAAATAGGTGTTGTAGTTGCGCTTGTTATAGTAGTATTGCTTTTTGTTTTCCTGCGATGGACGAAGATGGGCAGAAATTTCTACGCTGTAGGCGGAAATGCTTCCAATGCCAGTCTTCTCGGAATTAATGTCGCTCGTACGAAATTCACGGCACATATGATGTGCTCCGTCATCTCTTCCATCGGCGGCTTTGTTTATTTTCTTCACGTTGGTTCAGGTTCGCCTTCTCATGCTTCGGGTGCGGAAATGAATGCGATTGCCTCTTCAATTATCGGCGGAACAATGCTTACGGGAGGTGTAGGTAATATCGTCGGTACATTGTTCGGTGTTCTGTCTTTGAGCACCATCAAGAATATCGTTTCCACACTCGGTTTTGACGAGGCATGGTGGACCAACATTACAGTTGCAGGCATGTTGTGCATTTTCCTCGTAGTACAGAGTGTTGTATTGAAGCGAAAGGAAATTAAGGTTTTCCTTTCAATTCAAAAAGGCGTATGGAAGCGAAGGATTAAGAATCTGAAGCAGCAGATAAAGGATTTGTGGCGAAGAAAAGAAATTTGATGAAGAGAATTAAAAGTTTCTTCTCAAAGCGGAAGGACAAAGATGATTTTTGAAGATTTGTAAGAATTTTTGTTGAACAGGATTTGTTTCTATACACGAAGGCCGACTACTATAATCATATAAAAGGCTGCCTCAAAACCAAACTTCCGGTTTTGGGGCAGTTCTTTTTGTTTTGGATAGTTGACATTCCGCTGTTGATGTTGACAGCGGGCGGCGCGGAAGAATTGGGAGAAGTATTTGGAAATTTGTGTTGACAAGCAGAGCACGAGGGTTGATAATGTGAATATCAAAGAAAGTCAAAGTCAAAGACAAAAGTCAAAACGATGACAGATCGTTTTCGAAAGGGGGCACAGGACGTGGCAAGATTGGTTGATGTTATCGAGCTTATGATTAAAGAAATGCTTGATGAGAACGGCGGATCCACCACCATTAACAGAAGTTTATTGGCTGAACAGGCAAATTGCGTGCCTTCCCAGGTTACGTACGTTTTATCTACGAGGTTTTCGACCGGTAACGGATACGTGGTTGAAAGCCGAAGAGGCGGCGGAGGCCAGATTACGATTACGAGAGTTGAGCCTGTGTCGGCGACGGATCCTTTGAGAGCGGTGCTTGATGCGGTGGGCATGGATTTGACACAGCAGCAGGCGAAGATTTATCTGCAAAATCTTGTGAATATAGGTGCGGTAAGTGCCAGGGAAGGAACGGCGGTCATGTCGGCGGTATCGGACAGAGCGCTTCGTAACGTGGACAGCGACATCAGAGCCGTGGTAAGAGCAGATATTTTTAAGAACGCGATGTTGGCGTTGATGATGGATAGAGATTAAGAAAGGAAAGTTTAAGAAATGAAATGTGATAAATGCGGTAGTCCGATTTTCGACAGGCTCGTGAGATACAATAACCTCACGCTTTGCGAGAATTGTGCAAGAGAAATGGGAATCCCGGATGCAATGGGCCTGCTCGGAAGTACTTTGAAACTTTTTGACAGCGAGCTCGGTTCGATGTTCTCGCCACAAATGAATTCCTTGGAGTTTTCTCCTTCGAGAACACAGATTAAATGTCCTAAGTGCGGAACTTCTTTGAGAGATTTTGAGACGACGGGCCTCTTAGGTTGCATCGAGTGCTATAACACCTTTAACGAGTCCGTAATGAGAACTCTTATGAAGACCCAGGCGAATACTCAGTACAAGGGTCGTTCACCTCAGATTCCGTCTGACAATCTCGAAAACATGACGGATATGCCGTCCGATAACGGTGCTTCAATTAAGCAGACTTCAGACATAAATGCTGCAGATTCCGTGAAGGCTGAGACGGCACGAATCAAAAACGAAGCCGATGACAGCGAGAAACTCGAGAAGTACGAGAATTCGGATTTCAAGAAACTCACAAACGATGAGCTTAAGGATGCCATAAGAATTGCCGTATCCCAGGAGAATTACATGCTGGCGGCCAAATTCAGAGACGAGCTTAAAGGAAGAGGTGACAACGTATGATATGGAATGAAAAATCAGGATCGAATATTGACGTTGTAATCTCGTCGAGAGCACGAATCGTTCGTAACATAAAGGGCTTTACTTTCCCTGCAAAAATGAAGCAGGAGGAAAAAGAGAATGTAATAAGTCTCGTTCGTCAGGCAATGAGTGATACCTCGATGCGCTTCGTAAGTGCGGACGAACTTAATGCCGAGGCAAAGGCTCAGCTTTTTAAGCATAAGGTTATAGATAAGAAGTTCCTTTTGGACGATAAGGGCAAGGCGCTCTTGTTAAACGATGACGAATCTTTAAGTGTTACGATAAATCAGACCGAACACTTAAGAATTACGAGTCTTTGCGTAGGTTCCGACATCATCGGCGCATACAAAAATGCCGAAGCATTGGCTTTGGAATTGGAGAAGAAGTTTGATATCGCCTATAGCGAGCGACTCGGTTTCTTGACTTCGGATGCTTCTAACATCGGTTCCGGAATCGAGCTTTCATTCGATGTTGCAATTCCTGCAATCGAGATGTCAGGAAGACTTAAAGCTTTAAACGACAGAATAAGCTCCATGCAGTCCGATTGGAAGATTACTCCGGTTGCCACAGCCGGTAACAGAGGAATCGGAAATCTTTATAAGATATCCAACGTATCGACACTCGGTATCGGTGAAGAAGAACTTATTACTCATGCCGTAAGAGTAATAAGTGATGTAATTAAGTTCGAAAGAATGTGCAAGACTGCACTTAAGAACAGAAATTCTTTGATAGTAGAGGACAGATTCCATAAGGCATATGCCATCATGAGCTGCTGCAAGCTTATGAACGTTGACGAAGCTTTGGACAACCTGTCATGGCTCAGATTCGGTAAGTATTGTTTTGAGGATGCGATACCGAATTTGACTTTCAACAAAATCAACGATATTGCGTCAAGAATATCGTTTGAGATGCTCATAAGCGGAAAGAACGTTCGCCACGGAAATGAAGCGGCGTCCGCGAAAAGAGCAACGGCGATAAGGGAAATTTTATTCAGAGGAGATGATGAATAATGAAATTCAGTTTTAGTTCGATACAAGTTGTTTCGGATGCGTATTTGTTCGCGAAGGCCTTCAAATGTGAGACCATCGGAAGCGAATATCTCCTGTTGGCCTTGACGGAAGTAGAGTGTCAGGCAAAAGAGATACTGGAATATAACGGCGCAACTCAGGAGAAAATCATTGAGATTATTTCCGGTAACGAGAGAGTTACGATGCAGGAATTAAGTAACGAAGATTTTGCAGGCGTTGATATCGACGAGGCTCTTCGTGCATGCCGTGTAGATACCAAGAGAATTCTTGCGGAGGCGGATCTTATTGCCAGAAGGTTTTCGGAAGACGGAATCATTAATCCGGAGCATATTTTGAGAGTTTTGGTTATAAAGAGAAGCTTCAACGCAGCGAAAATACTCGACGCGTTGGGAGTGGATTTTGCGAGCATCAACAATATGGTTGTTGAGAGCATTTCTTCCGGTAACAGCGAGCACGACGAACGTACACCTGAGGAGCTCCTTAATTCGAACGACAGAAGTTCCGAGCATAAGATTAAGTCGGGCAAAACCAAGAGCAAGCATCCGACTTTGGATCAGTACGGCAAAAACCTTACCGAGATGGCCAAAGAAGGAAAAATCGATCCGGTTGTCGGCAGAGAAGAAGAAATCAATCGCGTAATGCAGATTCTTGCAAGAAGAACAAAGAACAACCCTTGCCTCGTAGGTGAGCCCGGTGTAGGTAAAACAGCCATCGCTGAAGGTTTGGCACTTAAGATCTCGAGAGACGAGGTTCCTGATATCTTAAAGAACAAGACTGTCTTTAATATCGAAGTAACTTCTATGGTTGCAGGTTCCAAGTTCAGAGGCGATTTCGAAGAGCGTATCGAGAAGGTTCTTAAAGAAGCAACTTCCGATGAGAGCATTATTCTCTTCATAGACGAGATACATACATTGGTCGGCGCAGGTGAGACATCCGGCGGTTCAATGGATGCCGCAAACATCATGAAGCCTATGCTTACAAAGGGCGAGCTTCAGATAATCGGTGCAACAACATTGGACGAGTACAGCAAGATTATCGAGAAAGATTCGGCACTCGAGCGTCGTTTCCAGAAGGTTCTTATCGATGAGCCTTCAACCTCGGAAGCTATTCTTATCATCAAGGGACTTCGCAAAAGATATGAAGACCATCACCACATTAAAATCAGTGATGAGGCCATAGAGCAGGCAGTACTTCTTTCCACAAGATACCTTTCCGACAGATTCCTTCCGGATAAGGCCATCGACCTTATCGATGAGGCTGCAGCCAAGAAGAGAATCAACTTCAGCGATTCAAGCGAAATCAATTCTCTTACCAAGAAGCTTCAGGAAACAGAGAATTTGAAGAAGAGCGCTGCCGATAAGATGGAGTTCGAGAAGGCTCAGGAGTATCACACTCAGGAGCAGCAGATTCGTTCCAGAATCGAAGAACTTAAGGCAAAATTTGTTCCGGATTCCGAAGGTTATACGGGCGAACTTACCGTAGAAGATATCGCGGAAGTTTTGTCCAAGTGGTCCGGTATTCCGGTTGCAAAGATTACCGAAGGCGATGCCGAGAAGCTTAAATACTTGGAGTCTGAACTTAATAAGCGCGTTATAGGTCAGGAAGAGGCTGTTTCCGCCATCTCAAGAGCTATAAGACGAAGCAGACTCGGACTTAAAGATCCGAAGAGACCTTCCGGTTCCTTTATCTTCCTCGGCACTACCGGTGTAGGTAAGACGGAACTTGCTAAAGCTCTTGCCGAGGTAATGTTCGGTGATGAGAATGCAATGGTAAGAATCGATATGTCGGAGTATATGGAGAAGCACGATGTGTCTAAGTTAATCGGTTCTCCTCCGGGATATGTCGGATACGATGAAGGCGGTCAGCTTACCGAGAAAATCAGAAGACATCCTTACTCGGTTGTTCTTTTCGATGAGATTGAGAAGGCTCACCCTGACATCTTTAATTCCATGCTTCAGATTCTTGATGACGGCCGTATGACGGACGGTAAGGGAAGACTTGTTGATTTCAGAAATACGATTATCATCATGACATCAAATATCGGTGCAAGAATGCTTACTGCGGAAGCAGGAAGACGAATCGGTTTTGATATGTCGGACGATAACGACACCGATGAGCTTTCAAGAGAGAGACTCTACGGCGGAAAGACATACGCCGAAGCTAAGGAGACAGTTCTCGATGAGCTTAAGAAGAGCTTCTCACCTGAGTTTATTAACCGTGTCGACGAGATTATCTTCTTCAGAATGCTTAATGCAGATTCGATCCTTAAGATAGTAGACCTTCTTATGGGCAGTGTCGGTAAGCGTGTTAACGATTTGGGCATCAAGATAAATCTTACTTTGGAAGCAAAGAAGCTTCTTGCAAAGAAGGGTTACGATCCGCAATACGGTGCAAGACCTCTCCGTCGTGTTATTCAGGCAATGGTAGAAGATAAGTTCTCGGAGGCTTTGCTTGACGGCATTATCGCTCCGGGTGATGTTGCTTTGGTTGACTGCATTAACGATGAGATAGTAATTACACGCGACACGGATTTGGCGGAAACCGTGGAAGCAGCTTCGGATTCGGAAGGGAAAATCGAGGGCTGATGTAAAATTCAGGTTATTTTCGAAACAGAAGTGAAAATCTTTTCGATGAAAAGGGGGATTTGTAACAACAAAATCCTCCTTTTTGCGTCTTTAGACAGGTGCACTGTTCTTTTAATTAATAGGGGAACCCTGTATAATGGTTGTCGGAGTGTGCGGAAGATTTTTGAAAACACACAATTAATAAAATCAGGAGAGTGACATTACTATGGCAATGGTTGCAAAGAAAAATGTTGAAGATTTGAATGTCGCAGGCAAGAAAGTCATCGTTCGTGTTGACTTTAATGTACCGCTTGATAAGGTTACAGGCGAAATTACTGACGACAAGCGTATCAAAGGCGCTTTACCTACAATTAAGTATCTCGTAGATAACAATGCAAAGGTTATCCTCGTTTCACACCTCGGTCGTCCGAAGAACGGTCCTGAGGCTAAGTTCTCCATGAAGCCTGCAGCTGAGAGACTTGCAGAGCTCATCGGAAAGCCTGTTACACTCGCTGCTGACGTAATCGGCGAAGACGCTAAGGCTAAGGCTGAGGCTCTTAAGGAAGGCGAGATTTTGATGCTTGAGAACGTTCGTTTCCACAAGGAAGAGACAAAGAACGATCCTAAGTTCGCAGCAGAGCTCGCTTCTATGGCTGACCTCTATGTTAATGATGCATTCGGTACAGCTCACCGTGCTCATGCTTCAACAGCAGGTCTTGCTAACTACCTCCCATCTGCTTCCGGTTATTTGATTGAGAAGGAAATCAAGTTCATCGGCGGCGCTTTGGCTAACCCACAGCGTCCTTTCGTAGCTATCCTCGGTGGTGCTAAGGTATCCGATAAGATCGGTGTTATCACAAACCTCATGGATAAGGCTGATACAATCATCATCGGCGGTGGTATGGCTTATACATTTATCGCTGCTCAGGGCGGTACAATCGGTAACTCCCTTTTCGAGGCTGATAAGGTTGACCTCGCTAAGGAGCTTCTTGCTAAGGCAGAAGAGAAGGGCGTTAAGCTCCTTCTTCCTACAGATACTGTTGTTGCTACAGAGTTCGCAGCTGACGCCGAGTCCAAGGTAGTTCCTTCCATGGAAATCCCTGACGGTTGGGAAGGCCTCGACATCGGACCTGAGACAATCAATGCTTTCTCTGCTGCTATCAAGGAAGCAAAGACAGTTATTTGGAACGGCCCTGCAGGCGTTTTCGAGTTCGAAAAGTTCGCAGTTGGTACAAAGGCTTTGGCACAGGCTATTGCTGAGTCCGATGCAATCTCCATCATCGGCGGCGGTGATTCCGCAGCTGCTATCGAGAAGCTCGGCTTCGCTGATAAGGTAACACACATCTCCACAGGCGGTGGTGCTTCTCTCGAGTTCATCGAGGGTAAGGTTCTCCCGGGTATCGATTGCCTTAACGATAAGGAAATCGGCAGAACATTCGCAGCAGGTAACTGGAAGATGAACTGCGGTACTCCTGCAGACGCTGTTAAGCTCATCGAAGAGCTCAAGCCACTTGTTAAGGATGCTACAGCTAAAATTGCTTTGGGCGTTCCTGCTACAGCTCTTGCTGCTGCAGTTGAGGCTACAGCTTATACAAACATCAAGATTGCTGCTGAGAACTGCCACTGGGAAGAGAAGGGCGCTTTCACAGGCGAGATTTCTCCGCTCTGGCTCGCTAAGATGGGTGTAACATACTGCATCATCGGTCACTCTGAGCGTCGTGAGTACTTCGCTGAGACAGACGAGACAGTTAATAAGAAGGTACACGCTTGCTTGAAGTACGGCGTTAAGCCTATCATCTGCTGCGGTGAGTCTTTGGCTCAGCGTGAAGCAGGCGAGACATTCGATTGGATCAAGGGTCAGATCATCGGTGCATTCAAGGATGTACCTGCTTCCAAGCTCTGCCAGATCACAATCGCTTACGAGCCAATCTGGGCTATCGGTACAGGTAAGACAGCTACAGACGAGCAGGCTCAGGAAGTTTGCGCTTTCATCCGTGGCGTTATCGCTGAACTCTACTGCGACAAGTGCGCTGCTGCAATGACAATCCAGTACGGCGGATCTTGCAACGCTAAGAACGCTGAGGGTCTCTTCGCTCAGAACGACATCAACGGCGGTCTCGTTGGCGGTGCTTCTTTGAAGGCTCCTGACTTCTCCGTTATCTGCCTTGCAGGTAAATAATTCGGAAAGTTCGAATTAATTGATTTTACATACTGCCTCGGTTCTTTGAACCGGGGCAGTTTTTTTGTCTGCATAGTTGCAATTCAGACTTGAACGTGCTTTCTTTAAAGAAAGGGGACATATTAAAGCGGAGGATATATTATATGAAAAGAAAACTTTTAAGTGTATTTTTGTCAGCAGCACTTCTTATCGGTTGTTTGCCGATGACGGCAATTGCTGATACAGGTGTTGCAATTAATGAGGCGAACTTTCTGGACCCGGTTTTCAGAGATTACATAAGCAGAAAATTTGATACCGTAAAAGACGGAGTTCTCTCAGCGACTGAGATTGCTAATGCTACAAAAATTGATATTTCGAGCTGTGACGAACTTACAAGTTTGGTCGGAATAAAAAACTTCACAAACCTAAAGACACTGTACTGTTATAACTTCGATACTGAAAACCTTAAGTCGCTTGATGTTTCAGGGATGACATCGCTTGAGTATTTGGTTTGTGCACCTTCAGGCGTAACTTCTCTTAATGTCACCGGTTGTACGAATCTTAAATATTTGTATTGCTATCAAGCAGACATTACTTCACTTGATGTGAGCAGTTGTACAAACCTTATAGAGTTGGATTGTTCGTGCTGTTGTTTAACATCTCTAAACGTCTCAGGTTGCATGAAACTTGAACAATTGATTTGTGCTGATAATAACCTCAGCAGTCTTGACTTGAGAGGATTGTCGGAACTATATGTTCTTGTAACAGTAGCAAATCCGATGAAAAACATATACATAGGTGACAGTCCTTCATTGTGTGAAAGTTATCTTGCAACATGTGGTCGAAGTACATATTCTTACTGTAGAAAAGACGGCTCCTGCGAGTATTTCGACTATTCTTCTGAACTCTATGTTGACGTAACGGACACAGTATACGGTTGTACCCAGCGTACCCCTGATCCGATGCCATCCCTTCCTTCACCTGCCATGGATGTAGGCGATTTCGTTACAAGATGCTATAACGTAGCTTTGGGAAGAAATCCTGACACAGCAGGTTACAACAACTATTTAAATAACCTTAAAGCCGGTAAAGCATGCGGCGGTCAGGTTGCACATAACTTTATCTTCTCTCAGGAGTACATAAACAAGAATAAATCTAATGAAGCATTCGTAGATGATTTGTACCAGATGTTCTTTGACCGTTCCAGAGGTTCGGGCGAAGGTCAGTCCTGGATTAACGAACTTGATGCAGGTGTAAAAAACAGAGAGCAGGTATTTAACGGATTTGTTAATTCGCAGGAATTCTTCAATTTGTGTAAAGATTACGGAATTACCGCAGGTTACTATGTATCAGGTGTAGCATCCTCGAAGCAGGGCGGAGTTAACTGCTTTGTTGAAAGACTTTACGAAGTATGCTTGGGCAGACGTTCAGATATCGGCGGACAAAAGACATGGGCTTCGGGACTCATGGCAGGAACTGTTACCGGTTCTTCTTGCGTACACGGATTCTTGTTCAGTGCTGAATTCACCAATAAGAACTTGAATGACTTGGATTTTGTAGCTTATACATACAGAGCATTCTTCGGACGTGAGGCTGATGCAGAAGGACTTAAGACTTGGATGAACTATCTTGGAAACGGCGGAACAAGAGAAGGAGTCTTCAACGGTTTTGTAAATTCACAAGAGTTTAAGAATCTTTGCAGTTCTTACGGAATCAATCCATAAGGTTTTCGGAATTAAGTAAATAGTGTTTAGGGCGGCATTCGAGTTATCGGGTGCCGCTATTGTTTTATATTTTTAAACGTGTTATTGTCGTGAGGTGTGACAAAACTAACGGGGGATATATTATATGAAAAGAAAACTAATAAGTGTATTTTTGTCCGCAACTCTTCTTATCGGGTGCTTACCGATGACGGCTGTTGCAGATACGGGTGTTGCGATTAATGCGATAAACTTTCCGGATCAGGTTTTCAGGGAGTACATAAGCAGTAATTTTGATGACGGTGACGGAGTTCTTTCAGAGATTGAGATTTCAAATGTTACAACTATCAGTCTTTCGCGTAATGACAATTTTAAAAGTTTGGTCGGAGTTAAAAATTTCACCGGCTTAAAGGAGTTAGATTGTTCTTTCTGTGAAAACAAGGATTTTACATCACTCGATGTATCCGGGATGACATCTCTTGAGGTTTTGGATTGTGCTCCTTCAAGTGTTGCTTCACTTAATGTTACCGGATGTACAAATCTCCAGAAATTGTATTGCAATAATACGGATATTACTTCGCTTGACGTCAGCGATTGTACGAAGCTTAAAGATTTATATTGCTATGAAACGGGAATTACTACACTTGATGTAAGCAGTTGTTCAAACCTTGTTTACCTTCTTTGTCACAGCTGTCAGCTTACTTCGTTAAATGCCAATGGTTGTGCAAATCTTATAGGCATTTATTGTTCCGAAAACAACATAAGCAGTATTGGTTTAAGAGGCCTATCCAGCCTTGCTTATTTGGAAGTATATGCTAACCCGATTAAGAATATATTTATCGGTGACAGTGATGCTTTGTGTGAGTATTATCTGCAACCGTATAGTTCTGAGATGTACCGCAACAGAATTCCTTATTATAAATTCGCTGGTTTAAAGGTTGACCCCGACGACACCATTTACGGCTGTACTCAGCGTACACCGGATCCGATGCCGGAATTTCCTGCTGCCGAGAAAGATATAGGAACATTCGTATTGAATGCTTATATGAGGGCTCTCGGAAGAACGGCGGATCAGGCAGGTTTTGTTAACTGGGTTACAAATCTCGAGTTGGGAAAAGTTTGCGGAGCACAGCTCGGATACGGCTTTTTGTTCTCACAGGAGTATATCAACAAGGATCGTTCAAACTCGGAATTTGTAGATGATTTATATTCGGTTTTCTTCGGTCGTGGCAGAGGTGACGGTGAAGGCCAAGCTTGGATTAACGAACTTGATGCAGGTGTAAAGGACAGGGAACAGGTATTTAACGGTTTCGTAAACTCCACGGAATACTATAACCTTTGTAAGGAATACGGTGTAACGGCAGGATACTATGTATCAGGTGTACCGTCTGCACAGCAGGGCGGAGTAAACGGCTTTGTATCAAGACTTTACAGGGTTTGCCTGGGAAGACTTCCTGACCAGGGAGGACAGCAAAACTGGGTTAATAATCTTCTTAACGGCGGTACAACGGGAGCTTCCTGTGTC
>JAZLML010000019.1:0-11573 GCA_045598625.1 Saccharofermentans sp.
TTGCGATTGCTGACACGAAACTTATAATTTCGTTCTATTCCGACTAAATTCATTTTCTTAATCTGTTACAAATATTGAAATAGGCTAAAAATCCGTTTTTTCGAGATTTTAGCCTATATTTTTTCTATGGAAACCTGCAAAACTACCGTCGTGACAGACAAAATAGCCTAGAATTGCATTTTTTAACGATTTTAGCCTACATTTTGTCTGAATAAATCATGCAATGTTTAGGTAAATCAAGTAGCGTTGACAAATTATAGGCTAAAAACCTTGATTTTCACGATTTTAGCCTATTTTGCCTTCCTTACTGCTCAGAATTGAACTGACGCCACAAAAAAATAGGCTAAAAATCCGATTTTTCGAAATTTTAGCCTATTATACTTTTGAGACAGCCTCCTTTAAACGCCAACGTTAATTCCGTATCTTGCGCAGATGTTTCTGTACTCCTGGGACTTGCAGAACATCTTAATTACCTCTTCTCTGGAATAAACAGTCAACTGCTTAACCCAATTCGCAAGGCCTGCGGAATCTGCGTTTCTATCCATCATTACAGAATATAAATCCTTGATGAATTCCTCGTCGGACTTATGTAAGTTCTTGTATTCAGTACTTGTGAAGAAGCCCAAAGCAGCGGAATAACCGGAGGTATTTCCTGCAAGGATGTTGCGGCTCCAGTTCTCGAGTCCGCCGATGTCCGCATTTCTTCCGAAGCATGTGCTATAGAGACGATAAACGAAAAGGTTTACCTGCGTCTGGGATGCCGTCGAGTAGCCCGGAATGTAGCAGCCCTGGAGGATGCCATAGTCGCTGCAGATGTTCTTGTACTCGGTACTCTTGGCAAACGATGCGAAAACCTGCTCTCTCGTCATAACTTTAGCGTTAAGCTGGTTAAGCCAGTTGTTTAAACCTACGGAATCAGGATTTCGACCGAAGAACATAAGATACAAATCGGTTACAAACTCGGTATTGGTCTTATTCTTATTTATGTACTCCTGGCTGAAAATAAAGCCGTAAGCAACCTGCGCACCGCAGTTGGTGCCGTTGTTAAGTGCATTTACCCAGTTAGCTTTACCCGCTTCATCAGGTTCACGGCCGAGGATTACGGAATAGCAACGATCTACAAATCCCTCCACGCCTGTAGGTGCAGGTGAAGGTGTAGGATCTGGGTCCGGTGTAGGATCTGGGTCCGGTGTAGGTATCGGAGTAGGAGGATTTACGCCCGGATCTTCTACATCGATATAAATTCTCCAAGTATCCCAATACTCATTGTACCAAGAATGGTCGGAATCAAAATCGCATTCTGCTCCGTTAATGTAAACCGTAATATCACTTATATCTTTCGAGAAAAGATATCCGTCACTGGAACATATGCATACGCTCATGTATAAATCCATATCCGCTGTTAACGGAACAGCTTTTGCGTTTAACGAATACAAATTGGTGTCTTGCAGTTTGCAAAGAAAGGTGTTGCCATAGTCGATATAGTACATATCACTGTATTCGTCATCAACGTCAAATGCACCTGCATATGCATGATTCGCATCAATACAATTCGCACCAAGATAGTATGTCGGATAGTAGGAATCGTCCAAAGTAAGATGGATTTCCGTCATAACCGTCGGTACTGTTATTTTCTCATAGGTGTAGGTAAGGGTGAGAATGTCGCCGTCCAACGATACTTGCGCAATCTTATCACCGATTTTAGCTGAACCGGCATAATTCCCGGAACTGTCTTTTGAGAACTCATAACCGGAGATTGCTTTTATTTTGATTGTTATCGTATAAGTATCGTCATAGAAACGATCACCTTTCGAAAGAACTCCCGAATTTTCACCTGACCACTCGAGACTTTCAACAGTATATCTGTTGTCCATATAATTAGGATCCAAAGAAGTCTCACACTCGTGATCGTAGGCAGGTTCAGCAAAATGTAAGATATTGATTTCCTCTATCGGAATTACCTCGGAAGGCGCTTCTACATCCGTAAAATCGATACAAATATCCCAAAGATTTCTAGTCTCATCATATGAAGAACGAGATTCAATAATTTCACATTGAAAACCGTTAATGAAAAATCTTATATTCTTAATGTCTGTAGGAAATAAGCTACCATCTCTCGACTCAATAGCAACAAATAGAAAGTAGTCCACACCGGCAGGCAAATAATCTGTACCGTTATGAAACGCCACGGTGTCTGTGCTTCTGTCATAGAAATAACCAACACCGGCGTTACCTTGATAAGTACCGTACTTGTCGCTCTCGCCGGAACGCAATGTAGCACCCAAAGCATACTGTACATCCAAGAAGGTGTTGTTTACAGTGTATGAATCGAAAAAACTGTCAGCCAATGTAAATGAGAAATCTAAAGGCTCGGTTGCTGTCGGAACCAGCTCACCGCTTGTGCTCGATGAAGCATTACGCAAAGCTACGATAAATATAATGCTTCCGTCGCTTACAAGTTTCACGTCTAAAGGACTTACATAGCCGCCGTTTATATAAAGTTTAATGAGCGCGCAGTCGTATTTGAATGTGAATCCGGCTTTCGGATTCAATCTGATTTCATAAACGTAATTTCTGGTACTCATTATAGAAGTGTTTGTAGCCGACATGTACGTTCCCATGAATTCATGCTTCAAGTAACACATATCATTTACAACACTATAGGATGTGTCAGACGTGGTGGTATTAGATCTGAACACAGTTTGAACGTTAGTTTCAAAATAATCCGTATAATTCGGCTCGAAGCTGTTGGCTGTACGGAAATAACTCGACGCGTCTATTGATAAGGATACGGTATTTATAGTCAAAATCTCATCGAAAGTGTAAGTTAAGGTAAGAACACCGTTATCAAACGATGCGGTTGCCGCTTGGCCTCCGATAGAAGCAGATCCGCTATATTCTCCCGATAAGTCACTCTTGAAAACATACCCGTTGTCTGCCGTTAGCTTAAACGTTACCGTGTATATATCGTTTTCGAAAATGTCATCGACATTCAAAACGCCGGATTCCGAAGACCATTCGCAGCTGCTTATAGTGCAGTTCTCTGTAAAACAGTATGCGTAATCCGTTACAGGATAACCTACTCCCGGTTTGCCCGTCGTAACACTGACAATATCAATTATCTCGGAATCCAAATACGGTAAATCAAGTACTAATACCAAGGTATCGCCTTCGCTTTCACATACCCTGGCATTTGTATACTGATTGTTTACAAAAATCTTGATGTCGCTCGTATCTTCAGGCACTGCAAATCCCGAGGCAAGACTCAAGTTCAAGTGTACTACATAGTCTTTAGTCTCAGAATACAAATTGTTACCTGCGCCTACTGACCGATAATCGTTGTTATAAAAATAATACAAACCTACGCTGTCGTAATCGATAGTGAACACATCTTCTTCACATGATGAATAAGAGCTAATAAGCTTATTTTTAAGTTCGCCTTCAGTGTGAGAAGAATTACGCAATTCGGCATAACCGCTATAATCAAACGTTAAGTAAAACGTCGTGATTTCTTCATCCTCAGGGCTTCCCAAAGGCATGGAATACAATGTAAATCCTGATGAAACCGGGCTCATCTCCGGAATTGCCGGGAGATCTTCAACGCCAAAATCATCAACAGATTCCGCTTCCGCAGCTATTTCTTCTGCCGGTACTTCTTCCACAGTTATCTCTTCTGCGGGCGCTTCTTCTGCGGGTGCTTCTTCTGCAGTTATCTCTTCCGCATTCTCCATAACTGTTTCTTCAGCAGGAAAATCAACAAGCTCTTCTGCTGTTTCCTCTGAAGTTACCTCAACTGTTTCCACAGAAGTCTCATCGTTCGTCTCATCTGCCTCGTCAATTACGACTTCCAAACCTTCGTTATCTGCGTCGACATATTCAGTCTCGCTTGTAACATCGGGTTCAGTCTCAGGTACTTCGTCTGCAAAAACCGTGAACGGCAAAGCGCTTAATATCAATGCTGCCGTCAAAACAGACGCTGTTAGTCTCTTTATATCTCTCATAGAATCCTCCTACAGATAAATTTTCACACGTAACACAGTATACACGCGTGTCGGTTATTTCACACCGTCCGAAAGGACAGTATAAAAAAGAGGCTGTCTCAGAATATACATCGAAACTTAGTCTAATGGTCCACGTCAATACATAACTTGCGATTGCTGACACGAAAACTGTAATTTCGTTCTATTCCGACTAAATTCTTTTTCTTAATCTGTTACAAATATTGAAATAGGCTAAAAATCCGTTTTTTCGAGATTTTAGCCTATATTTTTTCTATGGAAACCTGCAAACTACCGTCGTGACAGACAAAATAGGCTAGAATTGCTTTTTTTAACGATTTTACCCTATTTTGCCTCCCTTACTGCTTCAGAACTGAGCTGACGTCACAAAAAAATAGGCCAAAAATCCGATTTCATGAAATTTTAGCCTACTATAACTTTTGAGACAGCCTCTTTAATATTCAAGAATCAAGTTTACTTCTCGATAACGTCACCTGAAAGGAAAGAGTTAATAAAGCCGTCAATCTTACCATCCATTACTCCGTCAACGTCACCTTCTTCATATCCTGTTCTGTGATCCTTTACAAGTGTATAAGGACAGAATACGTAGGATCTGATCTGGCTGCCCCAGGCAATTTCCATCTGATTACCTTTAAGGTCTTCAATCTTCTCAAGCTGAGCTGCCTGTGCCAAAGCAAAAAGCTTAGCCTTAAGCATTTCCATAGCCGTTTCACGGTTCTGAATCTGAGAACGCTCGGACTGACAAGCTACTACACAACCTGTAGGAATATGCGTAAGACGTACTGCAGAGTCTGTTTTATTGATATGCTGACCACCCTTACCTGTCGAACGATAAGTATCTACACGAAGATCCGAAGGGTCAATTTTGATATTAATAGTGTTGTCAAGCTCAGGCATTACTTCACAGGATGCGAAAGATGTATGTCTTCTGCCTGCTGCATCAAAAGGAGATATTCTTACAAGTCTGTGGACACCGTGCTCGGAACGAAGGAAACCGTAAGCATTCTCACCGTTAAATTTAATGGAAATGCTCTTTAATCCTGCATCATCACCGTCAAGAACATCCAAAACCTTAACTTCATAGCCCTGCATTTCACCCCAGCGCATATACATTCTGGAAAGCATCTCTGTCCAGTCCTGTGCCTCGGTTCCGCCTGAACCTGCATGAAGGGTTACTATGGCATTATTCTTATCGTATTCGCCTGTAAGAAGTGTCTCGAGACGCATTTTCTCAAAACTCTTAATAAATTCTTCCTTCTCGACTTTAAGTTCTTCAAGTGTATCCAAATCTTCGGCATCATTTCCGAGTTCACAAAGAACGAGAAGATCTTCTCTTCCGTTAGAGAGGGATTCATAAGTCTCAACTTTCTTCTGAAGTCTCTTAAGTTTTGTCTGGAGATTTTGCGCTTTGTCAACGTCATTCCAGAAATCAGGCTCTTGGGTTATTGCTTCAAGCTCACTGATTTGAACTTTGACGTGGTCAATATGCAGAGAGTCTTTAAGAAGTTCAATCGGCTCCTTATAACTTTCCAACTCAAGTCTGATGTTATCGAATTCGAGCATATTAATTTCCTTTCTTTAATTCAGATACAAATTCTTTAAGTCTTACCATAGCTTCAGTAATATCTTCCATGGATGCAGCATAACTTATACGCACATATCCTTCACCGCATTCTCCGAAAGCATTTCCCGGTACGATAGCGACATACTTTTCTCTAAGAAATCTCTCACAAAATTCCTCTGAAGTCAAACCGAACTCCTTAATAGACGGAAAAGCATAAAAAGCACCGGCCGGAGTAAAACATGAAAGTCCTGCCTCTTTAAGACCGTTTATAACCACTCTTCTTCTGTGATTATATTCTTCTCTCATCTCTTTAACGCTTTCTTCACCGTTATAAGCAGCTTCAATTATTGCGTATTGAGCCATAGAAGGAGAACTCATTATACAGTACTGATGAATCTTCGTCATGGCCGCTACCAAAGGTTTCGGTCCGAGAATATATCCCAAGCGCCAACCGGTCATTGCATACGACTTCGAAAATCCGTTAATCATGATTACCCTGTCTCTTAAGTCATCAAAGCACGCAGGCGAAAACGGTCTGTCTTCAACATAATTAAGTTCCGCATAAAGTTCATCTGACAAAACGATTATATCAGGATACTTTAAAAGGACATCATGTATCTTTTGCCAGTCCGCTTTAGTCATAACCGCACCGGTAGGATTACTAGGGTATCCGATAATAATATACTTCGTCTTATCGGTAATCTTTTCTTCAAGTTCTTCAGGCTGAAGTTTAAAATCATTCTCAGGCTTGGTCTCAACAACAACCGGAATGCCGTGAGCAAGCTTAACAGTTGCTTTATAAGCAACGAAACAAGGCTCAACAATTATTACCTCATCACCGGGATTAATAAGCGCTCTTGCTGCAAGATCCAATCCTTCACTGCCGCCTACGGTAATAAGTATTTCACCCTTAGGATCATAGTAAATACCGTATCTGGACTTAATATAGTCCGAGATAGCTTTTCGAGACTGAAGATATCCTGCATTAGGAGAATAGTGAGTATATCCGTCAATAAGAGAATTAATACCTGCTTCTCTTATGTTCCAAGGCGTTACAAAATCAGGCTCACCTATCGAAAGCGAAATAACGTCGCCTTTCATCTCGTTAGCCAAGTCAAAGAAACGTCTGATGGCTGACGGCGGAAGATTTCTTACAACTTCAGATATTTTATTGGAATTATCGTTTTCCATCGAAAAACCTCTGCCAAAGATATCAGAGAATTATCTGTTGACGGGTGTCGCCCTCGTCAATATCATAAATAATTCCGTTAGTCTTATACTTCTTCAAAATAAAGTGTGTCGTTGTTGATAATACACCGTCAAGAGGAGCAATCTTGTCGGAAACGAATTCAGCAACCTGTCTCAAATTCTTATCCTCATAAATAAGCATCAAATCGGAGCCACCTGACATGAGATAACATGCGGAAACCTTATCGTACTTACAAAGAAGATTTGCAATATGGTCATAGCCTTTATTACGCATCGGGGTGATTCGAACCTCAATCATGGCAATAACAGACTCTCGTTCGGTTTTCTCCCAGTTTATCTGAGTGCGATAACCGAGAATAATCTTCTCATCACTTAAGGCTTTTAATTCCTCGTCGACTTCTGCTTCGGTTACACCGAGCATAATTGCTATTTTTTCGCTTGTAAGTCTGGAATCGTTTTCAAGAAGTCTCAATAATTCCATTCTGTCAATCATGGAAAACACCTCCTACGTAAAATAAAACTCACCCCTTAAGCCTTTTACGGCAAAAGGGGTGAGAAGAAATTTATTCTATTCAAATACGAGCAACGCCGCTGTCACGAGCTGCCTGAGCAACTGCTGCAGCAACAGCCTTACCTACACGTGGATCGAATGCATCCGGGAGAATGTACTCTGCATTAAGTTCATCGTCGGAAACGATACCTGCGATAGCAGTAGCTGCTGCAATCTTCATTTCATCATTAATGTCGGAAGCACGAACATCCAAAGCACCACGGAAGATACCAGGGAAAGCAAGAACGTTATTAACCTGGTTCGGGAAGTCGGAACGGCCTGTAGCCATAACTGCAACGCCTGCCTTCTTAGCCTCATCCGGCAAAATCTCAGGTGTTGGGTTAGCACATGCAAATACGATAGGATCTTTTGCCATTGTAGCAACCATATCTGCTGTAAGAACGCCAGGAGCAGAAACACCGATAAATACGTCTGCACCAACGATAACGTCCTTCAAAGAACCCTTCTTCATCTTCTGGTTTGTAATAGCAGCAATCTCAGCCTTTGCAGAGTTGAGATTCTCTCTTCCCTGATAAATAGCACCTGTTCTGTCGCAGAGAACAACGTCCTTAAGACCTCTGGAGATAAGGAGCTTTGTAATAGCTGTAGCTGCAGCACCTGCACCGTTAACTACTACGGAAATATCCTCAATTTTCTTATCAACGAGCTTCAAAGCGTTAATCATACCTGCAAGTGTGATAACAGCTGTACCGTGCTGGTCATCGTGGAATATCGGGATATCGCATCTTTCCTTAAGTTTCTTCTCAATCTCGAAACATCTTGGAGCAGAAATATCCTCGAGGTTTACACCACCGAAAGAACCTGCAAGCAAAGCAACTGTATCAACGATTGTATCTACATCTTTGGAACGGATGCAAAGCGGGAATGCATCAACATCACCGAAAGCCTTAAAGAGTGCACACTTACCTTCCATAACAGGCATACCGGCCTCAGGTCCGATATCACCCAATCCCAAAACTGCTGTACCGTCTGTTACAACTGCTACGAGATTATGTCTTCTTGTGTACTTGTAAGAGAGATCTACATCCTTGGAAATCTCAAGGCAAGGCTCAGCAACACCAGGTGTATATGCAACTGAAAGTTCTTCCTTGGTTCCTACAGGAGCTCTGGCAATAACTTCAATCTTACCCTGCCATTCGGTATGCTTCTTGATAGCTTCTTGTTTTACATCCATTTTATTTTCCTCCTAATATCAAACAAAAAATGACAACTGAAAAACACCTTGACTATAATAAGTTATACACCGTAAAAAAACAATTGAAATATCACACAAATTAAGAAGATTTTTCACTCTTCTTTTTGTGTTGAACAGGTCCTGCTATGAAGATGTAATTAAGACCGGAAGCACGTCCCGCAACCAAAGAGGAATATGTTAGAAATGCAGCCGTAAGTATTTTCGAAAGAGCCGCATTCATGCCGCTATCGCTTAGAAAATAAAGCAAAAAGCCGACTATTCCGAACACAATTCCGATAAAGAAACTAAACGTAACCGAAGGAAAATATGCTCGCTTTAAAAACTTAAATGTGTTCTTAAAAGATCTTCCGAAACTAAAATCTCCGGATACATAGCATGAAGAAAAAACTGCAAAAATCGGCAAAATGAAAATCGCTGCATAGTAAATCAGGTTAAAGAAGAACAAAGCAACGAATGAAATGAACAACGTCAACAATAAACTTCTCAATATAACTTTAACAACAGAAGGTCTGGCAGAAGTTTTGAGAAAAGCTCTGATGTATAACGAATTGCTGATAAAACAAGTAAACATCCACAAAAGACCCATCAGAATATACTGAAAAACGAAAATAAGATTACCTTTGGAAAGCGGCATATCCGTATAAAAGCTTTTATACAAATCATTCAAAGTTGCTTCTTCGAAACTGTTTATCCAGTAGATAAACGGCGAAAAATCCGAATCACCGAAAGGGGAAAGCAAAAGGTACGCAGTGATAATAAAAACTGCGGCAAACATAATTCTGATAACCCATCTGAACGGGGTTTTATCTATTCTGAAAGAATCGAATACAAGTCCAAATATCATACGTATCCCTTTTCGATAGTTTTCGTTAGCTGACTAATAGATTTTGCACAAATACAATATAAAAATCAAGTAAACAAATTATATAAAATAAAGAAGAAGTATTAAGTATATAGTTGAGGTATTTGTGTTAGAATTAACTTGTTTTAAGAGACACAAGGAAGGAAAACTTATATGATTCAGTTTCAGGTAAATCCCGACTTAACTTACATTATCCCGCCGGAGAAGCATTCCGTTAAGGATATCACTGCTATTCTCGAAGAGCATAAGGAAATCAAATTCGTATCTCTTGCCGCTATTGACTTGGCCGGAAACGATACGGATGAGAGAATTCCGATAAGTGATTTTCACGATAATATCGAGAAATATTTGAACGGTCATGCAATCCAAACAGACGGTTCTTCCGTTGTACTTCCGGGTATCGCAACATTAAACGACGGTAAGGTGGATTTAATACCTGACCCTAATGTTGTGTGGTTCGTTGACTATAACTATGAGCATATAGATATTGAAACATCAAGACCTATCGGTACGCTTCGTATCCCTTCGTTCCTGATGCATAACAACGAGTATGTATGTTCCCGTTCCGTTTTGAAGAAGAGTGCGGAATATTTCGAGAATCAGTTAACAGATATTTTGAATAAGAATCCGAAGCTTTGTGAAGAGTACGGATTTACACCTGCAGATTTAAAGCAGATTAATATTATTGTCGCTACAGAGCTTGAATTCTGGGTAAACTCCCCTAATGAGACCATAAGTTCTCAGAAGCTCACCATATCTCAGTCTCTTAAAGAGTCTTACTGGAAGAGAACAAAGGGTTCCGTAAGAACTGCTCTTGAGCAGACAATTATGCTTCTCGACTACTATGGGTTTAAGCCTGAGATGGGTCATAAAGAAGTCGGCGGCGTAAAGCCTACAATCACTTCAACAGGTGATTTCCACGGCATCATGGAACAGCTCGAAGTGGATTGGAAATATTCCGATGCTTTGCAGGGTGCCGATTATGAGCTTACTGCACGTATTCTCATTAAAGAGATTTTCAGAATGCACGGTCTTGAGGTAAGTTTTACAGCTAAGCCTTTGACAGGTGTTGCAGGAAGCGGCGAACATACTCACGTTAACGCCGTTGCCTATCTTAACGACGGCAGCAAGGTTAACCTTTTCGCTCCTGAGGACATTAAGAAAGACTACTTAAGCATTATCGGTTGGGGTTCTCTCATGGGAATCATGAAGAACTATAAGCTTATCAATCCTTTTGTTTCGGCTTCGACCGATGCTTTCGCAAGATTGCAGCCGGGATTTGAGGCACCTACACATGCCGTTGCTTCAATCGGTAAGGATGTTCTTACACCTTCTCGTAACAGAAGTGTTCTTTTGGGTGTTGTAAGATCCGAAGACAATAAGTATGCGACAAGATTTGAGCTTCGCTCCCCTAACCCGCATACGAATACCTATCTTTGCCTTTCTAGTATCTACCAGTGTATGCTGGACGGTATTAACTATGCAGTTTCTTCCGGAAAGTCCAAGAAAGAACTTGAAGATGAGTTTGTTAAACCATACGGTACCGATGCTGATTATTTAGAGAAAAACAAGCTCTATCGTTGCGAGGATGATATTTTCGAGATGTATTCGGAAGCTGAAAGAAATCACCTATTCGGTGTTCCGCCGGCAACCGTTTACGATTCTTTGAAGGATTTTTTAAACGACAATACAATGCTTGACATTTTGTGCGCAGGAAACGTATTTAACGATAAGATTCTTACTTCCTACTCACAGGCTATGCTTGATATGTGGCGTATGGAGCTTTTGGACAGAGTTATTCCTACAAATATCGCTCACTTAAGAAAGATTGTTAAGCTTCACACCGATTCGAATGCTTTTGATAACGATACTTGGGATGACATCAGAAAGATGAAGTGCGCTTTGGCTAAGGATACCGACGAACAGTTCTCCACATTCGGCGCATTGAAACTTGCCATCACAAATAAGAATCTTAATGATATCTCAAGACTCCAGATTAAGATGAATCGCGATATGGCAGATCTTGATAATCTCTATAAGCAGTACAGCGATAATCAGATTTAAAAGTTTTCTGAATCATATAAAAAGGGGATGTCTCAAATTCCGCGAAGTCTGCTTATAGTATAGATTTGACAGAATTTCATTTTCTATAC
>JAZLML010000020.1:0-11141 GCA_045598625.1 Saccharofermentans sp.
CCCTAAACTGCTGGTCTGTCATCTCTGCATCTTTAGGTATTTTCCCCATAATAACAAGGCGATTTATTCTTTCTTTATTATTCATATCAACATATCCCTCATCGCACCATAAATCGGAATTTGATTTAGTCGCAATCTACATACAAGAAATGCTCTCCACAATGCAAACACCTAAAGAGATATCCCTGCATACTTCCTTCATTACACATACATTCTTTAACATCTTCTATGTCGAATCCGTTTAAGTCTTTATCATAATTTTTCTCTATTTGAGCATCTATACCCATTTCAACTAGGTCTTCCCATCCTACATATCCAATGAATGCACAATAATCATCACAATGAGCTATCCAATACTCTTGCTGCCAGCCACAATAACCTGGAGTTCTTAAAGTTAACTCATCTAATTTTGATGAATCTGAAACAGCTTCAACATTAGCAGAATCTTGGAACTCTCCATTAAATTTTTCGGCTGCTTCTCCAGTTGCAATACATGTTGGACAAATGCATTCAATATCATCTTCTGATGTATAAAAAGGTAATTCGTACCAGATGTTAGTCTTTTTACTACAGCAATCACAAACTCTTTCTTCTCCCTGCTGAAATGCACCAGTTGCAATAGGATCTGGATGATACTTAAACTTTGGTATATTCATTTTATAATCTCCCTAAAAACATAGTTCACATTATCAAAATTTATTCTACTTCTTTATCTTCTAATACCATTCTCGTCAAAAGTCTTCTTAAGCGCTTTTTCTACTGGTATAATCGAGCCTATTAATACTACCAATTGTAGCGTTTCAACAATAAGTGTCACAATACCAATCACATCATCGATTGAATGCATAAAAGGTATTTGCACTATAATTGTAGTAACCAATAAAGCCGTTCCTAGTTTAAGCCATAACCTACCACAATAATCATGTGCAAACATCCATGTATCTTTATTCTTTTTTGACGTTTTTGTTCTATATCCAACAACACCATTTATCTCTTTAGGTGTTTTTTTGTACATAAAATAACCACCTATAATCATAATTAAAGGCATTAGCATATTACATATAAACATTGTAATAAAAAACCACATATCCCTGCCTCCTTTGTAATGTAAATAAGCATTTGTCGCTCTCCCGGCAGCCCGAATGGTCAAAATATCACGTTCCTATACTGAATAATTATATCATCTGGTTTCACATAATTGTTTCTTTACTTTGCCTCATTCACGATAATAGAATCTAGTACAGTTCAGAATTCTTATTTCATAATTTAACGTAACGATAAATCATTTTTCTTTTTTGAACTACTTCAAGTCAACTTCAAAGTCATTATGAAGCAACTTCAAATTCATCCATGAATTCAAAACTTGTAGGGAAGTGGAATACAATATTTACATTTATTCATCAGATTGTTATTCTGATTTTGTACCTGAGGTGACCTTCGATTATTGATGGTACAAAATGCAAGGGTAAAAAAGGGTAAAACGGTTATTCAATTATCGTCAAACGCCTTGCTTACGGGGCTTTCAAGGATTCAACTTATGTTGCCATGAAATACTCCTTGTATCTTTTGCTATATGTATGCTTCTTTTAATAAAAAACGATCGGATAGCCGACCGTTTTTTATTTGAGCGCATTTTTTATGTAATTTGTCGTAAGTTTGTCGTAAGTTGCGATTTTTCAAAAAATAAAAACGTCGCAAATGCCTGATTTTACGGGCTTTTTGCGACGTCATTATTTTGTATGGCGGAGAAGGAGGGAGTCGAACCCTCGCGCGGGTTGCCCCGCCTAAAGCTTTAGCAAAGCCTCCCCTTCGGCCTCTTGGGTACTTCTCCGTGCCGAAAAAATATAGTGACTATTGTCAATGCCCGAATATAATATCACACTTACGGGGCTTATGTCTATTGTTTTGTGGAAACGGCGAGGACGGATTAATTCATGCCCACATAACCGTTTAATTCGATGACGTTCTGGCCTTCGTCGGACAGAATCCAGTCAAGCATGAGCTGTACATTCGGGTTGTCGTTGTCGGCTCTGTAAACCGCGTAGAAATAGCTGGCTTGAGGGTAGGTGCCGTTGCGAATGTTTTCGACGGATGGGTAAACGCCGTCAACGGAAAGAAATTTGATGTCGGCGTAGGATGTGAGGTCGCTCACGTAATATCTGAAGGAGAAGGCGATGGCCTTGCCGAAGGCTGCGTCGTAGTCCGGTTGGATCGGGGTGCCGTTCATGAAGCGGTCCATGGCGGACTGGCTGCCGCTGCCCGGGGCGCGGCGGAGAGGCGAAATAAGGTCGTCGGTGCCTCCGACTTCGGACCAGGAACGGATGTCGCCGGCGTAGATGGAACGGATTTGGTCGGAGGTAAGGTTGTCTACGGGGTTGTTCGCGTTTACTATGAAGACAAATGCTTCACGGCCGATAGGAACCAGGACCAGTTCCACGCCGTTTTCGGTGGCGTAATCGAGCTGTGCCTGAGACGGGTATGCGCCGAATACGATGTCGGATTCGCCCGTAACTACGGCGTTATAGGCGCCGACGGTGTTGTTGAGCTGCAATGCGCTTTCAGGCGCGAAGTTCTCGCCGTCGAAAACAACCGAGTCCTCAGGATAAACGGAGCCGACGAATGCTGAATATACAGGGTACAAAGCAGATGCCCCGTCCAAAACCGGGAGATCTCCCGTAAGAGTGAAATCGGTATCTATGACCACGGCCTCGCTATTGTCGTCGAAAGGAAGGTACTTATCGGCTTCGATATTTTTGCCGTGCAAATCGGCACTCGGATCCGTAATATATCTCGTGGTGAAAGTCTTGTAAAAAAACAGGTCCGTAAGAACAATTACCAGTACGAAAGCAAGAAGTATCAGGATTTGTTTGGTAAGTTTCTTCAAAGATTCTTACCTCCAGTCTTCCTGCGAAACAATCGATATTATAGACACCTGCTTCTGAAGTTTTACGGTGTGCGCATAAAGCAAAACCATACTGGCCATTCCCAATGCAACTATGATGCCGAGAATGGTAAAGAATAATTTGTCTGACATTCTATATTTCTTCCTACGATAGATTTCCGTATAACGCTTTTACATGCTGGCAACAAAAGCCGTAGCCAGTGCCATAAAACCGATAATTACGAGTGCAATGATTGCTACCTGACCTAAAACTATACTTGAAACAATTAAGCTTCGTCTATGCCCGGATTGCTCTTTCAAATTACCTTCTTTGCGAGTTTTTCTGAATCTGTGCAAAGAGATTCCAAACCAAATAGGTACTACTATACAAGAAACACCGACCAATATCAGAAATATATCAAGTCCCAATTCATTCATATCTTACCTCGTACGTTGCCTGTTTTCGAGATTTATCATAACACACTTATTGTAATTTACTGAATAAGTCAGCCATAAAGAGTAAGAGAATAAGTACTGTCATGATACAAACCCCCGTCAAACTGTTTTCGCTACATATCAATAATCGTAGGTTTTTACATCACGAAAACAAAGCCCTAAAAAATGCATACAAGATTCCAATAACTATTACTACTGTCAAAATAATCATCAGTGTATAGGCTGGACTGCCGGGATTAATATTGAGCAAAGTTTTCTCAACTACACCGTTTTTTACTTTGAAAACAACATGGTTTCCGACGTCATAAGATATATATCCGTAGTATCCGGATTCACCGTCCAATAAAGCGCTTCCGCCTAACAAAGCATTGTATGAAGGAGAGTGCGTAATATCTACTGTTTTCTTTGCTCCCCAAAAGTTTTCCAAGGTAACCGTTAAGTGTCTTGCTTTGTCGGGTTCATCGTGAGGGGCCAAGTACAAAACGTATCTCTTTCCTAAATCAATCGAATCAATTTGCTCATGGGATATAATCGTACCTCTGTTCGTGTCTGAGCCAACACTTGCAGAAGGATTCGAAAACGAGGCACCACTCACCATATAACTATCGATTGAAACGATTTTCCCTGAAACACGACCAACAGAAAGCAGACAGATAAGAAGAACTATCAAAACAATACCTACAACAGCAATTATCGGATTTTTCTGAAGCTTATCCTTAATTCTGCCTATCATATGATTACCCCCCATGCCCCGCGAAAATACATAATCATTCAACGCAGTTATCAAATAATACTGACATTATATCACAGTTATCAGGGAAATGTGATTTTTTGATTACTCTTCCTTAAATTTACGAAGTGCACGTTCCATTTTGCGGTTCTCGGCACGGGTTCTTACATAGGTGAGCAAAATGCTGAAAGCTGTGCAGACAGCGAAAGAAATGCCGAAACCGATCCAAGCAGGTACGTTATCAAGCGGGAACCAACCGAAGAAAATACTGAAAACGACAATGCTGATGAGGCAGCACAGGAACATAAATACGAAGCGGAGAGGCATTGCCATGCGCTTGATGATGAGCGGAGTTAAGAAAAGCCATTCGAACATTTTAAGTAAAATCGCGAAAACGAAGAGCTGAACAAGAGTCGACAAAGAAAGACCTTTGTTGCCCAGAACAAAAAACGAAGAATAACCTTCAGCCAAAGCTCCCAAAGCAAAATCGAAAACAATAAATATCAGAACTATGGCGCCGTATGTAGCAAATATCTCGCCTATATAATCAAAAATCGTCTTTTTCTCGTCCATTTATTTCACCTGTCCCCCAATAATTACTTAATGCCCAAACGATGTCGCAATTCGTCGGCGTACATGCGTGAGACCAGTATTTGCTCGTCATTTAACATTGTTACAATGATTCTTCTGTTCATATCGGCCTTCAAACTTTTGATTTTTTTGAGGTTTAGAAGGCAGGATTTGCTGACTTTAAAAAAGCCCTTGCCAGAAAGCTGATTCTCGAGTTCGTACAGCTTGAAATCCGATTCGTAAACGTTGCCGGAAGTGTAAAGGAAAGTGGCGCGATCGACGGCCTCGATATAGAGGATGGAGGATGCGTCCACAAGATGAGTTTCGGAACCTTTGTGCGCGGCAATCTGAAAATCAAGCATACGAAGCATTGAGATGACCTTCTCAACTTCAGGCGTGAGACCGGCACACTCAATTTTGACGTTCATATCTTCGTATTTCTCGTTGACGTCAATCTCGATTTTCATGATTACTCCAATCTTTTCTTACCGAATGCCAAGCAAAACAGGCTCAGGAACAAAACTGCATTTACAGTTATGATAACAAAATCAGCGTTTTTAAGCGAACTCAAATTCATATTGAGAAGCGCCGAATTAAGTTGCTGTGTGTATGTAAAGCGTGCGACTTTTGCAATTTTATCGTTAAACATCGAAAGCATCGGTAGGAAAGAAAACACCAACATAACAGGCAACACCAACGAAGTTGCTTTCATCTGGTTTTCGGAATATATGCCAATGGCACTTCCTGCAAGAATCGAGATTATAAAACCGATTGCCGCCGTTACCATATAAAACACCATATCACGAGCCGCAAAACCTGCCGCAAGTCCCATTACGGCAGCACCTGCCATGCAAATAAGCCACACGTATGAACCGACGCCGATCAGGTACTCTCCGCTTTTTACGTTAGATGCGATTAAGGGTCTTAAGGTGTTCTTCTCTTTCTCCTCCGAGATGATGGCCGCAACGGACATAATAGGTGCCATTCCGATGTACATTATCATGAACAGCTTCGAGAAAAAGTGCTCCGCCGGCATGTCCGGAAGCGAAATCGCTTTTTCCATGATGACCGTCAACAACGGGAACATAAGAAATTGAATCAGAATTGTCTTGTTCTTTATTGTGTCTTTTAACTGCTTTTTAAATACTATCGCAATGTTTCTCATAAGTTTGCCTCCGATACCGTTTTCCGATTGCTTCTTTCCTTAACTTCATTCGCTTACGAAGCTTCATTCACGCCGTAAATTTTCTGCCCGTAAGTTCCAGGAAAACCGTCTCCAAATTCGGCTCCGTGGAATGGATTGTTTCAATACTTCCGGCCTTTTGCAGTTCGCAGATTTTTATGCCCGCATCGGGATTGTTCTCGAGAAGTAAATCCGTTCCGTCGTACAGGTGAAGTGCGATTTTGTTTCGGTGGTTATATCGCCTGCAGATTTCTTTCGGTGTACCGTACTCGACGATTTTGCCTTCGTTTAAAAGTGCAGTGTGATCGCAAAGCGAATATGCTTCGTTCATATCGTGAGTGGTGAGGAAAATTGTGCAGCCCTGCTCCCTTTTCGCTTTTATGAGAGCTCTGATTGATTCCGCCGTCTGAGGGTCCAGGCCGCTCGTCGGTTCGTCGAGGAAAATTATCTCAGGATTTCCCATGAAAACTCTCGCGAGCCTTAATCTGCTGCGCATTCCTTTGGAAAGTTTTGCGGCCTTGGTCTTCTTATCGTTTCCCAGCCCCACGGCTTCCAAAGTCTCATCGATTCTCTTTTTCGGGAGGTTATAAATGTCGGCAAAAATCTTCAGATTATCATAGCAGGAAAACCTCTCGTATATTCCGAAGCTGTCCATCATGATGCCGATTTTTGTTGCTTTCTCGCCCTTAATATCTTCAGGTTTTCCTCCTAGAATTTGTACCTCGCCGTCGTACGAAAGCTGTCCTGTGAGAATATTAATGAGCGTTGTCTTGCCTGCGCCGGAAGGACCCAGCAATCCGAAAATCTCACTTCTCTTAACGCTTATGTTAAGGCCCTTAAGAACCTCTTTTCCGCCAAAACTTTTACGAACATTTTTTACATCAATCATCTGCTTTAATCCTCTTACTTATCTCTCGCCTTTGAAGCGGTCGTTTGTTGTCTGACCGTAAGATAGCACCTGAGAATTTAAAGCAAAACACCTCGGAACATGAGTTGCACATTTACCGACATAAGTTGCCGCAATTGTCGTTATTTTGAAATTCGGGTTTTCGTTAAATGCCGAAGCCGTCGCCAAGTGCCCGATCGTAATTTACCGTCTGCCTGAATGAATCAACCACAAGGCCAATCTCGTCGCAGGCTTTCGCGCAGCCTTCTGCGTCAAAAGGAACGTCAATGATATATCTTAAATAGGATTTGCCGCTGCCCCAGTCGCCGAATACGTTGTCGAGGGTGCCTTTGAGCTTGTGATTGTTTTCGAAATAGTGCCGCAATCCGACTACGGCTCCCTTCTCCGCATTCTCGAAAACAAAATGCATAATCATCCTGTTACAGCTTTTCTTCTCGTTTACAAAACACCTGCTGTCCGGCTTGTCCTTCAAAGACTTCAAAAATCCGCTGAGGCGGTTCGTGCCTGCTATCTTAAGGGTCTCGAACTTTTTCTCGCACACGAAAAGATTAAGTGCCAGATCCTCCCTATATTTCCGCAATTCTTCGTCGTCAGGATTAATCGACAGCGCATAGGACACCTGCCCGAAAAGCCTCCTTATATATTCATATGCCTCATATACCGTAGGCTTTTTGCCGTTTATATGTTCCAGATGATCGGTTACGCCGAACTTACGGACATAGTATGCCTGCTTGCGAAGCTCGTGCTTATATTCCGGCTCCACATGAAGCTTATCGTTACAAATGATGCCCGTAACCTTGTGGCGGTTATTCGGGCCGTAGATTCTCGTTTTCGAGCCGTTCAAGTGATAACCGAATTCCGTAAGCCTTTCCTTCACGAACGTAATCACTTCGTCGCAAGGGAAATCCGAATTTCCGCTGAAGGTCATGTCGTCGCTGTATCTCGTATACGTGATCCCGCGCTCTGCACAAAACTCGCCGACCTCAAAATCGAAATCCCGAAGAATCATATCGGCAATCTGCGGACTCGTTATCGCACCCTGAACCAACGCCCTATTACAGCACGAAAGCTTTGTAAGAATCGTAAGCGCAGTCTTATCGTACGGCGTATATTTCTCATAAAACGCGTACACCTTGCCCTCTTTCGTATTCTCAAAAAACCCTTTGATATCAAGCTTTAAAATCTTCTCCCTGCCCTTATGCGCATTCGCATTATCCTTTACGCTCACGCCCTTCCTGTACGCATAAGAATACTCATCGGGATTTTGCTCACAGATCAAATCCAGAATGTTATCCTTAATGAACTCCTGAACCCACCTAAGGTAAAAAACCGGCGTCAAAAGCCTTCTTAAACTGCCGTCTTTCTTCTTGATATAGAACGAATTGTAACCACTTTGGGGCTTATTCAGAACCTCATAAACATACTCTAAAACTTCGTACGGGTTGCCGGTAATAACCTCTGCAGGCTGAAGCAAAACTAAACTCTCGGCAGAATAAAACGTAGGAAACGGCTTAAGCGCATTCTCCTTAATCTTACATATTTGCTCCTCTGTTACCGCCGAATCCCTCTTCGATGAGAGCGTCTTTAAAAAGCTGACGTCCTTGTCATTTACGCAATAAATCAATCTGTCTTTCTTGTTCCAAAACATACCGCAAATTCCTCTTCTTAAGCCTTCCGAAACCTGATTTTTTGGGGGACTTTCCCTTAACAGGGGCAACAGTGCTTCCTGCCGATTCGGTTTCTTAAATTGTCTCGAAAATTCCTACAAAAGTTACGTAACCAAAATACCTGAGCTGCGGCACAATATTGCGAAGCCGCCGATTAATGCCGGAGTGCGAAGCAATGCGCATTAATCGCCACAAACTCCCGTAAATTAACTGTTACCGCTCATCGACTCGACAAGCGTCCGAGAAAAATAGTCTTTTTCAACTGTCTCAAAAACGCTGCCACAGCCAGGTGATTTTTGGTGTGGATTATCAATATACCACTCTTTTTTAAAATGCAATGTTACAATTTTCCCAATTCAGAATTTGCCGCAATTTACCCCGATAAGTGGAATTCTTGTCTCCTCCGGCGTCACTCCGCCGTGGTATCCCTTGAACATTTCCGCGTCTTCGCGAGTAAAGTAAATTGCCGATTTTCCGGTCGCAACCGCAACAAAATCGCCCAACATGCTCGTGAATTTCTCGCGCTGTTCGTCGCTTATATCGTCTCCCAAAGGTCCGAAAAGTTCCGCCTCCAGAACCTCTTCCTTCGTCAAAAGCTTAAACTCACCGCCGAAGTGCCCGTTAAAGATTTCCGGGAACTTCTCCTTGCACTCCGCCTTAACAAAAAAGTTTACGGCTCTCGGTTCAAGCGACGGTCCCCTCTTAAGGCATTCCAAAACATCCGGGTAATCCAAAAGGCAAAGCGGTTTCGGATTCATGTGACCGTGGTCAGCGGTTACCAAAACCAACGTTTTCGAGCCGCTCTCGGAAGACATCTGCGACAATTCGGCGCAAAGCTTCTCAACCGAATCCGAAAGCCCCTTAAGAACCTCCCTCGACTCCTCCGACGTAACACCTGTCTTATGCATCGTGCCGTCCGGCTGATCGAAATAGCAGTAAATGAACTTCTTTCCCTTCCTGCCGCAAAGCTCCTTTATCGACTCCGCCTCTTTCTCAAAAGAATCCGGAAACGGCGGCGCAAAAGTCGCAATCAAGTGCGCCTCACCGCCCGCTTCCTCAATTTGCTCCTTAACGGACTTGTACGGGCGCAGCGTAAAAGCCGGATGAAAATCCGCCGCCTTCTCCCCCGTCTCCGTCTCCGTACCAAAGAACGTCGTAACGTTTTTATCTATCTCCGGATAGTAGCAGTCCCAGCCGAGCCAGCAATGCTCCGCCGGATAAAGCCCGCTCATTACGGACGTGGTCGAGGCAACCGTAGTCGAGAGGAAAACCGATTGATACTCCGCCTTCACTTCTTTTCGCAAAAAAGAATCCTCCGGCAGATTTTTCTCGAGCACACTCATGCCCATGGCGTCGAGCAAAATAAGCACAACGTTTTCGAACCCACCGGCCAGCAACTCATCGGCCTCTTTCAAGGTCTCGTGCTTCGGCTCAACCCCGAACTCCTTCAAGATCGAGCACGCCAAATTAGCCGTCGTTCTTCCGTAACAAATCTTCTCAAATGCCATCGTTTTTTCCTCCCGAATCAAAAATAAAAGGACCGCCTATCCAAAAAGACAAGCGGTCCGCAAAATCCAAACTTCAAATCACCTTCCGCTCAAGTTTTTACCACGCCAACAACTGTACGCACGTATGTATTGCGCACATTAAAAAATCCGGTAGTTGTTGTCTCAAACTTGAACATCCGTTTTCCCCTTTCGAAAACTAACTCTCAATATAGCCTTACCCTCCGCGCTTGTCAACCTCGCCGACAACGCCGACCTCGTCTTCGGCCAACCACTTTAACCTCGCCGTCGTTACACATCAACATTGTGCGTAAACATCAGAAACGGTGCCGCTTTACTCTTCGACACCGTTCAACTTTTGCACTGAAATTGCTTTCTATCGTGGGTTAATTAATTCAAAATGCAATCCACGTAAAGCTTTTAAGAAAACACCACCAACACATCTTTTTTCCCTCCTGTTTCTTTCTGTCTTTCTTCGAAACTATCGTCGTTTCTTTATATCTCTTTATACGAACGAGACCTGTAAAGTGGCTACAACTTTTATATTTTTCGTATGAACAAAATTTTTACATTTCGCGCCAAAAATTATTTTATTGCGAAAATCATCCGCATATATTATTTTATTTTTGATAAGTTATTGCTTATCAAGCGTTTTGCGAAGGAAAACGAAGGAATACTTATGAAATGAGAAAACCGGGTTTTCCCTTCGTAACGGTAGCTACCGTCGTACTCGGAAGCTACCCCCTGCATTCGTAGGATTTCCAATCGGAACCGCTTTCGATGCCCGCCGCATCCTAAGGCATTCGGGTCCCCCCCGAACTCTTTCACTCGTTCCGCTACATACTGCAGGTGAACAAAAAGTTGCCCCAGACCACAGGCAACCTTACAGGGAAAACGGTGTCAGCCAAGGCACCGTTTTTATTTCCGCCCGGCTTCGTTTCTCAGGCTGGCTTTTAGTATAAATTTCGCTCAAATGCCGTTTTTATACTAAATTTTCTTAAGTGCGGAGTCGCTTGCTGCCGCGATTTAGTATAAAATTCCTCTTTTCGAAAAATTTATACTAAATTTTCCCCGCTTGCAGCCGCATTATTAGCGAGCTACGCTCTCATCGAGCAGGATTTTTAGTATAAATCTCACTTAAAAGTCATTTTTATACTAAATCGGCTCGCCTTGAGTAGTTTTGACCGCGGAAATTTAGTATAAAAATCCGAATTTCCTCTGATTTATACTAAATAGGCTTCC
>JAZLML010000021.1:0-22145 GCA_045598625.1 Saccharofermentans sp.
GCAAGTAATCTTTATCTGTGTATTATTGAAGTCTAGGAGCATATTCTATATCCTTTCGAGTTTTTATTTTTCCAACTAAACCTTAGGATATATATGCTCCTTTTTCAATTACTTATTCCCACAAATTCTTAGAAGAACCTAAATTCATTTCTTAATCAGTTATAAAACCGAAATAGGCCAGAATTCTGATTTTTCACGATTTTGGCCTATTTTCTTCTTTCAAAACACTTCAAAATGACTGCCACTGCAATCAAAATAGGCCAAATTCTCATTTTTTATCGAATCTGGCCTATTTTTTGCTCGTATTAATCAAGCTAAGTTTAGTTATATAAAAGAACGTTTATAAAAAATAGGCCAAAAATCGATTTCTTCGCAGATTTGGCCTATTCTGTATTCAATTGTGCTACAAGGCTACTTCAAAAGTAGACATCTTGCTTTAAAAAATAGGCCAAAAATCCGATTTCACGAGATTTTGGCCTATTATACTTTTGAGACAGCCTCAAGATATAACTCTCATAGAATATAGTTTGCGGTCAGCACCCCATGGGCGCCGTTTCTTAATATCTACGACAGCATTTTATGCGCGGGTGGAAAGTTTATTTCCGAAGGATTTCTTCGCCAAGAAACAAACAGCAGTGCCGATTACAAATCCGAGGAAAGCACCGAAAAGCACATCAGTCGGGAAATGTACAAAGAAGTACATACGGCTGAAGCCGATAAGTGCAGCAAAAACAAGGGCAGCGATTCCGATTTTCTTGTGATACCAGAAGATTGAAGAAGACGAAGCAAAGGCAAGCATGCTGTGGACAGACGGGCAGGAGAAAGAAGTCGGACGTTTAATAAGAAGTTCGACTGTCTCATCTATCATGCAAGGACGAGGACGGGCAATAAGGTCTTTTAAGATACCGTCGCCGATATAGTACGCTAATATGTACGCCGAAAGAACGCAAAGTCCGGACTTTCTTGTTTTCGGAATAATAAGAAGAATAATACCGATCCAAAGCCATATCTCGCCCTTTGAGCCGACGATATTATTAAATATAACTACCATTAGTGTATCCAGAAACTCACAATGCAGGCTCTGAATCCAGTTCAAAATCGCAAATTCCATACTGTTTCTCCTTTCCTGCTTGCTTAACAAGCCAATGAAGTTTTCGCATTTGCAACTAGTAATGTAGCACTTCAGGTACACATAATTCAATTAAAATTCTCAAAAAAACACCGCAACCGGATATAAAACCGATTGCGGTGCAAATCATTTAATTAAAAATCCTACGCCGGATTTATCAGCCGAAGAGACTGAGCAATACGCCTGCTGCAACTGCAGAACCGATAACGCCGGCTACGTTAGGACCCATGGCGTGCATGAGAAGGAAGTTGGAAGGATTAGCCTTCTGACCTTCTTTGTTAGAAACACGTGCTGCCATAGGAACTGCGGATACGCCTGCGGAACCGATGAGCGGATTAATCTTACCGTGTGTAACGAAGCACATAATCTGACCGATAAGAAGACCGCCGATTGTTGAGAAAGCGAAAGCGACGAGACCCAAGATGATAATCTTGATTGTGCTGAAAGACAAGAATCTGTCGCCCTGAGCTGTAGCACCGACAGTAACACCGAGCATGATTGTTACGATGTTGCAAAGTGCATTCTCTGCTGTATCGGAGAGTCTCTGTGTAACACCGGACTCACGGAAGAGGTTACCAAGCATAAGCATACCGAGGAGAGGTCCAACGGATGGGAGAAGGAGTGTGCAGATAACTGTAACGATTACAGGGAAGCAAATCTTCTCAACCTTGGAAACTTCACGGAGCTGAGTCATCTTGATTTCACGCTGCTTCTTTGTTGTGAGAAGCTTCATGAGAGGCGGCTGAATAAGCGGAATAAGGGCCATATAAGAATATGCCGCTATGGCAATTGCCGGGAGAAGGTCCGGAGCAAGCTTCGTTGTAAGGAAGATAGCAGTAGGACCGTCAGCACCGCCGATGATAGCGATGGAACCTGCTTCGCAAGCAGTGAAGCCCAAAAGGGAAGCTACGATAAATGCAAAAGAAATACCGAACTGTGCACCTGCACCCATGAAGAGTGAGGATGGACGGGCAATCAAAGGTCCGAAGTCTGTCATGGCACCAACAGCCATAAAGATAAGGCAAGGGAAGATTGAAAGCTTAACGCCTAAGTAAATAAAATCCAAAATACCTACGCTTATTGCGGTATCCATACCGGCTTCTTTACCTGTTCCCAAAAGTTCCCAGTGGATGTGTCCGCCGTCGAAAATCTCAGGGTGATAAAGATCTGCCAAAGGAAGGTTACTCAAAAGTACACCGAAAGCTATAGGCAGGAGAAGAAGAGGCTCAAATTTACGTCCGATTGCCAAATAGATGAGTACGAAGGAGACAACCAACATAAGAAGGTTGCGAATACTCATGTTAGCAAGACCGGATGTCTGCCATAAGTTTAATAACGCATCTATAAACACTTTTGTTCTGCCTCCTAATAATTATGAAATACTTACAAGAACGTCGCCTGTGCTGACAGAAGCACCCTTGGAAGTAAGAACCTGAGCAATTGTACCGGAGCAAGGAGCATAAATCTCGTTCTCCATCTTCATTGCTTCGAGAATGCAAACGAGATCACCCTCGTTAACCTTTGCACCGACATCTACTGCAACCTTGAGGATTGTTCCGGGCATCGGAGCGGATACAGGTGTTGTACCTGCGGCAGCGGTAGCTGCAGGAGCAGCAGGTGCGGCAGCAACAGGAGCAGGAGCTGCGGCAACAGGAGCAGCTGCAGGAGCTGCTGTAACGGCTGTGGTCTTGAGAAGATTAGCCTTGCCCTTCTCAACCTCAACCTCATATTGTTTGTCATTGATAGTAACTGTATAAATCATTTGAGGTGTCTCCTTTAGTTTTTCTCTACGAGTTTAATGGATTTAAATACGAGCTCGGAAAGCGGGATACCCGTATTGTCGCTTACGATAGCCATAATCATGGCAGCTGTCTTCTCGTCGCAGTTCTTGAGTTTCAAAGAACCTGATGAGAACTCTTCCTCGGAAGCAGCTTCAGTTGTTGCAACAGCAACGGCAGGAGCAGGTGCTTCGGTCTTGGAAGCCTTGTTTGTGAGCTTTTCGATAGCGGAGATAATCTTCGTGAAAAGCATAATCAAGAGACAGATAAGGAGAAGAACACCGAAAACGACAGAAATTGTAAAGCCTGCAACGGCACATGCGTCACCGAAAGAAGCAACTTCATCGCCCTGCACCAAAGCCATAACAAAATTCATGGTAATCAGTCCTCCTTCTTCTCGATTGTGTAATTAACAGTATTGGATTCTTTCTCCTCACGAGCATCGAAAAACTTCTCTGCAACCTGTGGGAAAGCAATGTAAGAGAGAACATCCTCGTCGCATCTTGCTCTGTCGCCGAGCTCAGCCTTTGTCTTCTCGAAAACAGGCTCCAATGTGTCGGCAAATCTGCATGTAACAGGCTCTGTATCACCCAAAACCTGAGCAGCAAGCTCCTGGTTAACTTCGCCCGGAGCCTTACCGTACTCACCCTTGAAGTAAGCCTTAACTTCCTTGGTGATGTTCTTATATTTACCGAAGAATACGTTGTTTGTAGCCTGTGTACCTACCATCTGAGCGAGAGGTGTAACGAGCGGCGGATAACCCATATCCTTACGAACGTTCGGAACTTCTGCGAGAACCTCGTCAAGCAAATCTTCCTTACCCATTTCCTTAAGCTGCTTCAAGAGGTTTGAAAGCATTCCGCCCGGAACCTGGTATGTGAGGATATCTGTCTTTGTTCCGAGAACGTATGGGTTCAAAAGACCGTCGTCAAGGAACTTCTTCTTAACAGGAGCGAAGAAATCATTGATTTCCTTGAGCTTAGCGGAATCAAGACCTGTCTCGTAACCGAGCTGCTCAAGAGCGTACTTCAAAGATTCTGTTGCAGGCTGAGCAGTACCGCCGGCAAACTGAGAAATAGCGCAGTCGATGCCGTCGCATCCTGCTTCAACAGCCTTGATGTATGTGATAGGGCCTAAGCCTGTAGTAGCGTGTGTGTGAAGGAATACAGGAATCTTAACGGAAGCCTTCAAAGCCTTGATGAGGTCATATGCTTCCTGAGGTCCCATAATACCTGCCATATCCTTGATGCAGATGGACTGAACGCCCATTGCCTCGAGTTCTTTACCCATTTCTGCGTACTTCTCGAGTGTGTGAACAGGGCTTGTTGTGTAGCAGATACAGCCCTGAGCGTGCTTGCCGCACTTCAATGTCTCGTCTACTGCAACCTGAATGTTACGGAAATCGTTCAACGCATCGAAAATACGGAAGATATCCATTCCGTTCTCTGCAGCCTTTCTTACGAAAAGTCTTACAACATCATCCGGATAATGCTTGTAACCGAGGATGTTCTGTCCTCTCAAAAGCATCTGCAAAGGTGTCTTAGGGCACTTAGCCTTAATCTTACGAAGTCTCTCCCACGGATCTTCGTCGAGGAATCGGAGGCAGGAATCGAATGTAGCGCCGCCCCAGCACTCAAGTGAATAGTAGCCGGCGTTGTCGAGTGTTTCGAGAATGCCTTCAAAGTCTGAGAATGGCAAACGTGTTGCAATCAATGACTGCTGTGCATCACGAAGTACCGTCTCGGTAATGTTAACTTTCATAAAGTCACGCTCCTTATATAATAATATTTGTAACAACTTAATAAGTATTTTTACATCCTATAAAGTATATTCAAAATGCCCTCTTAAGTGAAGTAAAAATTTGATATTTTTTGCGCGAATTTAATTTTTTACAGAATAACAGCAAAAAACTTGTAGCAGAACTTCTGAAATACGATTTTAATGTTGTCGAAAAGCCACTCCGGTTGCATATTCTTCAAACCAATTCATTCCTTGGTCAGTTATAAAACCCCAATAGGCTAAAAACCCGATTTTTCGAGATTTTAGCCTATTATACTTTTGAGACAACTTACACTTTGCTTTTGATGGATTTATCAGCCGTTGCAAAGTTCAAACTCTTTCATCAAGTCGACGGCTTTCATCATGCTGACATTATCGCCTGCCTCGTTTTCTTCCAGATAAACCATCATCGGGCAGGCTTTGCGGCCGTCTTCGGTCTCGGTCGTCAGGAGGACCTTGCACTTTCTGTCGTTACGCTTCTTGTTCATTTTGGTATAGTCTTCCAAATCGTCCAAAAGCATCTCGGAAGCCTGACGAATCGAGTCACCCTCGTCGGTTATGTCGTTGCCTAAGTTTATGATAGCGTCGCGGCACAGTTTCTTTGCTTCGCGGACTGTGGTTGTCATCAGGGAAGACTGAAGCTCAGGGCGCTCGAAAAGGTAATCCAAGACAGGCGCGAACTCGCCCAGAATCTCGTCGCCGCGCTTAATCGTCACGGTAAAAACCTGTCGAACCACATATAAATTCGACTCCTCGGTGATAATCCCCGAGGACAAATCCTCTTTCAAATCCTCGATGAGGTCTGTATAATCAATTGACGGATAATTTCCGATGTTTGGCATAAAAGTGCTCCTTTCGGGGGGTTCGGCTCTTAAGCCGAAGTTTTCTATTGATTGTAGCACAAGGATGAAAGTCCCGCGAAAATGCCCGCTCAAGTGTTTACATCCATAATTTACGGTGATATAATGAAGCGCTTGCAGATGAAGTCTGCCCGTTTTTTGCGCGCAAAAATGCGCTCTGAACCGCGGTTTGACACAAGTCTGAAGGTAATAATTAAGAAAGGAGATGTATTGATGCCAACGTTCAATCAATTAGTTAAGTCCGGCAGACAGGATAAGACATACAAGTCTGCTTCACCTGCTTTGCAGTTCGGTTTGAACACCATTCACAAGAAGGAGACAGATACTTCTTCTCCTCAAAAGCGTGGCGTTTGTACAGTTGTTAAGACTGCTACACCTAAGAAGCCTAACTCTGCTTTGCGTAAGGTTGCCCGTGTACGTTTAACAAACGGCTACGAGGTTACAGCTTACATTCCGGGTATCGGACACAACCTGCAGGAGCACTCCGTTGTACTCATCAGAGGCGGACGTGTTAAGGACCTTCCTGGTGTTCGTTACCATATCGTAAGAGGAACACTTGATACAGCAGGCGTAGCTAACCGTATGCAGGGTCGTTCCAAGTACGGCGCTAAGAAGCCAAAGGCTGCAAAGGTAAAGAAGTAATCCTACTTTAGCAGGATTGGACAATTTTTGTGATCAGTACATTGTTCATAGATTTTTCTACGGGCTATTGTCTGAGCACCACACGGTCCAAAGAACAACTGAAACGTGAGTACCTATGGTTTCAGAATAAGAATTTTGATAATCATTAAAGGAGGGAAGTCAAGTGCCAAGAAAGGGCAATATCCCAGTTAGAGAAGTGCTCCCTGATCCGCTTTACAATGATGTTAAGGTATCTAAGCTTATCAACAACATCATGTTGGACGGTAAAAAGGGTGTAGCACAGAAAATTTGCTATGACGCTTTTGACATTATCAAAGAGCGCACAGGTGAAGAGCCTCTTGATGTATTCTACAAGGCTCTTGAGAACGTAATGCCTGAACTCGAATGTAAGGCAAGACGTGTCGGCGGTGCCAACTATCAGGTTCCGATGGAGGTTCGTCCGGCAAGAAAGCAGACTCTCGGTCTTCGTTGGTTAGTATCTTATGCAAGAAACAGAAGTGAGCGCACAATGAAAGAGCGTCTCGCAGCTGAGCTTATCGATGCTTCCAACAGCACAGGCGGTGCTTTTAAGAAGAAGGAAGAGATGCACAAGATGGCAGAAGCAAACCGCGCTTTTGCACATTACAGATGGTAATTTAAGGAGCATATAACGATGAATAGAGAGTATCCACTCGAAAGAACAAGAAATATCGGTATCATGGCTCACATTGACGCGGGTAAAACAACAACAACCGAGCGTATCCTTTACTACACGGGTATTAACCGTAAGATGGGTGAGGTTCACGAGGGTGCTGCAACCATGGACTTCATGGTTCAGGAGCAGGAGAGAGGTATCACAATCCAGTCTGCTGCTACAACAGCTCCTTGGAAGAATCACCGTATCAACATCATCGATACTCCTGGCCACGTTGACTTCACAGTTGAGGTTGAGCGTTCCCTTCGTGTACTCGACGGTGCCGTAACGGTTATGTCCGCAAGAGGCGGCGTTGAGCCACAGACAGAGACAGTTTGGAGACAGGCTGAGCACTACGGTGTACCTCGTATGGTATATGTAAACAAGATGGATATCTTGGGTGCTAACTTCTTCCGTGTAGTAGACATGATCAGAGATCGTCTTAAGAGTAACGCTGTTGCTATCCAGATTCCTATCGGAGCTGAGGATAACTTCACAGGTATTATCGACCTTATGACACTTCGTGCCGAAGTTTATACCAGCGAAGACGGTATGCAGTATGAGGACCGTGAGGTTCCTGCTGACATGATGGATTTGGTAATGGAGAAGCGTGAGGAGATGATCGAGAAGATCGCTGAGTCCGATGAGGAACTTACAATGAAGTACCTCGAGGGCGAAGAGATTTCCGTAGAGGAACTCAAGGTTGCACTTCGTAAGGCAACTATCGCTTGCGAAATTATCCCTGTTATCTGCGGTACATCTTTGAGAAACAAGGGTGTTCAGATGATGCTTGATGCAATCGTTGATTACATGCCTGCACCTATCGACATCAAGGCTATCAAGGGTGTTAATCCTGATACAGAAGAAGAGGAGGAGCGTCCTTCCTCCGATGAAGAGCCGTTTGCAGCTCTCGCATTTAAGATTACAACAGACCCGTTCGTAGGTAAGCTTTGCTTCTTCAGAGTTTACTCCGGTATCCTCACAGCAGGTTCCTACGTTCTTAACGCAACAAAGAATAAGAAGGAGAGAATCGGACGTATTGTTCAGATGCACGCTGATTCCCGTAAGGAAATCGACGAAGTATTCTCCGGTGATATCGCTGCTGCAATCGGTCTTAAGGACACAACAACAGGTGACACACTTTGTGATGAGGCTCATCCTATTATTCTTGAGTCCATGGAGTTCCCGGAGCCTGTTATCGAGGTAGCTATTGAGCCTAAGAGCCGTGCTTCCCAGGAGAAGATGATCATCGCTCTCCAGAAGCTCGCAGAAGAGGATCCTACATTTAAGACCTATACAAACCAGGAAACAGGTCAAACAATCATCGCAGGTATGGGTGAGCTTCACCTTGATATCATCGTTGACCGTTTGATGAGAGAGTTTAAGGTTGAGGCTAACGTAGGTGCACCTCAAGTATCTTATAAAGAGACAATCCGTAAGTCGGTTGAGTGCGAAGGTAAGTTCGTACGTCAGTCCGGTGGTCACGGTCAGTACGGTCACTGCTGGCTCCGTCTTGAGCCACAGGAGCCTGGCACAGGCTATCAGTTTGTTAACGAGACAGTCGGCGGTTCTATCCCTAAGGAGTTTATCGCTCCTGTAGACGCCGGTGTTCAGGAAGCTATGCAGGCAGGTGTTCTCGGCGGCTATCCTGTTGTTGACGTAAAGGTTACTGTTTTCGATGGTTCTTACCACGATGTCGACTCTTCGGAAATGGCATTTAAGATTGCCGGTTCCATGGGCTTTAAGAACGGTATGGCTAAGGCTGATCCTTGCCTCCTCGAGCCTATCATGAAGGTTGACGTTGAAGTTCCTGACGAATATCTCGGTGATGTTATCGGAAGCCTTAACGCTCGACGCGGACAGATCAAGGAGATGGAGCCTATTAACGGTGCTACTCAGGTACATGCGGATGTTCCGCTCGCTGAGATGTTCGGTTATGCAACAGCTCTCCGTTCCACAACACAGGGTCGTGGTACTTTCGTAATGCAGATCAGCCACTTTGCTGAGACACCAAAGAGCATTACAGAGACCGTGCTCAAGAAATAAGATTTAACTATCGAAAGATATTAAATACAAAAACAAGCGAAGGTAAGTGCGTATCGTCTTTTGAAGTTTTGAAGAAGGTTTTAAATCTCTTGAAACAAAGAAACGAAACTTGTAAAATAGATCATAACGCGCGACCCAAGCGACAAGAATTTATTTAAATTTTCTAAGGAGGAAAATTCAAATGGCTAAGGAAAAGTTTGTACGTAATAAGCCACACGTAAACATCGGTACAATCGGTCACGTTGACCACGGTAAGACAACTCTTACAGCTGCTATCACAAAGGTTCTTTCTTTCCAGGGTAAGGCAGACTATAAGGAATACGGCAATATCGACTCCGCACCGGAGGAGAGAGCTCGTGGTATCACGATTAACACAGCTCACGTTGAGTATGAGACAGACACACGTCACTATGCACACGTTGACTGCCCAGGCCACGCTGACTATATCAAGAACATGATCACAGGTGCTGCTCAGATGGATGGTGCTATCCTCGTAGTATCCGCTGCAGACGGCCCGATGCCACAGACACGTGAGCACATCCTTCTCGCTCGTCAGGTTGGCGTTCCTTATATCGTAGTATTCATGAACAAGTGCGACCAGGTTGACGATGAGGAGCTCCTCGAACTCGTTGACATGGATATCCGTGACCTCTTGAATCAGTATGACTTCCCTGGTGATGATACACCAATCGTTCGTGGTTCTGCTCTCGCAGCTATCGAGTGCGCTTCCAACGATATCAACGATGCTGCTTATGCACCAATCGTTGAGCTCATGAAGAACGTTGATGAGTATATCGCTACACCGGAGCGTCCTACAGACAAGCCATTCTTGATGCCTGTTGAGGATGTATTCACAATCACAGGTCGTGGTACTGTTGCTACAGGCCGTCTTGAGAGAGGTACTCTTAAGGTTGGTGACGCTGCTGAGATCGTTGGTCTCCAGGATGAGCCAAAGGCTACAACAGTTACAGGTGTTGAGATGTTCCGTAAGCAGATGGAGCAGGCTGAGGCTGGTGATAACATCGGTGCTCTTCTCCGTGGTATCGACCGTAAGGAAGTTGAGCGTGGTCAGGTTCTCGCTAAGCCGGGTACAATCACACCTCACACAAAGTTCGAAGGTCAGGTTTACGTATTGACACAGGAAGAGGGCGGACGTCATAAGCCTTTCTTCAATGGTTACCGTCCACAGTTCTACTTCAGAACAACAGACGTTACAGGTGTTGCTCATCTCCCAGAGGGAACAGAAATGTGCATGCCTGGTGACCACGTAACAATCTCTGTTGAGCTCATCACACCTATCGCTATGGAGCAGGGTTTGAAGTTCGCTATCCGTGAGGGTGGTCACACAGTTGGTGCAGGTACTGTATCCAAGATCATTGAGTAATCTATAACTTAAGTTAATAATTATTCAAAATATTAAGGGTTTCGGAAGTTTTTTCGAAACCCTTTTAATATGCGAAAAATAAGCAAAAAACATCTTTACATAAGGGGGTGAAGTATATATAATTCTTTTCGTGACAGTTTAGTAATATTAAACTTTGGGTTGAATAATATATAAAATGGAAATCGGACAAAGAATTAAGTTTTTAAGATTGCAAAATAACCTTACGCAGGAAGAACTCGCGGACAGATGCGAACTTTCCAAGAGCTTTATATCGCTTTTGGAAAGAGATATGACGTCCCCGTCCATTCAGACGCTGAAGGACATTTTGGAGACACTGGGAACCGATTTGGCGACTTTCTTTAATGACGTTGAGGAGGAGAAGGTCGTTTTCGGGGAGCAGGATTTTTCAGTAAAAACAGATGCAGAACTCAGTAATGAGATTTGCTGGCTTATTCCGAATGCTCAGAAGAACGAGATGGAGCCGATTTTGTTGACTTTGAAGGAAGGCGGAAAGACGTATCCCGATAATCCGCACGAAGGCGAAGAGGTGGGATATGTTCTTGAGGGCACCGTCACCGTGGTAATAGGAAACAGTAAGTATTTGGCAAGAAAGGGCGAGAGTTTTCTTATAAAGCCCGATAAGCCGCACTATTTGGTTAATAACGGAAAGAGACCGGTGAAGGTAATCTGGATTACCACACCGCCAAGTTTTTAAAAGCGAGGGACTGCACATGAAGGAAAACAATGTTAAGAGACCACAGTTGTTGGAAGACAAGAGCGGCAAAGAGCACATCATTGAAATTAAGGGTTTGTGCAAAAGCTTTGACGATGCTCAGGTTTTGAAGGACATTACTTTTTACATAAGAAATAATGAATTTATAACGTTGCTTGGTCCTTCGGGATGCGGTAAATCAACCACACTTCGTATTATTGCAGGCTTTGAGACAGCTGATTCCGGTATCGTTAACTTTGAAGGTCAGGATTTGCTTTCCGTTCCTGCGCACAAAAGACACATTAACACGGTTTTCCAGAGATACGCACTGTTCCCGCATCTTAACGTTTTCGATAACGTGGCATTCGGACTTCATTTGCAGAAGGTTCCGGAGAAGGAAGTTGAGGAAAGAGTTCAGAAGGCTCTTCGAACGGTTGGTCTTGAGGGCTACGGAAAAAGATATATCGACCAGCTTTCGGGCGGCCAGATGCAGAGAGTTGCAATCGCAAGAGCTATTATTTTAAGACCCAGAGTTCTTCTTTTGGACGAGCCTTTGGGTGCACTCGATTTGAAGATGCGTAAGGAGATGCAGATTGAGCTTAAGGAAATGCAGCGCGAGCTCGGTATCACTTTCGTATATGTAACGCACGACCAGGAAGAGGCTCTTACGATGTCCGATACGATTATCGTTATGAAGGACGGCGTTATCCAGCAAATCGGAACACCTATCGATATCTATAACGAGCCTAAGAATGCTTATGTTGCAGACTTTATCGGTGAAAGTAACATTATCCCGGGTACCATGAACAAGGATATGGAGGTTACCTTCGCGGAAAAGACTTTCGAGTGTGTGGATCCTTTGTTCCCGGAGTTTACTAAGGGCAAAGAAAATCCTGTAGACGTTGTAGTAAGACCTGAGGATATTTACGTTAAAGAAGAGGGACCGGATTATATTAACGGTACCGTTATGAGTATCGTGTTTAAGGGCGTTCACTACGAGATTATGGTTGAGTCCGATAACAAGATTATGTGGATGATTCACGATGTCGATCCTGTTGTAATAGGTCAGAGAGTAGGACTTACGTTTGACCCTGACGATATTCACATTATGAGAAAATCACAGTTCTCGCCTGATCCTGACAGCTTCGGTGTAAAGGGCGGAGACAAGAAAGATTCTTCGGAGGATTCCGCCGATGCGTGAAATTAAGCAGAAAATTATGGGAATGCCGCTTCACGCCATCGTTATGGCGGTATGTGCCCTATATTCGCTGGTTATGATTTTCGTGCCGCAGTTCGAACTTTATATCCAGTATGTACCGCGAAAAGTATATTCGCTTTTTACACTCCTAGTTTCGGCTGAAATTTCCTGCAAGTTAAGAGACGGGACGGTTCAGTTAAACTTTTTGAAGTACGGCGCGATAATGTTTGTCGCAACGATAATTATCGCTGTTGCAACTCTTACGCTTGCTTTGGGTTATTACCTTTATACGGACAATCCGAAAAAGAAGAGAATCGGCTGCTTGGCTGTACTTATTCTTTTTGCGGGCAGAGTGATTTTACATCTGGCAACCTTGTCGAATTTCATCTCGGATGAGATGATTTCCGCCAATAACATGACTCCGCAGCGTCTTTATGTGGCACAAAACCTTTCGGGAAACATCCTTACCGTGGTTTTATTCATCGGTATGGTAGCAGCTTTGTACGGAGCTTTGGGATTAAGACTCAACATGAAGATGCTTTCGTATCCTTATATTGTTTGGATTGCGGTATTTACGATTTTGCCGTTGCTTCTTATCTTGTTCCGTGCATTTTTCGTGCAGGTAAACGGCGGATATGAATTTACTACACAAGGTTTTGAGACTTTGTTTAAGAACAAAACCGTTTCGACAAGATTTTACGGTTTTGACGTAACCTTGCAGGAGTACTTTTCCGTTTTCTTAAGATCTTTGGATTACGGTGTATGGACGACTATAGGATGTCTTTTGGTATCTTATCCGCTCGCGTACATTCTTGCGCAGAAGACCAAGAAAATGCACAAAAACAGCAGTTTTCTTCTTATGCTTTGCGTTCTTCCGATGTGGATGAATACAATGCTTCGAACATATGCGTGGAGAGCTTTTTTCGGACAGACGGGCGTATTAAATACAATTTTGATGTCCTGGAACTGGATTGACGAGCCGATTATGTTCCTGAAGAACGAATTCTTGTCGGATGTAGTAACGAAGCTTGTAATGATAAACGACTTCCTGCCGTTTATGCTTTTGCCTGTATATTCGGTACTCGTTAAGATTGACGACAATTTAAGCCAGGCCTCAAGAGACTTGGGCGCCAACAGCATTCAGACATTTACGAGAGTAATATTCCCGCTTTCGCTTCCGGGTGTAATTTCGGGTATTCAGATGGTGTTCATGCCGTCACTAACTTTCTATATGATCCCTGACATCATAAGTGAGGGTTCCATAACTACAATCGGTAACACGGTTCAGACGTTTATATTAAACGAGAGCAGTAACTATCAACAGGCGGGTAACGTATTGTCGCTGCTGCTTCTTATTTTCGTGATTGTGACGATGGGACTCCTTCGAAATCAGGATAAAGACGCAGGTTCTTCGGGAGGTATGGTACTATGAGATTTCTTAAAAAAGTCATACCTAATATTTACGTAGCTTTGGTCTTCGTATTCTTATATCTTCCGATTGCAATTCTTGTAATCTATTCGTTTAATAACGTGCCGAAGTCCTATATTTGGGGCGGATTTACGATGGATAACTACGTTAACCTCTTTAAGGGAAGCGACGGAGGCGAGATTTTGCAGTCACTTCTTACGACGCTTAAGGTTGCTGCGATTGCTTCCGTTGCGTCGACAATAATTGCGGTTATCAGTTGCATGGGTATGCAGTATTTGGGAAAGAAAATGCAGGGTGTTCTTTTTAACCTTACATATATCCCGAACGTAATGCCGGAACTTGTAACAGGTATTTCGTTTATGCTTTTGTTCTCGTTCCTGGGAGTTCAGAAGGGTGAAGTTACACTTATTCTGTCGCATATTGCATTCTGTGTTCCTTTCGCGGTTCTATCCATAAACCCGAAGTTAAAGCAACTCGATAAGAATCTTTCGGAGGCGGCCATGGATTTGGGAGCAACTCAGCTTCAGACCATTAGGCTCGTAATAATCCCTGAGATAATGCCGGGTATCGTATCGTCACTCTTATTAACGTTCACAATGTCCGTGGACGACTACCTTGTAAGCTGTTTTAACGTAGACAGTACAGTTCAGACTTTGCCGATGAAGATTTACTCCATGACAAAGTTCGGTGTTAATCCGAAAATGAACGCTTTATCGGCAATACTTTTTGTAGTAATATTCGTTGTGCTTCTTCTGTCAAACCTTAAGGGCATGAAGACACGGCCGAAGGCCAAAAAGCAGAGCTGAGGACATTAAATTGATAATATTGCCTTTAATAAAGGCGGTATATATACACAACAGTGTTTTGCAAAGGAGAAAAACATGAAAACATCTATGAGAAAAGTTATGAATCTTGTGGTTGCTGCCGTTATTCTTGCGACGAGCGTTTTCGCTTGTACGGCATGCGACAGCCGTCAGGAACTTATTGTTTATAACTGGGGCGAGTACATTGCGGAAGATACAATTGCGAAATTTGAAGCCGCTTACCCACAGTACAAGGTAGTTTACCGTACATTCGAGACCAACGAGACTATGTATCCGACACTTGATAACTCTTATGACGTTATCGTTCCTTCTGATTACATGGTTTGCCGTCTTATTAACGAAGAAAGAATTCAGCCTATAGACTGGTCCTTGCTTCCTAATGTAACAGAGCATATGGATCCTATGTTTAGCGACCTCCGTTATGCAGAAGATGAGGATCTTTCCGATTCTGTTTTGGATTATGCAGTTCCTTATCTTTACTGCACAGTAGGTCTTGTTTACGATCCTTCCAGAATTGATATCCCTGAGGGAACAACAGATCCTGAAGTTATTTGGGGTTGCCTTTTTGATTCCGCTAACGTTCAGCAGATCGGTATGTACGATTCCATGCGTGAGTCCATCGGTGTAGCTCTTAACTACTACGGCTATTCTGTAAACTCCATGAACGAAGATGAACTTAATTTGGCTTCTGAGCTTCTTATCAACCAGAAGGCAAACGTTGACCCTACATACGGTGTAGATAACCTTAAGGATAAGATGGCATCGGGTGAGCTTGCTGCTTCCGTAGCATGGTCCGGTGACCACATCGTTATGCTCGACAGAATCGAAGAGCTCGGAAGCGACATCGAACTCGAGTATGTTTTGCCTGAGGGTTCAAACTTCAGCGTTGATATGATGTGCATTCCTACAAATGCGAAAAACGTTGAGGGCGCACATGCTTTCATCAACTTTATGTACGATCCTGAAATAGCTCTTGAGAACTGCGAGTTCGTAGGTTACTCCACACCGAACACAGCTGCCAAGGCTATGCTCGACCCTGAAGTATCCGGAAATGTTTACTATTATCCGAACGAGGAAGTTTTCGCGACATTGGAAGTTTACTATTCTTCATCAGAAATTGAAGAAAGATACGCAGAAATTTGGAATACTGTCAAAGCAAGTTCTTAAGTTTTTGTTGTATAATGAGTCGGGTGTCAAAAAACGACAAACATTATTCGGTCTTCACGATAACGGAAGACTTTAAACTGAGAGGACTTGAAACCTTATATGGAACCAACTAACGAGGGCGGATCCCGAATAGAAATCAACTTTGCCAAGCGTATCGTAGTTAAAGTAGGTACCTCGACAATTACATATGAGAACGGCCGTATGAATCACGGCAACATTGACAGACTCTGCAGAGCAATCGCAGACCTCATGAACAGCGGCAAGGAAGTACTTCTTGTAACTTCCGGTGCTATCGGCGTAGGAATCGGATGCTTAAAGCTTTCCGAACGACCTACATCGATGAGAGATAAGCAGGCTGTAGCTGCAGTCGGTCAGTGCGAACTTATGAATTCTTATTCGAGAAGTTTCTCAGAGTACGATTATGTCTGCGGACAGATTCTTCTTACCAAAGACGATTTGCTCGATAATCTCACAAAATCCAATATTTCGAACACTATCGAGGCTTTGCTTGAGAAGAAGATTGTTCCTGTAATCAACGAGAACGACTCCGTATCTACAACTGAGATTTTGCACAACGGAACCTTTGGTGATAACGATACACTTTCCGCGAAGGTAGCTTGCCTTGTAAACGCCGATTTACTTATCATTCTATCCGATATCGACGGCCTTTATAACGACAATCCTCGAGAGAATCCTGACGCAGTACGTATTTCTTATGTTGAGAACGTTACCCCTGAGATGCTCGGTTCTTCAAAGGGTGCAGGTTCCAAGCTCGGTACAGGCGGTATGTATACAAAGCTTACGGCTATGCAGACGGTAATGGCCTCCGGTATCTGCGGTGTTATCGCAGAAGGCTCATCACCTCAAATTCTTGAAGAGATTTTGGAATGTAACGATGTAGGTACATTCTTTGCGGCCGGCAATCCGTATGCCGAAGCCTAAAGTGAATTCATTATGATATAAATGCGGCTGTCATATGCTTGGTTCAGATAGGGCGGCCGCTTTTGTTTTTGGTCATTTTCTCTTAAAAGCGTATAGATAATAGATTTTTCCGCATCAATATACGCTTTTTTCCCTGTTAGACAGCGGTCGGATGTTTTTTCGAGATCAAAAAGCGTATAGAAATTTCCATGTTGCTGGATTCTATACGCTTTTGTGACAAACATAAGCAAAAACAGAAAGCCAAATTACTGAAAAAGCGTATAGATAAGAGGTTTTTTGCCTCTTTATACGCTTTTTTCCCTGTTAGACAGCGGTCGGATGTTTTTTCGAGATTAAAAAGCGTATATAAATTTCCATATTGCTGGATTCTATACGCTTTCTGAGAAAATGCAGTATTTTTAAGTGTTTGAAGAAGAGTATTTCTGCAAAAGTTCGACCAAAACGTCTGAAGCGTTGGAAACAATATCAACGCATGGGCGCTTTTGGTAGTACTCGGAGGTTCTTTGTGCCGGAACATGGGTTCCCTCGGGTGCGGAAAGTCCTAAGAGTTCTCGGCAAATTATGCTGCCACCGTTAGCCTTCTTAAAAAGCTCGGAGACTTCCTGAACCAAACGATAGTTCTCGGCTTTGGCTTCCGAGTCTGAGCCGTCGGGAGAGCCGCAGAAGAGGCCGAGTATAATGCAGATGCCTGAGAAAGCCCCGCAAACCTCGCGCATACGGCCGAAGCCGCCGCCGAAGGACGCGGACATACGAAGCATCATGGATTCATCCATATCAAAGAGATCCGCGAAGGCACCTGCTACCGCTTGGGAGCAGTTATAGCCTGCGCGAAAAAGTGATACGGCCCTCTCGGAACGGGAAAGGCCGCTTGAATGAAACTCGATTTTGGATTTATCAATCGGGTAGGTTTTCATAAGTGATATTAAGTGTAAATTCATGGATTAAAGAACGAAGTTTACTGCGTCTTTCTTGAATGTAGGTTCGGAGGAAACGCCTGCGGAAGGATAGCCCAAGGCACAGCTTCCTACGATAGCATATTCGTCCGAAAGGCCGATTTTGTTAAGGAGTGCGCAGAATGAAGCATCGCCGCAGCAGTCCTTGAGTTGGTTGATCCATACGGAATCGATGCCGAGGCCGGTTGCTGCAAGGAACATGTTTTCGAGAGCGCAGGAGCAGTCCTGAACCGTGAAATTGCTTGTTTTCTTGCCGGCTGCGATGATGATGGCGTTGGCACCGTAGAAGTTATAACCCGGGCGTCCGAGGATTCTGCCGATTTCGGAGCAGAGCTCGGATAAAATCTCAGGATTTTGAACGACGGTGAAGTGCCATTCCTGACGGTTCATGCCGGTAGGAGCTGCGTTACCGCATTGAGCGATTGTGCGAAGGTCCTCTTCGGAAATCTTCTTGGATGAATCGAAGGAGCGGGTGCTCTTACGCTTCAGGATGTTTTCGATGATGGGATTGTTGCTCATAGATTTTATCTCCTTTATTTTATAGTCACGATAATCAGCCCGGTATAGGTCCCGGAGGAGGCGGGAAGGTGCCCGGTTCGCCCGGTTCCGGAGTAGGTGTAGGGGTAGGAGTCGGCGTGTGAAGAGGGCACATTGTCTCTTCATCAGGTGTAAGGTAACCGTCCTCGATAAAGTAGTCGGAGTAGGTTGTGCCTGCTTCTTCGCAGTACTCGGTAGCGCAATAGCCGGAAGAACATACGGTCATCTCGATGATGGTGCCCGGCTTCGGCCAGCCTACGTTACACTCGATATCAGAGTGAATTCTGGTCATAACAAACGACCAGATTTTGATGGCGTTGGAACGGTCGCCGCTGGGTACTACGGTCTGGCGGAGACGGTTGTCGTAACCGTACCAAACAGCGGCGGAATAGTAAGGAGTGAAGCCGCAGAACCACTTATCGAGGTTGTCGTCTGTGGTACCGGTCTTGCCGCCCGAAGGAATACGGTTGCCGTTGCAGTCATAGATGGTCTCGGCTGTGCCTGCTGCTGTACCGTAGCCGATAACATCCTGAAGCATTGTGGACATAAGGTAGGTGGTCTCCATAGAGTAAACACGGTATCTTGCAGGATTACTCTCGAGAACGGTATCACCGTTACTGTCCAAAACTTTGGTATATGAATATGGTTCACAGTAAGTTCCGCCTGAAGCGAAGGTTGCATAAGCGGCACTCATCTGAAGTGGGGTTACACCCACGGTAAAGGCGCCGATTGCCTGTGCAGGGTAAACTCCTTCATCGGTTTTATCGATTCCGACCTGCTGGAGGAACCAAAGAGCCGTCTCGCCGCCTACGTCATTCCAGACTTTTACGGCGATGGTGTTCTTGGATTTGGCAACCGCCTGACGGATGGTCATAGGACCTGCGTAAGAACGGTCGGAATTAAGAGGCCAAACCTGATCCGGATTATTCGGGTTCAAATGGCTCTCTTCGTCGATGTAAATCATTGACGGAGTAATAAGCTGAAGTTCCAATGCAGGACCGTAGTCGATAAGCGGCTTGATGGAAGAACCCGGAGAACGATATGCCGAGACGGCACGGTTAAGGCCGAGGTTAACTGTCTTAGGGCCGTATCCGCCCTGCATGCCCGCTATGGCACCGGTTTCAACGTTAATTACAACCATTCCGGCCTGTGGCTTCTCCGGTAAGTCTCTTAAAATTGACGGGTCAGACTGGAACAGACTTTGGGTTCGGAAGGCCTCATCCATTACTTCCTGAACGTCAGGTTCCAATGTCGTGTAGATATGGTAACCGCGGTTATAGACGATGGTGGTTGCAAGAGATGTCGAGATGTTACGCTGCTCGCACAAATCACGGATTACTTCCTGTACGGCATACTCTGCGAAATAGGAGTTGATCTGTGTGGAAGTTGTTGCCTGTTCAGTCTTGAAAACGAGCTCTTCGTTTAAAGCGTCGTTATATTCTTCCTCCGTGATGTAGCCCAATTCGTACATTTTGGAAAGAACGATACGCATTCTTCTTAAAGCATTACGACGGCCTGTCTCACGAAGAGGATTATAGTAGGAAGGGCTCTTTGGAAGGCCTGCGAGGAAAGCACACTCAGGAAGGGAAAGCTCGGACGCTTTCTTGCCGAAATAGTTCTGAGCTGCGGCCTCAATTCCAACAAAGTTATTGCCCATAGGTGCGAGGTTAATGTAAAGCTCCAAAATCTCGTCCTTCGAGAGATCCTGCTCCAAAGACATAGCGGAGAACCACTCCTGAACCTTACGGGAAGTGGAGTGCTGATCCTGTCCGGAAATAAGCTTTACGGTCTGCTGAGTAATCGTGGAACCGCCGTAGGTAGCAGTTCCGCCGTTGGCGAGAGCTGATAAAACGGCACTTCCGATACGTTTGATATCTATACCGGAGTGTGTGTAGAAACGCTCGTCCTCGATGGAAATAATGGCTTCCTCAATGTATGTGTTCTTGACTTCGCTGAAGGAAACATAAACACGGTCTACGTTCTCAGTACCCGTGAGTTTGGAAATAATGTTGCCTTCGATATCGTAAACGAAAGAAGTCTGAACTTCTTCGGTCTGTGTCAAATCCGAGATGGAAAGTGTCTCTGTGGTCGATACGTAGCCAAGAAGCATTCCTGCTCCGAAACCGCCCAAAACAAAGCAGATGCAGAGAAGAAACACGATTACGATTTTGAGTAAATCGGCGAAAAAGGAAAGATACTCTTGAAAGGCGCTTCTGTTAAAGCCGGATCTCGTAGGCTTTCCTTTGAGGGTGGAACGCAAATCATCGGCGAGAGCCGTCCTTTCGGGCGGTACCGGTGAAGATGAGCGAACGTTCTTATTATCCATGAGTGTTACCTCTTATATTTATATTTTAACAACCTATTTTACCACTTTTAAAAAGCAAATTCATTTTTGAAGTGTGGCAGTAATGGTACAATTAATTCCAGAAATACTATTTTCGCGAGGTTCTCGAAAATGCCCGACGCAGGATTTCCTGTTTACGAAGTTAATATCACCGATTTAACCAACGAAGGCGACGGCGTTGGAATGTTGCCCGACGGAAAGAAGGTTTTCGTGAAGGGGGCGCTTCCGGGGGAACTTTGCAAGGTGTCCGTTTCTCGTGAGAAGAGCAAGTTTGCGTTCGGTGACGCGGTTGAAATTTTGACACCGTCACCGGATCGACGTGTGCCGGAATGCCCGTTTTACGGCGTCTGCGGCGGATGCTCCCTGATGCATACCACCTATGCAAAAACACTGGAATATAAGCTTAACAAGGTCAAAAACTGCCTTACGAGAATCGGCGGTGTCGACCCTCTTATCGTATCGAAAACAGAAATCATCGGAGCCGACAGAGTTTACGGCTATCGAAATCACATGCAGTATGCCGTAAGAAACGGCAGGACCGGGTTTATGAAGCGCGGTTCGGACGAGTTTATTTCCTGTCCCAAGTGCCTGATTGAGTACGAAGAATTTACCAAGATGCGTCAGGTTTTCGAAGAGGCCTGCGAGAATTTCCCGACCAATCTGTTTACGACTCTTATTTTGCGCGGTTCCGAGAAAACCGGAGAATTTACCGCGGAGCTTGTTACGGAAAGTCCTTTATCCCACGAGATTTTGATTCGCGACGCGGGCGACTGGCTTAAGGGAAGCATGTTCGTCGTGAAGGTCTCGGAGTGCGGCATCAATTTAAAATCCGTAGTGCTTCAGATTTGCGGCGATAAAATCGCAAAGCGAACCAGAAGCGGAAAACGTGTCGTTTTGTACGGCACCGACGGCTATACCGAAAATTTGCTTGGAAAGAAGTTCAAGATTAAGGCAGGAGCCTTTTTTCAGGTGAATACCGAGCAGGCGGAAAAGCTTTATTCCGTAGTGAAAAGTCACATCGGCGACGAGAAAATCATCTATGATTTATATTGCGGAACTGGTTCCATCGGCCTGTCCGTGACAGAAGACGACAAGGAACTTTACGGTACGGAAATCGTGTCGGAGGCTGTTGCTTCCGCCAAGGAAAACGCGGAGCTTAACGGCCGCAGAAACGCACATTTTGTTTGCCGTCCTGCCGAGAAGCAGATTTTCGACGGGGACAAAATGCCTCTTCCGGAAGTTGTGATTATTGATCCGCCTCGCAAAGGAACCGACGAGATTCTTATAAAGAGACTTTTTGATGCGGGACCGTCGCACATAATTTACGTATCCTGTGATCCTGCAACTCTGGCCCGTGACCTTAAAAACTTCTCGCTGAAATACCATGTCGAGAGTATCACGGCTACCGAGCTTTTCCCTTGGAGCGAGCACGTGGAGACGGTAGTTCTTTTGAGCAAGAAACAAGTCAACCAAAAGGAGTATGTAGAGATAGGTGTTGATGCAGAGAATTATTATAAAATCAAATACAATAATGAGAGTAAATTTGGTATTTAACACCGTATGTTTTGAAATAAAATAAAAAAATACTGCATTAAACATGAAATAACGGGGCTGTCTCAAAAGTGATTATTTCACTTAGAGGCAACCCCTTTATTTTGTTCATAACACGGCACAAAAGAGCGCAGAATATTGTAAAAAACTGTCTTCAGGGGCGTATTTTGTAGATAACTTGATTTCCGAGCATGCTA
>JAZLML010000022.1:0-11080 GCA_045598625.1 Saccharofermentans sp.
CAAAGAAGAAAAAAGCGTATAGATTAAAACTCGAAAGCCAATTCTATACGCTTTTACTCAAATTCATTCAAAAACAGTGCATCTAAGTAAAGAAGGCACAGTGGATTTGCAGAAATTCAGGTTTTACAGAGCCAGAAAAAAGACTGTCCCAAAATGTACTTTGTTTTGAGACAGCGCCTTTTTTATGGTTTAAAGTTCTTCAAAATTCGGCTTACGTTTTACAAAGTAAGTGTTATCCGTAAATCCCAAGGATTTCAAATACTCTCCGGTTATATCGAAATGAATTCCCAAGGTGTTCGGAGTATGAGAGTCCGAGCCCAAGGTAATCATTTTGCCGCCCATTTCCTTATATCGAAGGAGAATTTTGGAATCGGGCATATAATCTTCGGTTTTCTTTTGCATAGCCTTATGAATCGACTTGGTGTTAACTTCCAAAGACTTGCCTTTGGCGATAATAACCTCGAAAAGTCTGTCGAAAGCATCCGGGCAATCATCGTACATTACTTTAATTCTGCGTTTTTTACAGTAGCGGTTAATGTAATCATAGTGGCCGATAATATCGTAGTTATTACATTTCTCGGCCATCTCAGCCAAGGACTCGATATATCTTCTGTGAAGCTCTGAGGTCTCGTAAATTTTATAGCATTCAGGGTAATAAAATACGTCTTTACCTTCGAAAATATGCTTGCTTAAAATTATGGAGTCGAAATCATAGGATGCAGCAATCGTATCAATTGAAGTTGCCAAATGCGGTTGCCAACCAAGCTCGATTCCCATATTAAGTTCCAAATCAGAAGGGCAAAGTTTTTTCCAAACGGCAAATGCTTTTACATATTGGTCTATATCGAAAACCTGTGAAGGTTCCTCGGGGTGCGGATAGTCCATATCGTAATGTTCAGTAATTACGATTCTCTTTATGTTGTTTTTACGGCAGGCACTTAAAAGATCGGAAATACTCATCTCCGCATCGGAACTGAAGTGACATGTATGATTGTGGCTGTCGGTATACATTCGAAATATCCTTTTTACTAGTCTCTAAATACTTCATAATGTTATCACAAACAAAACATTGTTGTATAATATTTGGGTGTATTTATTAATATTCGAGGTTAAAAAACATGGCTGAAAAAACTACTAAGAAAAAGACAGTTAAAACAAGCGGAACTGATGAGCTTTTCGCTGAATTTCCTAATCTTTACGAGAAGGCATCCGCAGATGAAATTGATGCTTGCATGAATTTTGCGGAAGAATATAAGAGTTTCCTTAACATTACCAAAACCGAGCGCGAGTTCGTTTCTAATACAATTGAAGCGGCTGAGGCTTTGGGATTTGTTGATTTGGAATCAAAGTCCGAACTTAAATCCGGTGATAAGGTTTATTCTTCGATAAGAGGCAAGGGTTTGGTTCTTGCAGTTATCGGTAAGAAGGGTATATCCGAGGGCTTTAATATCTTGGGTGCTCATATCGATTCGCCGAGACTTGATTTGAAGCCGAATCCTATCTATGAGGACGAAGAAACTTGCTACTTCAAGACTCACTATTACGGCGGTATCAAGAAGTATCAGTGGACGACAATTCCGCTCGCAGTTCACGGCGTTGTATTTACCAAAGACGGCAAGAAGCATGAAATCGTTGTAGGTGAGAAGGAAGAAGATCCAATTTTCTATATTACAGATTTGCTTCCGCATCTTGATGACGAGCAGATGAAGAAGACTCCGAATACATTTATTTCCGGTGAGGATTTAAATGTAGTAATCGGCGGTATGCCTCTTGATACGGATGATAAGAAGTCCAAGGCTTCCAAGGCAAAGTACAAGGCAAATATTTTGAAGTTCCTTAACGATAACTACGGAATTTCCGAGAAGGATTTTGTATCCGGCGAGATTGAGATTGTTCCTGCTATGAAAGCTAGAGACGTAGGTTTCGACAGAGCTTTCATCGCAGCATACGGTCATGACGATAAGGTTTGTGCTTATCCTGCTTTGATGGCTCTTTTTGATCAGGCAAAACCTTCCAAGACCTGCGTTTGCATGCTGACGGATAAAGAAGAAATCGGTTCATATGCTAATTCAGGTGCACAGTCTGTATTGTACGAGAATTTCCTTATGGAGATTTTCGCGAAAATGAACGGCGACAGCTTTGATTTGCTCGGCTACAGAAAAGCAATATCAGTTTCCAAGATGCTTTCTGCAGATGTTTCAAATGCTTTTGATCCTAAGTACGCATCCGTTTCCGATCCTAGAAACTCCGCTTACATGTCTCACGGCATTAAGCTTGAGAAGTATGTAGGTGCAAGAGGCAAGTCCGGAACCAACGAAGCCAACGGTGATTTTGTTGCCGATATCACGAGAATTTTTGAGAAGTTTTCAGTATCTTGGCAGACCGGTGAGCTTGGTAAGGTAGATGCAGGCGGCGGCGGAACGATTTCTGCTTATATGGCAAAACACGGTATGGAAGTAATCGATTGCGGTGTTCCTGTTTGGTCGATGCATGCTCCTTATGAAGTAATTTCCAAGATGGATCTTTACTGCACATATCTTGCATATAAGAGCTTTATAGAGAATATTTGATAAGTTTTAGAATGATTAAAAGGCAGTCAATTGTTGACTGCCTTTTTGGTACAAAATACAAATGTGGACGCCGATTAATTTTCGATTGAAACCTTTACGACGTTTGTATAAACATATTGTCCGTTTATTTTACAATACTCATACATAGTCTCTGTCATGTTATTTTTATTGGAATAGTATTCTCCGGCATTCCATTTTGCAAAATTGAAATCCCCGTAGAAAGTGTAAAATTCGTCGCAGTAATTTTCTATGTTGTCAGGATCGTTGATATTGATAACAGAAGAAGGGAAGATATCATAAGTATTTAATACAGTGAAAAAGTCATCTGTTATGTAGTGATTTGCGTTTGGAAAATAGTACATCATTATGCCTAAAGTCCATTCATGTGTATGTACAAATGAAAGTTGTGTCTCGTCCGCGTTCTCTTCTTTGATTAACTTAACAGTATCGTTTATAGTTGGTCCATCGTATGCATGGCGAAAATATATTGTTGCCATAATAAAGTTCAACATAACCGTCAATGTCAATATGCATGATATGATATGCTTTTTATCAATTTTGGAAATGAAAATTATTACTTCCAGTAATGCTATGAATGCAAACATGTTTAAATAACGTTCCGCAAATACATGTACTGCAAATCTGGTAATGAGCCAATACATTGAAACCGGAAACCAGTATATAAGCAAAAGAAAAACATTATCAATGACTTGATCGGAATTCTTTTTCTCGTTCTTTTTGGCAGCATATCTTAATAACAGGAAAATGCATAAAAATATAAAAGCAAGAAAAATCACCAAACCTACTATCGAGTTCTTAAATGAGTAAAAATTAATCAAAAGAGACTCAGTTATTACACAGCTAAAGTCCTCATTTATGCTGGACCAGTAATTGTTTTGAACGTTGCTATACTGATGTATCAGCATAATCAGATTCGGAATATATGCGATTGCACAAGTTATTCCGCTGGTTAATATGTTTACGCACTTTTTGTAATTTTTCTTGAAAAGCGAAAACAATAACAGTATTCCATAATTACAAAACATAGCGAACATAGCTACTGTGTGTGTACATTGCTAATATCGAAAAAACGGTGAGGAGAATCAAATCACTCTTTTTTCCGTCCTTATAAACGAGGTACGTATAAACAGAAGCTATTGAAACAAATAACAGTCCCAAAATCTGAGGTCTGATTTCGAAAAACATAAAATAGCAGTAAGAACTTAGCGTGAAGCAAACTGCAGACACATAAGAGACTTTCTTGCCGAAAGCTCTTTTGCAAGGGAATAAACACAGAAGAATAATTCCCATATAAACAACGAATGATGAAAAACGCAAAGCGCTCAGCGAATAACCGAAAATGTTCGAATAAGTTTTTAAAAATATAGAATACAATGCAGGACTGTAGTCATAGGGAATAAGTCGCATCATTTCGGAGAAATCTTTTTTATTTAATGCGTACTGATAAGCTGAATCGTAAGTAATAAGATTAATATTTACAGTAGGGTAAATCACAAGTACATATATTAGAATTGAAAGAAAAAATAATAGCAAAATCAATACTATACTTTTTAAGAAAATCTTTCATAATGTGCTGATTCCTTTCAATTACAGACGTTTCAAGAATTATATCATATGTGAAGATTTTGTTCCTGTATATCAGATGAATATTGATTTACACGATGTACTAATGCTAAAATTAGGTTCGTAAAAATTTTAGGAGTTGGTGTTATGTTGTTAGTTAATCTTTATATTGATCCTGCTACTACAAGTTATTTGATCAGTATTATTTCTGCAGTAGTTGTTACTTTAGGTGCCTGTATCGGTATTTTTTGGAACAAAATCAAGAGATTTTTTAAGAAGGGTAAAGAAGGAAAAGCCGACGAGAAGGTTAACAAGGCTCAGGAGGGTGAAGTTAAGTCCGTAATTAAGGCTGAAGACCTTATGAATGATGACGAGTAATACTTCACTAATGTTGTTTTGAAATCATGATTCCCTTGGCTTAAAACCGGCCAGGGGATTTTTTTCGGTTGCCTGGTGTAGCATTTCGTCGTCAATATGCGTATATATCTGTGTTGTAGAGACGCTGGCGTGTCCGAGGATTGTCTGAAGTGTTCTTAAATCTACCTGTCCGTATTTATACATTAATGTAGCGGCAGTATGTCTTAATTTGTGCACCGAATACTTACGGCTGTCTATGCCGGCTTCATCGAAAAGCCTTTTTACTATGATTTGAATCATATCTTCCGAAAGTCTGTTTCCTTTTTTGGAAATGAAGAGGGCATTCTTGTATTCAGGTTTGATTTTGTACTTTTTTCTCGCAGCAAGCCAATCGTTCAAAGCATCAACGGATACCTTGTTCAGATATATGGTTCGTTCTTTATTACCTTTACCGATAACCGTAAGCGTGTCTTCTCTTATATCGGTCAAATCTATGTTTTTCAGTTCCGAAAGTCGCATTCCGCAGTTAAGGAAAAGCACAAGTATGCAGTAATCACGCTCGTTGCTTTCGGTCGGTGAATTAAATGCAGCATTCATCAGATTCTGACTTTCCTCCAGGGAAAGGTACTTAGGCAAACGTTTTCCTGTTTTAGGTGTTTCCAATTCATAAGTCGGATTATATTCAGAATAGTGTTTTCGATTGCAGAAATATTTATAAAAGCTTCTTAAAGCGGATACTTTACGGGCTCTTGAAGAGGCATTGAGTTTTTGCTCTCTGTTAAGCCATATGAGATAAGCAAACATGTCGTCCGAATTAACGGATTTAATAAAGGAGACATCAATGTCCGAGATATCGATATCGGAAAACTCTGTATCTATATTTATCAGCTTTCTATCTAATTTCATAAATCTGAAAAAGATGGAAATATCGCTTTTATAATTTAGTACGGTTAAATCGGATCTTCCCAAAACCGCAAGCATATAATGTTCATATTCATCCAATATTTTGAAGCTTTGACTCATAATCTCTCCATATGTTGTTAAACTGACTATATTTTAACATACTGTATTAACTAAATTTGTTTGTATTAGCATTGTTTAATGGAAATCGTTATGATAATATATCACGGTAAGAATACAAATGTCCACGTACAGCGGACAACGAAAGAAGGATTTTTATGGATAAGAAGTTAAGAGTAGGTGTTATCGGAGCTACGGGTTATGTTGGTCAAAGATTTATTTCTTTACTTGAGAATCATCCTTGGTTTGAGTGCAAGGCAGTATGTGCTTCTCCAAGATCTGCAGGTAAGAAATACATTGATGCGGTTGACGGCAGATGGAAGATTGATGCCAAGATGCCTGAATATGTTAAAGATATGATCGTTTGGGGTACAGACAATATCGAAGATTTCTGTAAGGAAGTTGATTTTGTTTTCTGTGCCGTTGATATGAAGAAAGATGAGATTAAGGCTTTGGAGGAGAAGGTTGCCAAAACAGAGACTCCTGTTATTTCCAACAACTCCGCTAACAGATGGACTGAAGATGTACCGATGATTATTCCTGAGATTAACGCCGATCATGCTCAGCTTATTGATGCACAGAAGAAGAGACTCGGTACAACAAACGGTTTTATCGCCGTTAAGCCTAACTGCTCCATTCAGAGCTATGTTCCTGCTTTGACACCTCTTTTGGGTTATGGCATCGAGAAGATTTCCGTATGTACATACCAGGCTATTTCAGGTGCCGGAAAGACTTTTAACGATTGGCCGGAGATGGTAGGAAACATGATTCCTTATATCGGCGGAGAAGAAGAGAAATCCGAGAAGGAGCCGTTAAAGGTTTGGGGTTCTTTTGCCGGAGATCACATTGAAATCGCTAAAGAACCTGTTATTTCCGCGCAGTGCTACAGAGTTGCCGTTCAGGAAGGTCATACGGCTGCAGTTTCCGTATCCTTCAAGAATAAGCCTTCAATTGAAGATATGAAGAAAGCTTGGAGTGAGTTTGCAGGTGAAGCACAGAAGCTAAATCTTCCGTCAGCTCCTAAACAGTTCCTTCAGTACATTGATGTGGATAACAGACCTCAACCTAAGCTCGATGCTTATTACGAGAACGGTATGGGCGTATCTATCGGACGTATTCGTGAGGATAATATTTTCGATTATAAGTTTACATGTCTTTCACATAATACTTTGAGAGGTGCTGCAGGCGGCGGCGTTCTTTCTGCTGAACTTCTTACAGCTAAGGGTTACATTAAGGCAAAGAATTAATTAATTATATACATACGAAAACCTGTTACTTTAAAAGTAATGGGTTTTTTGTATTATTAGTGTATAATTAGTTGTATTTCTTTTGGAAGGTGTTTTAATGTCTTATATTGCGGAATTTTTGTACAGCATATTGGGTGTGCTGATGAAGTTTTGTTATGCTGTTTGTAATAATTACGGACTCAGCATAATTCTTTTTACTTTACTTACTAAGTTTATTTTGTTCCCGATTAATCTTCTTGTTCAGAGAAACTCTATCAAGATGGTTAATCTTATGCCTGAGGAGAATGCACTTAAAATTAAGTATATTGACGATAAGGATAAGTTTACCGACGCGCAGATTGCTCTTTACAAAAAGAATAAATATAACCCTATGATGGGTGTTATTCCTCTTTTTATTCAGATTCCTTTAGTATTGGGTCTTGTAGGTGTTATCTATAGACCTCTTTCATACGTTTTGAATATTGATGCAGGCTCTATTGCTTCATTGAAAGATTGGTTGATTAATACTCTCGGTGTAGCTGATTCCAAACAGTTTCAGCTGGAAATTATGACCAAAATTAAGGAAGGTATTATTCCTTCGGGTTCTTCTCTTTCGAGTGTAGTTGATGAAATTTCAAAATTTGATACTGATTTCTTGGGAATTAATTTGAGTCTTAAGCCTTCATTCTCAGGTAATTATGAACTTCTTATTATTCCTGTTCTTTCCGGTTTGAGTGCTTGGTTCCTTTGCTTTATGCAGAATAAGTTTAATACTCTTCAGATGGCTCAGGGTACGGCAAATAAGCTTGCAACTACAATATTTATGATTGCTTTCTCTACCTATTTTGCTTTCCTTGTACCTACAGGTGTTGGTCTTTATTGGATTTTCGGTAATCTCTTTGCAGTTTTAAGCCTTTTTGCCGTAAATGCCGTTATGCCGCCTAAAAAGTACATAGACTATGAGTATCTTGCCGAGATGAATAAGAAAAAGAAAGAGAAGCAAGAATTGTACAACTCGTTTAAGAAAAGGGAAAGAGCTGATTATAAGCGTTTCTTTGCTCAGGAGGATGTTAAGCTTGTAGTTTATTCAGAGGCAAACGGTTACTATAAGTATTTTGCAGGTATTATTGATTATCTTTGCGACCATTCTGACGTAACTATTCATTATATTACGAGTGATCCTTACGATAAGATTTTCGATGATAAGCGTGATCAAATTCAGAAGTATTACGTAGCTTCAGATAATAAGCTTATTCCGTTGTTCCTTAAGCTTGATTGTGATATTTGCTTGATGACCATGCCTGATCTTGAGAAATATCATATCAAGCGTTCCAAAGTAAATCCTAATGTTGAGTATATTTACACTTTCCACGGCTTCGGAAGTGTTGCCATGACACTCAGAAAGGGTGCTTTGGATTGGTTTGATACGATTTTCTGTACCAGTTCAGATGTTGAGAAAGAAATTCGTGAGTTAGAAGCTTTGTACGGAACGAAGGCTAAGACTTTGGTTGAGACCGGTTTTGTATTGTTTGATGAGATGCAGGAATCATATAGCAAAATGGAGCATAAAGTTAATTCTCCGAAGAAGATTCTTATAGCGCCTTCTTGGCAACCTGATAATATTGTTGACAGTTGTGCAGAGGAATTGCTTTCCGAACTTTCTAAGTCCGGTTACGACATTATCCTAAGACCTCATCCTCAACAGGTTCGTCTTGAGCCGGAGAAGTTTGAGCAGCTTAAGAAAAAGTATGCTGACTGTTCGAATATTGAGATTCAGACAGATTTTTCTTCTAATAATCCTGTTATGGAATCGGATATCGTTATTACTGACTGGTCTTGTATCGGTTATGAGTTTGCCTTCACGACTAAAAAACCTGCTTTGTTTATTAATACACCTATGAAAGTAATGAATCAGGAATACGATAAGATTGAAACTGTTCCGATTAATATTTCTCTTCGTGAGAACCTCGGAGCTTCCTTGGATCTTGATAAGATTTCAGAAGTTAATTCCGTTATTGATAAGCTTTTAAGTGAGCAGGAAGACTATTCGAAGCAGATTGATGATATTTATCACGATACTGTATTTGCAATAGGTAAGAGTGCTCAGATGGGAGCTAAGTACATCTTATATTCATTGAAGAATAAGTAAAACTTTGGAGTCGTTTAGGCGACTCCTTTTTACTTTGAAATATTTTCGAAAATACTCTTGACTAAACGCTTATATATTTGTATACTACTCAAGCGTTGAAAAGCGCTCCATTGTTAGAAATAACGTGGGCCTTTAGCTCAGTTGGTTAGAGCATCCGGCTCATAACCGGACGGTCTTGGGTTCGAGTCCCTGAAGGCCCACCAACTAACTAAACAATCTAATATGGGAAGATTCCCGAGCGGCCAAAGGGAACAGACTGTAAATCTGTCGTCAGTCGACTTCGGTGGTTCGAATCCACCTCTTCCCACCAAGAACTCAAGTTTAATACTTGGGTTCTTTTATTTGTTTCAAATTGTTAATTTTTGTGTCGTATTATTTTTCTTGCGGGATGATATTATTAACTTGGTATTTGAAACGGTGGTAAGTATGAAAGAGTTGTTTATTGTCATATTAATTTGTTTTATTGCCGGATGCGGGGCAGGAATCGGAACCGGTTTCGCAGGTATGAGTGCGGCTGCCGTTATTGCTCCGATGCTTATTACTTTTCTTCATGTAGATCCTTATACGGCTGTCGGAATTGCTTTGGCAAGTGATGTTTTGGCTAGTGCAGTCAGCGCTTATAATTACGGAAAAAATAAGAATCTTGATATCAGAAACGGCATTATTATGATGGCCTCAGTTTTGGTTTTTACTTTTGTAGGAAGTTTGGCTTCAAGTTTTATTCCTTCAAAAGCTATGGGGAGCACTTCGGTTTTTGTTACCATTTTTATCGGACTTAAATTCATAATTAAACCTGTAATGACTACAAAAGAGCAAATGAACAGCAAGTCTGTTAAACGTAAGGTCATTGAATCTGTTCTTTGCGGTGCATTAATCGGCTTTATATGCGGTTTTGTAGGTGCGGGCGGCGGAATGATGATGCTTTTGATACTTGTTACCGTATTGGGTTATGAGCTTAAGACCGCTGTCGGAACCAGTGTCTTTATTATGACTTTTACGGCCTTTACAGGCTCTGTCAGTCATTTTGCTTTGGGCGATATGCCTAATCTTATATATCTCGGACTTTGTGTTGTATTCACCTTTATGTGGGCTATGATTGCATCGAAAATGGCCAATAAAGCAAAACCTTCCACTTTGAACAGAATAACGGGTATAATACTTGTTGTTTTGGGAATTGCCATGATTGTAGTAAACTATATGAACGGACAATTAATTTTTTCAAAGGGAAGTTTGTAATGAGTTTTTTTGAATGTTTAAAAGCTATATTTTTCGGAATTATCGAAGGTATTTCCGAATGGTTGCCTATAAGCTCAACCGGTCACATGATAATTTTAAACGAGTTTTTGAAACTTGATGTTTCGGATTCGTTTTTCGATTTATACTTGGTTGTAATTCAATTCGGTGCCGCGTTGGCCGCCTTGATAGTTCTTTGGAAGGATGTATGGCCTTTCGGTAAGAAGAACAACAATAAGCCTTTGTCTAAGGGCGGTTTGTTTTCCTGGATTAAGGTTGATGTTTTTCAGATGTGGTTTAAAATCGCAGTTGCTTGTATTCCTGCTGCCATTGTCGGAATTTTGTGTGACGATTGGATAGACGAGCATTTTTATAACTATATTGTTGTTGCTTGCGCTTTGGCTGCTTTCGGTATTGCTTTTATAGTTATTGAGAAAGTTATTAAGGGCAAAGAATTCAGAGTGACATCTATCGATGATATCACTTATAAGGATGCTTTGATTATCGGATTGTTCCAACTTTTGGCGGCGATTTTTCCGGGCACGTCAAGATCCGGAAGCACAATTGTCGGATCTCTTATAATAGGTATCGACAGAAATATTGCATCAAAGTTTACGTTCTTTATGGCTATACCTGTAATGCTCGGTGCAAGCGGTCTTAAGATTTTTAAGTATAAAGGTGTGATTACAACTTCTGAACTTGGACTTTTGGCTATAGGTATGGTTTCGGCTTTTGTTGGTTCACTTGTAGTTATTAAGTTTTTCATCGGCTACATACGTAAGCATGATTTCAAGGTTTTCGGTTGGTATCGAATTGTACTTGCACTCTTAGTAGTTGTAGTCTTCAGATTTATACTTAAGTAAAACTATTTGCGTAATAAGGGGCTGTCTCAAATTCCGCGAAGTCTGCTTATAGTATAGATTTGACAGAATTTCATTTTC
>JAZLML010000023.1:0-14534 GCA_045598625.1 Saccharofermentans sp.
CAGATTAGCATGCTTATCGAATATCATCAGGGCACTCTTTCCCTTCAGATATCCCATAAATTGACTGACACTATACTTCGGCGGTATGCTTACCAGCATATGTACGTGGTCTGGCATGAGATGTCCCTCGATTATCTCTACTCCTTTGTACTGACACAGTTGTCTTAATATCGGGCCTATGCTTGCCTTGTATTGCTTGTATACCGCTTTTCTTCTATACTTTGGTGTGAATACTATGTGGTACTTGCACATCCATTTGGTGTGCGACAAACTATTTGATGTATTTGCCATTAAATCACCTTTCCTTGCATTTTCAATAGGCTTGGACTCCATTGGTTATATTGGTTAGGTGATTTTTTGTATAACTTCTGTCGCGCACCCGCATAGCGGGTGTTTTTTTGTTTCGCACGCTTCGCGTGCTCAACAGGTTCACGTCCCTAGAATATAAACGAGCCAAATAATAGCAAACGACTACTATTCGGCTCGTAAATATTTTCTTTATAAACTAATTCAGCTAAAAGTTATCAGATAGCGCCCTGAGCGATCATTGCATCGGAAACTCTTAAGAGACCTGCAATGTTAGCACCCATTACGTAGTTATCCTCATGTCCGATAGCTGTAGCTGTCTCATCAACATTCTTGAAGATGTTCTCCATGATGCCTTTGAGCTTAGCATCAACTTCCTCGAAAGTCCAAGAAAGTCTCTGGCTGTTCTGAGCCATTTCAAGACCAGATGTAGCAACACCGCCGGCATTGGAAGCCTTACCAGGAGCGAAGAAAATACCGTTCTCCTGGAAGAATGCAATTGCATCAGGCGTTGTAGGCATATTAGCGCCCTCTGCAACGAATTTAACGCCGTTAGCAACGAGTGCTTTAGCGGAATCAAGGTTAAGCTCATTCTGTGTAGCACATGGAAGAGCGATGTCACATGGGATAGTCCAGATACCGGAGCAACCCTCTGTGTACTTAGCTGTTGGTACTTCAGCAACATACTCCTTAATTCTAGCTCTTCTAACTTCCTTGATGTCCTTAACGATATCAAGCTTAATTCCGTCTGCATCATAGATGTATCCGTTGGAATCACAAAGAGCAACAACCTTAGCACCGAGCTGCTGAGCCTTCTCACAAGCGTAAATAGCAACATTACCTGCACCGGAGATAACTACTGTCTTACCCTCAAAAGATGTACCGTGCTTCTTGAGCATGCAATTTGTAAAATAGCAAAGACCGTAACCTGTAGCCTCTGTTCTTGCAAGAGAACCACCGAAGGAAATCTTCTTACCAGTAAGAATTCCGCAGAACTCATTTGTAATCTTCTTATACTGACCGAACATATAACCGATCTCACGTGCGCCTGTACCGATATCACCTGCAGGTACATCACAGTCAGGACCGATGTGTCTGTAAAGCTCTCTCATAAAGCTCTGGCAGAAAGCCATAACTTCGTTATCAGACTTACCCTTAGGATCAAAGTCGGAACCACCCTTAGCACCGCCCATAGCAAGGCCTGTAAGTGAGTTCTTGAAAATCTGCTCAAAGCCCAAGAACTTCAAGATACCAAGGTTAACTGATGGATGAAGTCTGATACCGCCCTTATAAGGTCCGATAGCACTGTTGAACTGGATTCTGTAACCTCTGTTAACCTGAATCTCACCCTTATCGTCTACCCATGTAACACGGAACATAACTGTTCTCTCAGGTTCAACGATTCTCTCGAGAACCTTCTTTGTGATAAGTTCAGGATGAATATCAACTACGTTTTCTACAGAGCAAAGGAACTCATGTACTGCCTGGTAAAATTCAGGCTCAGATGGGTTCTTTGCGATAACTTTTTGCATGAGATCATTTAAATACTCATTCTTGATTGAATAATCCATAAAAGACCGCCTTTCATGCAAGAAAAATTTTCATTCTTGCAAATATAGAATATATTTATATTATTATTAATAATATCCGTTGAAAATCTTATAACTTAATCCCATATTTTTCAATACATAAATGACTTTTGAAAGAAATCAGTAAGAAAAATTCATAATTAGAAATGGAATCATCTGTTTGCCCACATCATGCAATAGCATTGTGTTCTTGCTGCAAAAGAATTTTCATATAAAAGAGCTTTAACTTCTTCCTTTGTATACCATTTTGCTTCTATTTCCTCTTCATCGGAAGTACTCGGACTAAACTCGCCTTTGGCAGTTCCGACAACAACCGTCGTTGTCTCATTCGAAATTCCTACTGCACTATAACTTATAGGCCAAGTCTGATCGATTGAAACAAGCTCTAGACCTGTTTCTTCAAAGAGCTCACGACTTGCTGATTCATAGTACTTCTCGCCATCATCAATTAAGCCTGCAGGAAAATTATATACAAACTGACCAACAGCCATTCTATACTCCTTATTAAGAAGAATCTTCTCGCCTGATTCGTCATGCATAATAAGAACAACTGCATCGGATTTCTTCGAACAAACATCCAAGTAAGAATTCATGTCCTTACTACGGCTTACCATTTCATAAACTTTGTAATTGCCTTTGTTTGTTTCATAGGTAAGATTGTATCTTGTTAAAAACTTACCTTCATCAACTTTCTGGATTGCCAAAAATTTCATATATCTACTCCCCTATATTAATACTTTTTACCGTTTTTCGGTTTAGCTTCCCTTAAATGTTTATAAGCATCTCTGTCACGCTTATATCCCATACGCTTCTCGAAAACCTCATCGTTTGCAACAGAATATCCGAAGAAGCCGATCTTTTCTCCCAAGAGATAGTACTCTCCATGGTTATACGCAACCAATTTTGCATTATCCAAACACAACTTACCGTTATCATCCAAAAGATAACTGTCGGCAGTAATTCCTACGATTTCAGCAATAAACATATCATGTGAACCGAGTTCAATTATCTGCTTAACTTTGCAAGAAACAGATACCGGCGCTTCTTTAATCGCATATGCATAATCAAGATTTAAAGCCTTAACGGATGTAAGTCCGCAAGTTTCAAATTTATCTTCATCCTTACCTGATTTTACGCCGCAGTAATCGCACTTTTTCGCCAATGATTTATTAACAAGATTGATAACAAACTCAGATGTATCCTTAATCAGCTGATAAGAATGACGACTCTTCCTTATCGAAACAGACACCATCGGCGGTTCTGAATTAATTGTTCCGGCCCAAGCAACAGTAAGTATATTAGGTCTTTCGGAATCATTTGTAATATCCTTACCGGCACAAGAAATCATTACTACTGGTACAGGATTTAAGATTGTTGATAATCCGATTTCACTTTTATCATGTTTAGCCATATAATCCTCCGTTAAAGAACTGTCGTAAATATGGATTCCAATTGCAGAAGAAAATCTTTGAATTCAATTCCTCCGGAATATCCTACCAATTTTCCGTTCTTGCCGATTACTCTGTGACAAGGAATAAATATTGGTATAGGATTATCGGAACAGGCTGAACCGACAGCTCTTGTTAAATTCTTTGCCTCTTCCCTTTTATCAGTTAATTTTAACGCTAAATCCTCATAACTGATAACAAATCCATATGGTACATCCAGCAATAATTTCCAAACTTTTTGCTGAAAATCTGTACCTGATGAATAATCTATATTTACATCAAACTTTTCGCGCCGCTTAAGGAAAAATTCACGCAGCTGATCGGCCGCTTTCGAAAGTTCCTTCGGTGCATGATTATCTTCAAGTTTATAGCATTCATTATTGCGTTGATAGAAAACTCCGTTCTCATCGGCAAAACCGATATACTGAGCTACTTCAGATGTAAATCTATCATCTATTTTCTGTTCATACTTATAAAAACTGACTTTCTGAATAAAATCTTCATTACCGTAAATCGCAACAATACCACGCTGGAACGGAACAAAAGTCACGTTGTTAGACTTATACTCCGGCAAAAGAAGATAGAAAAGTCCGCCATCAATATACTTTCCTTCTTCATCCGAAAACTCATCATATAAAACAGCTTCTTGCGTAAATCCAAAATCTGTTGCAGTTTTTTCAAGAATTACATCATCGCTCCTGATTATTAAACTTACTTTATGCATCAAATACTTTACAAAAACTTCCTTCAAAGTTAGTTTGAAGACAGACTCCAACAAACCGGAAGTCCTGAAATTCTGTGGAATATTAATACTTAACTTGCAGTTATATTTTGAATTTACGGAAAAAGTTATTGAAATCAGACAAACATACTTTTCAACATCATCGAAAACAATATAAAGTTTTAATCTTTTATCATTTAATTTGTGTCTGAATTCTTCCTCTAAATCTGATTTTTTGCCGCATAAAAGTCCTGCCTTACGAAGTTTAGAAATATCATTAAGTTGAAATCTCTTAAGACCGTAATCAACTTCCATAACAATTCACCAGACTGAACTCATTCGTATCATTTTCGGAATAGGTCGAAAAATATGTGTATAAATAGGAATTAATATTATTATACAGATAATTTGAACAAGTGTCAGGAACAAATACGGCGGAATTCATATTACTTTCCAATAAGGATGCAGAAAAGCCTGTATATGAATATGAACATATATGATCCCAAAGAGTGGTGTGTTTAATTACAGGATAATAACCTGTCATTTCTTCTAATCGATAAATAAGTAGTTGTGCATCAGAGTCAAGCGAAATAAATGTGGCGAAATCAGAACTGAATTCAGGATATTGGGTATCGGCAGATACGCAAAGTGGATAACATGAAACATAAGGTATAAAACTCTCTGCCCTATCCTCTATTACCGGCTGTGGTAATGAAGTAATAAATAAAGAATTAGGATAGTAAGTTGCCCAGTTTAAAACTTGAGAAGAATCATCGAGCCACATACCGCAGTTTCTTCCGATAACATAGTCAGATCCATTATTAACAGCGCTTGAATATCCATCAACATACATATCTTCAACATAGTTTACTGAATTAAATGCAGCATTTACAGAAACTGTATCAGGATACTCTTCATAACTCATAAAAGATAAAACACTATCGTGTGAATCGCATAAAGCATTATTCAAATAAGGTACAAGAAGGTATGCATTAGAAAAAGCGACAAAATCAGATTCAATATCAGAATTAGTCTTCATAACATCAATAAATGAATTAAAATCGTTCAAATTCAGAACAAAACTCACATCTTCATCCTCAGATAAAAATTCACTGTCACCGAAAAGAAGTTTCTGTGTACAATAGTGCGGAATTCCATATATATTGCCGCCTTCATACATTTGCTCAAGGCACACAGAAAACATATTGCTTCCGCTTATATAATCATTATCGGAAAGGTAATTATTTAAACTCAAACATTTGTCATTTGCTATTAATCCGCTAAGATCTCCGGCTAAATATACATCCGGAATCTCATCTCCCCAAGCATCAATAGTAGAAATCTGGGCACCTGTACCTGCTACATTAATTGAATTAACTACATAAGGCACCGAAAAAGAACTTAAGTAATCAAGATCAATATTCATACCGTTCTCGTCATCAGGCATTAATCCATTGGTTTTAACATAGTAAAGCTTTACCAAATAATCGACAGTTTCATGTGAATAAGGAAGTGCAACCGTAATACTATAAATCGTATCAGCAGAAGGATTTGAACTATCACTTTCTGTTTCTTCTGCCGAAGCTGTAGTATCAAAAGTAAGTTGAGGAAATGAATCATTACCATTTGTGCATGAACATATAAAGAAACAAATAAAAGAACAACAAATCAGCGTTGCTGAAACCTTTGTTAATAAACGACAATAAATACTGTTTCTCATATAATCCTCTGGATAGATATTATGTTTATTATATCATTATTTAACTTGACATTAAGTTTCAATATTAGTAAATTAATAAAGCACAAATTCACGTATGCCAATGTGGCTCAGGGGTAGAGCAATTCACTCGTAATGAATAGGCCGTGGGTTCGATTCCCACCATTGGCTCCAAAAGGAACTTACACATGTAAGTTCCTTTTTCGTTATCAGAAAAAGACTGAATAAAAAAGGCGGTAAAACCGCCTTTTATTAGAAATCCCAAGAATTAACGTACTTTTCTTGTTCTTCTGTAAGTTTATCAATCGTAATACCCTTTGTTGTAAGCAAAATCTCAGCTACTCTGTTATCAATAACTTCAGGCGTTTGATATACCTTCTTCTCGAGGTTCTTTCCATTTTGAGCTATATATCTGGCAGATTGTGCCTGAAGAGCAAAACTCATATCCATAATCTCAACCGGATGGCCGTCACCAGATGCCAAATTTACCAATCTACCTTCAGCAAGAATACAAATAGTATTACCGTTATCCAAAGTATAACCAATAATGTTATTTCTTAATTCAGCACTTGAAACCGAAATTTCGGAAAGCTCTTTAATATTGACTTCACAATCAAAATGACCGGCATTGCAACAAATAGCACCGTCTTTCATGTTCTTAAAATGCTTAGCCGTAATAACATCCTTACAACCGGTAACTGTAACGAATACATCACCGATCTTAGATGCATCGTCCATGGTCATAACTTCATAACCTTCCATAATAGCTTCAGAAGCCTTAACTGGATCGATTTCAGTTACAATTACCTTAGCACCTAAGCCTTTAGCCCGCATTGCAACTCCCCTGCCACACATACCGAAACCTGCTACTACAACATACTTACCTGCAACGACTAAATTTGTAGTTGCCATAATAGCAGTCCAAACGGATTGACCTGTCCCAAATCTGTTATCGAAAAGATGCTTACATCTGGCATCGTTTACAGCAACAACCGGATACAACAACTTGTTCTCTTTCTGAAGAATTTCAAGACGATGTACACCGGTAGTAGTTTCTTCGCATCCACCCAACAAATTAGGAACAAGATCTTGAAGTTCAGAATGAAGAAGCATAGCAAAATCGCCACCGTCATCAATTACAATATCCGGACCGAAAGCTAAAGCCATTTTTAAATGATTTATATACTCTTCAGGACTGTCACCATGTATTGTGTATACATGCATTCCGTCCTCAGCAAGAGCAGCAGCAACATCATCCTGTGTAGAAAGCGGATTGCAACCTGTTAATGCTACGTCGGCTCCACCTTTAGCCAAAGCCTTGGCAAGACATGCTGTTTTGGCTTCTACATGCACAGAAACAGAAATTTTAAGGCCTTTAAACGGCTGCTCATCGATAAGTTCTTTCTCGATTGCACGTAACACAGGCATATTCTTATAAGCCCACATAATCTTCTTATGTCCGGAAGGAGCTAAAGAAATATCTTTAATATCGAAAGCTGGAACGTTCATATGTACCTCAGTTCAAATTAACATTTTTAATAAAAGAAATAACCAATTGACAACTGTTTGCTGATGCTTTCTCAGCATTCTCAAGAACTTCAATATGTGAAAGCGGTGTCTTTGAAATACCGCAAGCAAGGTTCGTAATACAAGACAAAGCAACAACACGAAGATTTGAATGTACAGCTACAATAGCCTCAGGAACCGTTGACATACCAACTGCACCAACACCCAAATTCTTAAGCATTCTTATTTCAGCCGGAGTTTCATACTGCGGGCCTTTGGTATAGCAATAAACACCTTTATGAAGTCTGATATCGTTAACTTTTGCAAGCTCTGTAAGAAGATTTATAAACTCCTGATCATAAACATGTGTCTGATCGATAAATCTCTCACCGAAACCATAAAGATTCGGACCTCTTAACGGAGACTCGCAGAAAAATGAAATATGATCTTCCACTATCATTAAATCAGAAGGTTGCATATCATCAAGCATGCCACCGGCAGCATTTGTCAAAAACAATGCTTTAACACCGAGTCTGGACATTACACGAACATAAAACGTACATACTGAAGGGTCATAACCTTCATAGTAATGAAATCTGCCGGACATAAGAAATACTTTCTTACCATCGACATCACAATATATGAGTTTACCCTGGTGTCCCGGTGCCGTTGACAAAGGAAAACAAGGGATATCCTCATAAGGAAATTCCTGAAGCACATGAACATAATCTGCAAGAGGAGCTAAACCTGATCCCAATACAACGCAAATAGAAGGTATATCACCGTTAAGATTCTCTCTTAAATAATCACATGCTCTAAGAATATTCTCTAAATATGTATCTTTATCTTTAATCATAATCAGTTCTCTGCATTCTTTCCGCAACAATTCTTATACTTCTTACCGCTTCCGCAAGGGCACATATCATTTCTGCCGACTTTGTTAGAATCACGTTTAACCGGTTGAGCAGTCTGTGTTGGTGCATTAGCACCAGGAATTTGCTTTGCTTCAGTAGGAATCTTAGAAGCACTTAAATCCTGACCGTGTCCTTCTGACATCTGACGAACTGCTGTCTTTGTTTCCATCTTAGTCTCAGCAGAGAAACGGCCACGCATCAAGAACTTAACAGCATCAGACTGAATAGAATCGTTCATTTCATCAAACATAGAAGAACTTTCCATTTTATATTCAACAACAGGATCGTGCTGACCAACGCTTCTCATACTGATAGCAAGTCTTAACTGATCCATATTATCAATATGATCCATCCACTTGGAATCAACAGTCTGAAGGAGAATTACGCGCTCAGCTTCTCTGAATATTTCAGAAGTTACAGTGTTTTCTTTCTCTTCAAGCGCTTTTACACTTTGATCATAAAGTGCATTACAAAGTTCGGACACTTTCATATCAATGTCGTCGCCAGACTTCAACTTCATAATCATTGGTAAATCACCCAATAATTCAGAAAGTTTTAAACTCAAAGCATACTTATCAGAAGCAGAAACATCTTCACTGTCACAGAAAGAAGAAACCGTACTATCGATAACTCTTCTAAGCATCTTCAAGAATGTCTCATGCATATCTTCACCGTCAATTACTTTACGACGCTGTTCATAGGTGATAGTACGCTGAATATTCATGACATCATCGTATTCCAAAGTATTCTTACGCGCACCAAAATGAATTGCTTCAAGCTTCTTCTGGGAACTCTCAATAAGGCTGGAAACGAGTTTTGTCTGAATCTCCATATTCTCATCAATTCCGAGAGAATCATAAGTCTTAGTTACTCTGTCACCACCGAAAATTCTGAACAAATCATCATCCAAAGCAAGATAGAATTTTGTACGACCAGGGTCACCCTGACGACCGGCACGACCTCTTAACTGATTATCAATACGTCTTGACTCATGTCTTTCAGTTCCGATAATAACCAAACCGCCCAATTCCTTAACTTCCTTAGCTTCAGGAGCAATTTCATCAGCAAACTTCTTATTAAGAGCAGCAAATCTTTCTCTTGCTTCAAGAATAAGTTCATCATCTGTATCATTATGAGCAGTAGATGCATCAATAAGTTCGTCAGTATAACCAAGTTTTCGCATTTCTTGCTTAGCTAAGAACTCAGAGTTACCACCAAGAATAATATCAGTACCACGACCTGCCATGTTAGTAGCAATAGTAACAGCATTCTTACGACCCGCCTGAGCTACAATCTCAGCCTCACGCAAATGATTCTTAGCATTAAGAACATTGTGCTTGATACCGGCTTTAGTAAACAACTTACTTAAATACTCAGACTTATCAACATTAACGGTACCTACAAGAACCGGTTGTCCTGTTTTATGAGCCTCTATAACTGCCTTAAGAACAGCACCATACTTGCCCTTCTGAGTCTTATAAACACCATCTGCTTCATCAATTCTGGCAATTGGCTTATTTGTAGGAATCTGAATAACATCAAGTGAGTAAATCGATCTGAACTCAGCTTCTTCTGTATAAGCAGTACCGGTCATACCGGAAAGTTTCTTATACATTCTGAAGAAATTCTGGAATGTAATTGTTGCAAGAGTTTTATTCTCATTAGCAACTTTTACGCCTTCTTTAGCCTCAATAGCCTGATGTAAACCATCACTGTATCTACGACCCGGCATCAAACGACCTGTAAAATCGTCAACGATAACAACTTCACCATCCATAACAACATACTTCTGGTCACGTTTAAAGTTACCGTTTGCCTTAAGAGCGTTATTAATGTAATGCTGCAAATCGAAATTGTCAGGATCAGCCAGGTTTTCAACAGAGAAAAACTTTTCTGCCTTTTTTATACCGTTCTTAGTAAGAACCGCTGAATCAGCCTTCTCATCAATAACGTAATCAGCATCACCAACGATTTCATCCATATCTACTTTATCATCTGTCTCAACGACAGTAAAAGCCTTAAGCCCCTTAACAAAACTATCAGCCTTAACATACATGTCAGAAGATTCAGTACCACGACCGGAAATAATGAGCGGCGTTCTTGCTTCATCAATTAATATACTATCAACCTCATCGACGATTGCGTAATTCAATTCACGCTGACAAATCTGGGTCTTTTTAACAACCATATTGTCACGAAGATAATCAAATCCGAACTCATTATTAGTACCGTAAACAATATCGCAATTGTACATAGACTTACGCATATTGTTTGGAATATCGTGAATAATAAGACCGACTGTAAGGCCCAAATATCTATAAACCTTACCCATCCACTCGCTATCACGTTTAGCAAGATAATCGTTAACCGTAACTACGTGAACACCCTTACCGGAAAGAGCATTTAAGTATACCGGCATTGTAGCAACAAGCGTTTTACCTTCACCTGTCTTCATTTCAGCAATTCTACCCTGATGAAGAATAATACCTCCGATAATCTGAACTCTGTAGGGCTTCATACCGAGAACTCTGTAAGAAGCTTCTCTTATAGTTGCAAAAGCTTCAGGTAAGATATCATCCAAAGTCTCACCTTTAGCAAGTCTCTCCTTTAAAACAGTAGTTTTATTCTTAAGATCATCATCACTCAACTTAGAATACTCTTCTTCAAGTGACATAACCTTGTCAACGAGTGGAGTGATACGTTTAATCTCTCGATCGCTGTGCGTACCGAAAACTGCTGAAATAATACTCATTTAAACACCTCTGTTATCTTTATTATCGCTACTTTTAATTTTATCCAAAACTATTCTATAACCATCTGCACCATATTCAAGACATTTATTTACTCTCGAAATTGTAGCGGTGCTGATTCCGGTCTCGTCCGTAATCTCGGAATATGTTTTACCACTATCTAACATAACTGCTACTTTAAGTCTTTGAGAAATCGATTTGATTTCGGATATTGTGCAAATATCTTCAAAAAACTTATCGCATTCTTCTTTAGTATCAAGCGCTAATATAGCATCATAAAATGCATCTATATAAGGATCATGAATTTTACTGTTCATATTAATCCACTAACGACAAGATGAAATCAATAAATCTATCTACATAACCCTGAATGAACAGTACAGCAACTACTGTTACCAAAAGAACAATAACAATGCCCCATACACATCTCGAAAAGAATAAGTCCTTACGAGCTTTTCTTAAGGAATCACCGATAGATTTACCAGAACCGTTATGCCCTTTACTCATTGAAGACGTAACAAGAGACGGACGTCTTACTGAAGAGCTGTTTTTCACTTTCGTTCTCCTCCGCATATAAAATCCGCACGAAAGCATAGTTTCCCCATAAATACTTTCAGTGCATCTAATATATTATAATATTTTTAAAATAATAAGCAATTGAAATTTCTCAGATGTATTCAGTTGAAACACCGTCTTGGACAATTCTCATATCTATATTATTCGCAATTGCATAATTTTCAATATTTTGGATGTTGTCAAGACTGGATGATGGCGTGTTCTCGGGAATTACTATGATCAGTTCCCTACCATTGATATCACTGGAAGTAATACAATAATTATTGCCGCTGATATTAACATCAGCCCCGTTAAATGATGCCAATTCGTCAATCTCACTCATTATTTTATGCGATAGATTATTCTCATCACTGTAATACGGACTTGTAGTATCAATACTTACTACACTGCTTGCAATACCGTTTTCGAAATTTGAAATTACCGGGTATGTATGCGGCAGATTACCTCCATACTGCTCTTCAAAATACGTTCCTCTTTCGAAGTTGCCTTCATTCCATATTGATTCAGGTGTTTCACTATAATCGACATCAGTATTATCATCCCATCTGAAGTTCAGATTGCTTTTTCCGTAAAAAGGAACAATTGAATATGCATTTTTCTCAATCTCACCGAAAATAGTATTAAAAGTATATGAAATGTTTACGCTGATTATTCTTCTGTCGGGTTCGTAAGTTAAGCGTATATCTTTAATCTCAGGCTCAAGTACTTTAATTGATTTTGCATGTTCATAGTAGTAATTAATCACATCTGTTTTGTATATACCTGCAAATACCCCATTAATAAGCAAATCTTGCGGTGTATAACCAAAGAAATGGATAACGGAATAGATACCGCTGCCGACACGACTTAAATCTTCAATTGTATTGCTGTCTATACTGCTGTCCGGAAGTGCATTTACTACATTACTTACCAAATCCGAACCGACAATCGTATATGGCATGTAAATTGCCATATTCTCGGAACTTTGCTCTATAGCTGCATGCATAATCATATCTGCATTATAAACATTCATTATCGAAAGCATCGAGAACAAAAGTATAAGACAAACCGAAAAAGCAATAGCAGTTTCAAGAGCAGCTGAACCTTTCTTATTCATAATTACTCCCCTTTCAGTTATATAAGGCATATGACTCGGAAAAGTAGTAGTTGGAATTCATATAAGATGATTGAAGCTCAATTCCGCAATAGAAATCTCCGTAATCTCGCTTTAAAATGTCACATATACGTTCTTCTTTATATTGACTGGGAATAAATGCCAATAACCCGTACAAAAGATCTCGATAATTTACATGAAGCCCTTTATTAAGTGGTTCAGGAAGAGATTCAGATTCAAATATATCAATATAGTATCCGGTCATAATCTTAAGTGTATATGCATCACTGCCGCCTTGCGCCCATTTATACGCAAATATATATGTCCAGACTTCAGCAGGTATCGGGCAATCGCAAAGACTCATTATTATGTACATGATTTCTCCGCATATCTTTAATACACGCATCAGCTTCTCATCTGTAACAGTTACGATAAACTCCTCAAGCAGAAGAAGTTTATTGATTATAGGCGTGATAATCAAAAGTGAAGCTTCGCCTTCAATTCCGGTAAGAATATATTCCAGGTCACATTCATTGGAACCATGAATGTCACTGAACGAAGTACCGTTAAATGAAGCATCAGCAAAACTTTCGTTCAAACTTTCATGAAACTCTTCGAAAATACAATCAAAATTATTGGCAGAATAATGATTCAAGTATAACGGATAGAGTAAGTTATTACCCAGTTCCGAGAATGTTTCATTAATATCATATGCTCCGTCTAATAAACTTTCTCCCAAAGTGTCTGACATACTTAAATTAAAGAAATCATTCAATTCACTTAAATCAAAATCACTGCTGTCTTCCAAAAAACCAACAAAAGTATCTACCGAATCAGATGAGTAACCGATTGAGTCTAAGAATTCAATATCATCTGTATACTCACTCAAATCGGTAATTCCGTTAAAGATATCACTTATTATTTTTCCGTTATTACCTTTAAGATAAGCAGAGACTTTATCAGCTATTCCAAGACTGTCATATTCATCTATCAGTGCTTTGATTTCAAATGAAATATCAGAAAAAACCGCTGCAGGAGCCCTTAAAGTATAGTACTGTACTATTGCCTCTCTGAGTCTGTCTTCATCAAATTCATAATAATCACATACACTAACAATATTACCGTCATAGAAATAGCCGTTACATCCGATTACATCCTGATAGACCGAAATATTTACCGCTTCTTCACTAAACCCGTATATACCGTAAATATCGTAAAGATCTGTATCAAAAGATGCAAGAATCTGTTCAATCTGAAGTTTTAATGCTTCTGCCGTCTTCATCTTACGATTTATCTCTATTACTTTAGACAGAAAAATACTATTAACCAGAATTACAGCACTTAAAATAATCGAAAGAAAAATCGAAGAACTGCCGAACTTAGAATAACGTTTCTTAAATCTCACTGTCATAATAATTCCTCCGTCATAATCCAATAACATTCGGAAAGACCGGAAAACATAGTAAAGAGAATTTCAGGACAGGTATCCTGAGAATCAACAGATGCAATTCTCCGATCGGAAACGGGTCTACTGTTTTCCATATGAAACTCAATCTCGTCAAACAAGTATTCACTTATATCTTCAGAATCTCTGACAATCTGATTTGGAATATAGAACAAGTAGCCGAGCATAACGAGTACCAAAGAAAAAACAATGGCATATTCAATTGACGTTCCCATAAACATCACCTCCTTAAAACAAGAATAGCAAGTTTATGAAAGAACGCAGGTGATAAATTTGGGCATTACATGACGCTTTTACACCAAAAAAAGGGCTCTTCACATTTTTTGTGGGATTACAATAAAGTTAGCAGGAAGTGATATGTAACGAACCAAGGTGAAAAAGTAATTGTCATCTCTGTAGCCGTAGCCAACTCTCTTAGCAACTTTAATCTTATTGTTCAGGCCTTCTAG
>JAZLML010000024.1:0-19490 GCA_045598625.1 Saccharofermentans sp.
AAGGACGTCCACAAAGAAGAAAAAAGCGTATAGATTAAAACCCGAAAGCCAATTCTATACGCTTTTACTCAAATTCATTCAAAAACAGTGCATCTAAGTAAAGAAGGCACAGTGGATTTGCAGAAATTCAGGTTTTACAGAGCCAGAAAAAAAGACTGTCCCAAAATGTACTTTGTTTTGAGACAGCACCTATTTGATGTGTTAATTAATGTTATTAACGTTCTTCGAGCGGTATGTAGTCTACATGAGGCTGAACGCTCTTATATGCCGGACGAATAATCTTTCCCGCATTTGTAAGTTCTTCAATACGGTGAGCTGACCATCCCGAAATTCTGGCAATAGCAAAAAGCGGAGTATAAAGCTCTGTAGGAAGATTAAGCATGCTGTAAACAAAGCCGCTGTAGAAATCAATATTTGCTGAAACACCTTTATAGATGTGTCTTTCTTCCGCGATAAGTTCAGCTGCAAGTTTTTCAATCTTGGAATAGAGATTAAATTCCGCAGTCTTTTTCTTCTCGGCAGAAAGCTTCTCAACGTAGTCTTTAAAAATCATTGCTCTTGGATCCGAAATCGAATATACGGCATGACCCATACCGTAAATAACGCCTGCTCCGTCGAAAGCTTCCTTATGAAGAATCTTGCGAAGATAGTTCTTTATCTCTTCATCGTCATTCCAGTCGGAAATGTTTTTCTTAATATCATTAAGCATGTTAACAACTTTGATATTAGCGCCGCCGTGTTTAGGACCCTTAAGAGAACAAAGAGCCGCTACAACAGCAGAATAAGTATCGGTACCGGAAGACGTTACTACGTGCGTAGTAAACGTGGAGTTGTTACCGCCGCCGTGTTCAGCATGTAAGATAAGTGCCAAATCAAGAATTCTGGCCTCAAGTTTTGAGTACTTGTGATCAGGTCTTAACATATAAAGAATATTCTCAGCCGTAGACAGGGAAGCCTTTGGTCTGTGAATAATGAGGCTGCCTTTATCAAGATAATAGTTCTTGGCATTGTAACTATATACAGCAAGAACAGGGAAGTTGGAGATAAGTTCCAACGACTGTCTCAAAACATTCGGGATAGAGGTATCGTTAGCGGCCATATCATAAGCGTAAAGATTAAGAACACTTCTTGCGAGGTTGTTCATCAAGTCTTCGCTAGGCTTCTTCATAATGATGTCTCTGACGAAGTTTTTAGGTAAAACTGTACGATAGCCTATAAGAATCTTGTTAAATGCTTCCAATTCTTCTTTGTTCGGAAGTTTTCCGAAAAGAAGCAGGTAAGTGGTTTCTTCAAAGCCGAATCGATCGTCCTTGATGGCACCGTTTACCAAATCATTTACGTTGATTCCTCTGTAGTAAAGTTCACCGTCACAAGGAACGGTTTCACCGTTTACTGTTTTTGATGAAATAATTTCTGATATCTCGGTAAGTCCTGTAAGTACGCCTTTTCCGTTGATATCTCTAAGACCGCGTTTAACATCGAATTTAGAATAAAGTTCGGGATTTATTCTTCGGTCAGTGCACATGCGTGCAAGTTCGTCGATTTCAGGCGTGATTTTCGAAAAGTTATTAATCGAAGTCATAATCTCTCCCTCTCAAAAAAATAATATTAGTACAATTCTATCAAATAAAGATAAAAAAATAAGGGCAAATTCAAGGTAAATAGGTATTTGACAAATGAAATCCATATGCATATAATCAATATGCTCAACTTCGGGGTTGTGGCGGAATGGCAGACGCAGCAGACTCAAAATCTGCCGACCTCAAAATCGTGTGGGTTCAAGTCCCACCAGCCCCACCAAACCTCTCAAACTTCGGTTTGAGAGGTTTTTTGTTTTTTAAACTGAAAAAGTTTTGTTGATGGCAGAAATAATTCAGAATTTTGTGCAGATTGATATTTTTCGATTAATTCAAGAAATGTATAATATGTTTGATGTTTTACTTGGAGGTTTTTTTATGGGTAAATATTTCGGAACCGATGGTTTCAGGGGTAAAGCCGGTGTTGTTTTAACTGTTGAACATGCTCTTAAAATCGGTCGTTTCCTCGGATGGTATTACAGCAATCAGAAGCCTGAAGGCGAATATGCAAAGATTGTAATCGGAAAAGATACCAGAAAATCTTCTTATATGTATGAGAACGCTTTGGCTGCAGGAATTACATCTTCCGGTGCCGATGCTTATTTATTGCATGTTACGACAACTCCTTGCGTTAGCTATATTACAAGAACCGAAGAATTTGATTGCGGCGTAATGATTTCCGCAAGTCACAATCCTTATTTTGATAACGGCATTAAGCTTATGAATGAAATCGGCGAGAAGATGGATGATGCACTTCAGGCTCAGCTTGAGGATTATCTTGATTCCGAAGAAGACTTAATCGAATATGCTTCTTGCGATAAAATAGGTAAAACGGTTGATTTCTATTCCGGAAGACAGCGATATATCGGTTATTTGGCAGGTATCCCTTCACGTTCTTTCGAGAATGCCAAGATTGGTCTCGATCTTGCGAACGGAAGTTCTTGGATGATTGGTAGAGCTTTGTTTGACGCTTTGGGTGCCAAGACCGTGATTATAAACGATAAGCCGGACGGTGTTAACATCAATAACGGATGCGGTTCAACTCATATCGAGGGTCTACAAAAGCTTGTTGTTGAGAATAAACTTGATGTAGGTTTTGCATTTGACGGTGATGCCGACAGATGTTTGGCAGTAGATGAGCTCGGTAACGTAGTAAACGGCGATCAGATTATGTATATCATCGCAAAGTACTGGAAAGAGAAAGGCCAATTACCGAATAACACCGTAGTTACTACTGTTATGTCAAACTTTGGTCTTTATAAAGCCTTTGACGCTGAAGGTATTTCTTACGAAAAAACCGCAGTAGGAGACCGTTATGTATACGAGAATATGAAAGAGAATGACCATTATTTGGGCGGTGAGCAGTCGGGACACATTATTGTTCGTAAATATGCTCACACAGGTGACGGACTTATTACCGCTTTGATGATTATGGCTGTTTTGAAAGAAAAGCATCTTCCGCTTTCTGTTTTGGCTGCACCTGCAAAGATGTATCCTCAAGTTTTGAAGAACGTTGTGGTTGATGATAAGGACGGCACATTAAACGACGAAGTTGTAAAAGCTTCTGTTGACGATTGTGCAAGAAGATTGGGTGATAACGGTCGCGTTCTTTTGAGAAAGAGCGGTACCGAGCCTGTATTGAGAGTTATGGCTGAGGCAGATACGTATGAGAAGTGCGAAGAGTGCGTTAATGCAATTATTGAGTCAATGAAGACTTCAGGCCATTTTACGGAGATGAAATAATGAATCTTAAGATTACTGATTTATACGATTTGGAACATACAAAAGCAAAGGACTATCTTTTGGGCTTTACATATCCGTGGGAAGCTTTGGCGGGTATTTCCGATTTGATTATTGAAATTGGTAAGAATTTGCCTTCCGATGAGTATGATTTGGTTGACGAGAATGTTTGGATAGCAAAAGATGCAAAAATATATCCGAATAATTATATTTCAGGACCTTGTATAATCGGTCATAAGACAGAGGTTAGGCCCGGAGCATTTGTCAGAGGAAGTGCTTTGGTAGGCGATAATTGTGTTGTGGGTAATTCTACCGAACTTAAGAATGTCATACTTTTCGATAATGTACAGGTTCCTCATTATAATTATGTCGGAGATTCCATTTTGGGTTACAAGTCGCACATGGGAGCAGGTTCCATTACAAGTAACGTTAAAAGCGATAAACTTTTGGTTGTAATAAATAATGAAGGCGTAAAGATTCCTACCGAACGTAAGAAGGTTGGCGCCATGGTGGGAGATAATGTTGAAGTGGGCTGTAACTCGGTATTAAATCCCGGTACGGTTATAGGAAGATTCTCAAATGTATATCCGCTGTCGTGCGTTCGCGGCGCTGTACCTGAGAATTCTATATATAAGGGAAAAGGTAACGTAGTTACCAAGAGATGATGTAAACCGGTTATGCGTGTCTGGCGGGGATTTTTTTCCTTTTGATTTTTCCGCTTGATGTGGACCGTTTTATATAGCAAATCTGATTTGCTTAAACTTTTTAAAAGGAGAATTTTAAAATGAAAGTAATTGTATGCGAGAACTATGAGGCTTCCTCAAAAGCTGCTGCAGATATCATTGAATCTGTTGTACGTGAGAATCCGGAGTGTACTTTGGGTTTGGCTACGGGTTCAAGTCCTGTAGGTATGTATCAGGAACTTGCCAGAAGATGTAAGGAAGAGGGGTTGGATTTCTCAAAAGTTCATTCCGTTAACCTTGATGAGTATGTCGGCCTGGAAGGTACACATGAGCAAAGTTACAGATATTTCATGGATACCAATCTTTTCAATCATATCAATATTGATAAGAACAATACTGTGGTTGTAAAGGCTACAGGTGATATCGAAGCTAATCTTAAAGAATTCAATGATATTCTTGACAGTTCCGATATTGCTGTTCAGGTATTGGGTGTAGGTCCTGACGGTCACTTAGGCTTTAATGAGCCTGGCGCTACTCTTTATGACAAAGCGCATAAGGAAGTATTGGACGAAAGCACTATTGATGCAAATACAAGATTTTTCGCTTCTCGTGACGAGGTTCCTCGTTATGCTCTTACAATGGGTATGGGCAACATCATGAGAGCTCAAAAACTCCTTATGATTATTAACGGTAATAAGAAGGATGCAGCACGTAAGCTTCTTATGGAAGATAAGATAGATCCTATGTGTCCTGCAACATTTATGCGTATGCACAGAGATGCTGTTGTTATTCTTGAGAAGAGCCTGGCTGACGAAATCGGCTATAAAGGTTAATTATTTTAAATGAATTGATGCTTGAAGAGGCTGTCTCAAAAGTTATAGTAGGCTAAAATTTCGAAAAATCGGATTTTTAGCCTATTTTTTTGTGGCGTCAGCTCAGTTCTGAGCAGTAAGGGAGGCAAAAAAGGCTAAAATCGTGAAAATCAAGGTTTTTAGCCTATAGTTTGTCAACGCCATTTGATTTATCTAAACATTGTATGATTTATTCAGACAAAATGTAGGCTAAAATCTCGAAAAAAGGGATTTTTAGCCTATTTCAATATTTGTAACAGATTAAGAAAATGAATTTAGTCGGAATAGAACGAAATTACAGTTTTCGTGTCAGAAATCGCAAGTTATGTATTGACGTGGACCATTAGACTAAGTTTCGATGTATATTCTGAGACAGCCCCAGCCCCTTATTTGCATTAATTACGAGACTTTTGAGCCTTGTTTTTCGTTATAATACCTAAACTTAAAACCTCTTTAATTGGTGTATATTTCTTAACGGCAATAAATTTCGAGGTATTTTATGGGTAATACAAAGTCAAAAAGACCGTTTTTCGGTCACTACAAGAAGATTTTCAGAAATGAGTTTAAAGGATATAACGCTAAATCTTTCATAAGCGATATAACTGCGGGTATTACGGTCGGAGCTGTTGCACTTCCTTTGGCATTGGCTTTCGGTGCTGCAAGTGTTGATGCGGAGCATACTGCCGTCGGTATTGCGGGCGGCCTTATAACGGCTATTATCGCCGGTATCATAAGCGGTCTATTGGGCGGCGGAAGCTTTCAAATTTCCGGTCCTACAGGTGCCATGGCTGTCGTTCTCGGAACAATTGTTTCAGGTCAGTACGGTATAACGGGAATGTTTTTGGCAACGTTAATGTCCGGTCTGATTCTTCTTATATGCGGTCTTTTAAGATTCGGTAAGCTTGTTCAATTTATTCCAAAGCCTGTTGTTACGGGATTTACATCGGGTATTGCTCTGGTTATTGCCATCGGGCAGTTGGGAAATGCTTTCGGTGTTACTGCTTCCGGTGAAACTACTGTCGATAAAGTGCTTACATTTGCTTCCAATATCTCGAAAACGGACTTTACCACACTCTCTGTTACTGTCGGAGTAATCATTATTATGGCTGTGTTTCCGAAGAAATGGGGTAAAGTGTTCCCGGCATCATTGGCAGGAATTATAATTGCAACTTTGGTAGTTTGGATTTTTAAGATTGACGTTAAAACCATCGGTGCTATTCCGAGATCTATAGTTAACAGCGAAGTTCTTAATATTACTTCCGTTACCCCTGATATGCTTAAAAGTGTTGTCGGATATTCCGTAACAATTGCGCTTCTCGGCATGGTTGAAAGCCTTCTTTGCGGTACTTGCGCTGCTTCAATGAAAAAGGAGAAGTTTGACTCCAACGTAGAACTTATTGCTCAGGGTCTTGCCAATATTGTTGTTCCATTCTTCGGCGGTGTTCCGTCGACGGCAGCTATCGCAAGAACATCGGTAGCAATTAAAAGCGGCGGTAAGACAAGAATTACTTCAGTAGTACAATCGGTTTTCCTTATTGCATGTGTTTTCGTTTTGGCTCCGGTTATCGGAATGGTTCCGTATGCCGCTTTGGCAGGCGTTCTTATGGTAACTGCCTTCAAAATGAATGATTTTAAAGCAGTAAAGAATTACTTCACACATAAGCTTTATGATTCTGCTGTCCTTTATTTTGTTACCATGATTGCTACGGTTTTGTTGGATTTGACTTATGCAATTCTTATCGGTGTCGGTCTTTCAATGGTACTGATGATAAGTAAGCTTGCTTCAATCAAGGTTACTTTGGAGGAAGAAAAACTTATCAAAAACAGAAATTGCGCAGTTATCTACAGCGTTGGTGCTTACTTTTTTGCTAACGGAAAAGAACTTAAGAAGACTATCGAAAAATCCGAGAAGAAGTATGACTGTTACATTCTCTCGTTCAGAGGTGTTGTTTTCGTTGATTTGTCAGCCTCGGAAGAATTTATCGAATGCATCGAGTATATTAAATCAATCGGCGCAGAGTACTGCTTTGTAGGAATTAATGATGATATTTTAAGCTCTCTAAAGTCGGCTGGTTTCATAGATAAGGTCGGCGAGGAGAATGTATATTCAAATCTCGAGGAGTTTGTTGCACATAAGAATACCGTATCCGAGAATGTTTGATATAATTTAAATATCAATTTTCGAGGATGGTAATTATCATGAGTTACGCTGACGATTTGTTTATCAAGATGTGCAACGACATTATTGATAACGGTTTTTCTACCGAAGGCGAGAAGGTTAGACCTCATTGGGAAGACGGAACTCCCGCTTATACCATTAAGCAGTTCGGTGTCGTAAACAGATATGATTTAAGTAAGGAATTTCCTGCACTTACACTTCGTAAAACCTATGTAAAATCCGCAACTGACGAGCTTTTGTGGATTTGGCAGAAAAAGTCCAACAATATTCATGATTTGGGTTCTCATATTTGGGATGAATGGGCCGATGAGAATGGTTCAATCGGAAAGGCTTACGGATACCAGCTCGGTGTTAAACATCAGTACAAAGAAGGCATGATGGATCAGGTTGATCGTGTTCTATTTGATTTGAAGAATAATCCGTACAGCAGAAGAATAATGACAAATATCTATGTTCATCAGGATTTACATGAGATGAATCTTTATCCGTGTGCATATAGTGTTACTTTTAACGTTACAAAGCGTCCGGGCGAAGATAAGCTTCGTCTTAATGCTATATTAAATCAGCGTTCCAATGACATTTTGGCTGCGAATAACTGGAATGTTGTTCAGTATGCAATCCTTGTTTATATGTTTGCTCAGGTATGTGATATGCTTCCGGGTGAATTGGTTCATGTTATTGCCGATGCTCATATTTATGACAGACATATAGATATTGTTAAGGATCTTATAAAAAGACCAACTTTTGAAGCTCCTAAGTTTACGCTTAATCCTGATATCAAGAACTTCTACGATTTTACTAAGGATGACGTTATTATCGAGAACTATCAGGCCGGAGAACAAATTAAAAACATTCCTATAGCAATTTAAGAGGTGGATTTATGATAGCAATTGTTGCCGTTGATAAGAATTGGGGCATCGGATATAAGGGTGATTTACTTATTTCACTGCCTGAAGATCAAAGAGGCGTATTCAGAAAGTATACTGCAGGATGTACCGTAATTTACGGAAGAAAAACTTTGATGACATTTAAAGAACAGAAGCTTTTGCCGAAGCGAGTTAATATCATAATGAGCAGAAACCCTTTCTTTGAGAAGGAGGGAGCTATTATTCTTCATTCTGTTGATGATGTTAAAGAATATGTTGAAAGTCATAAAGATGAGACTGTTTTCGTAATCGGCGGAGAAGAAATGTATAAAACTTTGCTTCCGCTTTGTGATAAAGCAATCGTAACCTTTATTAACGAGGAATTTACGGCTGATGCATACTTCCCGAATTTGGATAAGGACGAAGAGTGGCAGTTGGATGAAGTCGAAGATGAGGTTATGTCTGAGAAAGGTGTCAGCTTTAACGTCAGACATTATTCACGCAAGTAACTGTGCAATGTGCATAAAAATTTAACGTTGCGTTTGTATAAACTGTACACATAACGTGTTGTTACCGAACCGGTACTGAACTATAATTCAAGTGTCGGTAAAAGTTACCGATAAATGAAAATTTTGAATAGATCTAAAAGGAGGTAACAACATGAAGGCATTTAACATGAACAACATTGATGTTGCAACACTTATGCAGGCTCTTGATGAGTGCAAAGGCGATGTATTTCTTATTACCGATGAGGGTGACCACTTCAATCTCAGAAGTAAGCTCAGCCAGATTACAGGTATTATGAAGCTTATTGAAGGCGGTATTCTCGTAAGTGCAAAGATTTACTGCTCTGATCCTGACGATGAGGCTATGCTTTTCAGACTTAATCTGTTTGGATCGTTTGAGGAAATTGAAGACTGACGACTTCATTTTCTTAACAAGAAACCACTTTACTTTTTAATAGTTTTAAGGCCGTCTCCGAAATAGAGGCGGCCTTAATATATTTGTTGAAGTGTTATACTATGGGACAAATTTATAAGTTTTGAACGGTTTTGATACCACACCATTTTTAACTCATTTACATCAGTTTCCTTTTATTATAATATGCTATAATGTTTTTTGATTTTGTCATAAGGAGATTTTAATGAATAAGTACGTTTTTAATGCCCGCGATATTGCAGCCTATATGAAATGGTTCGGTGTGCCGAACTATTTGGAAGTTTCATATATGCAGTTCTTTTTCGGGGTAGGAAATAATGTATTGGCTGCTCCTTTAACTCGTGACTTCGAAGTGTTTAAAAATGCCGTTTACAGAGAACTTTACTATCTTTGGGCCAACGGTTTTGAAGATGATAAATCTGATATATCAAATATGACGTCTGACGGTACGCTTTCCTTGATTTGCGATCAGGATTGTATCAATCTTGAGTCTTATATGAAGCTTATATGTCTTCATTTGATTTTCTCGAGATGTCTGCCGTATGTAGGCGTGTATTTTTGCGGTTTGCCTTATACATTGGGAATTGAGTGTGATTTCGAAATGTTCGAGAAGAATGTTTTGAAAGTTACCGAAGGATTAAACCTTATCTGTCACGATAAGTTCGATAATGCTTTCGATCTTCATTTGGGAGTGCCGGATGAAGTTTTGAGAGTATCTTTGAATCCTGAGTTTAAGATGAAACTTCTCGATCAGACCGATTTTAAGATGATGATGAGAAATCGTGATAAAGAACATATGAATGAACTTAAGAAAAAGTCTCTTGAGTTGAATAAAGTATCCGAAATCAAAGATACGGAGAATAAGAAGAAGTCAGCTGCCGTTAAAGCGGAAGACAAAGTTAAAGAGTCAGTAAAACCAATAAATAAAGATACAAAAAAACAGCCGAAGGGTGCACCGTTGGAAACGGAAAAGTAAGAGGATTATATGAACAGTAAGTACCAACTGGGACTTGATATCGGTTCCACAACAATTAAGATTGTTTTGCTTGAAGATGAGAAGATTATATTTAACGAATACCAAAGACATCATTCTGATATCTCAGGTCTTCTGAATGTGCTTTTCGAGAAGCTCAATAAAGAATATCCGAATCTTGAAACTTCAGTAAAAATTACAGGTTCCGGCGGACTTTCCGTTGCTGAATGGCTGAAGCTTGATTTTATTCAGGAAGTTATGGCAGAAACGGTTGCCATTAACAAATATCATCCTGAAACTGATGTTATTATCGAGCTTGGCGGTGAGGATGCCAAGATAACATATATGCATCCTGTTTTGGAGCAGAGAATGAACGGTACTTGTGCCGGAGGTACAGGTGCCTTTATCGATCAGATGGCTCAACTCTTGCAGACAGATGCCGACGGACTTAATAATTTTGCAAAGGATTATCGTTCCTTATATACAATTGCAAGCCGTTGCGGAGTATTTGCAAAAAGTGATTTGCAACCACTTATTAACGAAGGCGCTGCAAAAGAGGACTTGGCTGCATCAATTTATCAGTCAGTAGTAAACCAGACCATCGCAGGACTTGCCTGCGGAAGACCTATTAAGGGTCATGTTGCATTTTTGGGCGGTCCGTTGTTTTTTAACTCGGAGTTGAGACACGCTTTTGAGCGCACTCTTAAAAATTCCGTAGAGTCATTCTGGATGCCTGAAGAGGCTCAGATTTACGTTGCTTTGGGTGCTGCATTAAGCGCTGACGGCGAGAAAATCAAGCTTTCCGATTTGATGCAAAGATTCTCGAATAAAGAAGGATTTACTCCTGACATTATTCATATCGACCCGCTTTTTAAAGACGAGGATGAGAAGCGTAAGTTTGACGAGCGTCACGAGAAAGATATGATTGGAATCTATCCTTTCGATCAGCAAAAGGGTGCTTGCTTCCTCGGTATCGATGCTGGTTCAACCACTACCAAAGCTGTAGTTATTAACGGAGATGGACAGCTTGTTTACAGCTTCTATGCCGGAAACAAGGGTAATCCTGTAATGAGTGCGGTTTCCATTCTTAAGGATATTTACTCGCATATGCCTTCCGATTGTCATATCGCTTATTCATGCGTAACAGGTTACGGCGAGAATATTATTAAAGCTGCTTTGGGAACAGACATAGGTGAAATTGAAACTATGGCTCATTTCCAATCCGCAAAGTTTTTCTGTCCTGATGTTGATTTTATTATCGATATCGGCGGTCAGGATATGAAGTGTATGAAGATCAGAAACGGCGTTATCGATTCCATTATGCTTAACGAAGCTTGTTCTTCAGGTTGCGGTTCTTTTATTCAGACTTTTGCTCAGACATTGGAAATGGATGCTCATTCGTTCTCGGTTGAGGCTTTAAAGGCTACAAATCCTGTAGATTTAGGTACTAGATGTACCGTATTTATGAACTCTAAGGTTAAGCAGGCACAAAAAGAGGGTGCTTCCGTAGGTGATATTTCTGCAGGTCTTTCTTATTCGGTAGTAAGAAATGCTCTTTATAAAGTTATCAAGATTCGCGATACCGAACAGCTCGGAAAGAACATTGTTGTTCAGGGCGGTACTTTCTTAAATGATGCTATATTGAGATGCTTCGAGTTGGTTTCCGGCCGTGACGTAATAAGACCGAATGTTGCAGGTCTTATGGGTGCTTTCGGTGCTGCTCTTATTGCTCGTAAACGTTGTCCTGACAATAAGCAGAAGTCAAATCTTTTAAGTAAAGATATGTTGGATTCTTTTGAGATGACGACAGAGAATACAAGATGCGAGGGTTGCGCAAATCACTGTAAACTTACTGTTTCCACTTTCTCTAACGGTCAGAAATTTGTTTCCGGTAACCGCTGTGAGAAGGGAGAAGGTAAACTTGAACTTTCAGAGGAAGAAAAGCTTCCTAATATGTTCAAGTATAAGTACGATCGTACTTTTGCATATAAGCCGCTTTCAGATAAGGATGCAAGGCGCGGAGTTGTCGGTATACCAAGATGTCTTAATCAGTATGAGAACTATCCTTTCTGGTTTACGGTTCTTACAAATCTCGGTTTTTCTGTTAAAGTATCGGCTCGTTCTTCGCATGCTCTTTTCGAGAAGGGTATGGATACTATTCCGTCCGAGAGTGTTTGCTATCCGGCAAAGCTCGCGCATGGACATATCGAGAACCTTATTTCCCGTGGCATAGAGACCATTTTCTATCCGGATGTGCCTTATGAGCATAACGAGAACAGTAATTCAGGTAATCACTATAACTGTCCGATTGTTTGTTCTTATCCTGAAGTAATCAAGAATAATGTTGAGGGATTGAAGGAGAAAAATATCCGTTTCTTAAATCCTTTTATGCCGCTTGATAATCTTGAGTGTGTAGCTGAAAAGTTGGCTGAAATTTTCTCTTATTGCAATGTCACGAGAGAAGAAGCTTTGGCTGCCGTAAGAGCGGGAGAAGAAGAATATAAAGCATTTAAGTCCGATATCAAAGCAAAGGGTGCGGAGATTATCGACTATCTTGAGAAGAATAATAAGCGCGGTGTTGTATTGGCAGGCCGTCCATATCATATCGATCCGGAGATTCACCACGGTATTCCGGATATGATTAATTCCTTGGGACTTGCTGTTTTGACTGAGGATTCGGTTTCAACTCCGGGTGTTCTTCAAAGACCGATAAGAGTTGTTGACCAGTGGATGTATCATTCAAGACTTTACGAGGCGGCTGCTTTTGTAATTTCAAAGCCTAACCTTGAACTTGTTCAGCTTACGAGTTTCGGTTGCGGTCTTGATGCGGTAACATCCGATCAGGTTCAGGAAATCCTTGAAGCTTCGGGTAAGCTTTATACGCTCCTGAAGATTGACGAGGTTAGTAACCTTGGTGCTGCAAGAATCAGAATGAGATCTTTGGTTGTTGCAATGAACGAGCGTGAACAGCTTGGTAACATTAGTACTAAGACTGACGAAGATAAAGGTGAATATACTCTTAAGAGAGTTGAGTTTACTAAGGAACATAAGAAAACACATACGATTCTTGCTCCTCAGATGGCTCCGATTTCGTTTGATTTTGTAGAGGCTGCTTTCCATAACAGCGGATATAAGATGAAGCTTTTAAAACAGGCTACGCGTGAAGATATCGAGTGCGGTTTAAGATTCGTAAATAACGATGCTTGTTATCCTTCGATTATTGTAGTCGGCCAGATGGTTAACGCTGTATTAAGCGGTGAAGTTGACCCGGATAACTGTACGCTTGCAATTACCCAGACAGGTGGAGGCTGCAGAGCTACAAACTATGTTGCATTCTTACGTAAAGCTCTTAAGGAAGCGGGTTATCCTCAGATTCCCGTAGTTGCAGTATCAGCTCAGGGAATCGAGAAGAACAGCGGTCTTAAATATACTCCTAAGATATTGAACGATGCCGTAAAGGGCCTTATGATGGGGGATATGATTTCAACCATGCTTTTACGCGTTCGTCCTTACGAGAAGGTGCCGGGTTCTGCTAATGCGCTTTATGCTTACCTTAACTTAATCGGTCGTAAGATGATTAACAAGAGCCTTTTTGAGGATAATATATCGCCGAGATATGACCAGGTTATGCCAAATAACTATTGGGATAAGTCTCCTGAGGAGAAGAAGAAAATCAGAGATATATTGGCTGATATCGATGTTGATTTGGAAAATATTCCGACGATTAAGAGCTACAGAAAGTTTATTAAGTTTGCGGTTGAGAAGTTTGATAAGTTGCCGCTTCTTGATATTCCTCGTAAGCCTCGTGTAGGTTTGGTAGGTGAAATCCTTGTTAAGTTCCAGCCTGACGCCAACAATAATGCGATTGACGTAATTGAACAGGAGGGTTGCGAAGGCGTTCTGCCCGGCGTTGTAGATTTCTTCCTTTACTGCTGTTATAACCCGATTTGGGCAAGTGATAACTTGGGAAGAAGTAAGAAAACAGCCAAGATTAACACCACTGTTATTAATCTTTTGGAGTCATATCGAAAACCTATTAACGAAGAATTTAAAAAGACCAACGGTAAGTTTATGCTTTCGGAGAGAATCGAAGAACTTGCTAAGAAATCCGCTTCAGTATTAAGCTGCGGTAACTTCTGCGGTGAGGGTTGGTTCTTAACGGCTGAAATGATTGAACTTATTCAGGACGGTGTTCCGAATATCATTTGCGCACAGCCTTTTGCATGTCTTCCAAACCATGTAACGGGTAAGGGAATGATAAAGGAATTAAGAAGACAATATCCTGAGTCTAATATTATCCCGATAGACTATGATCCGGGTGCTTCGGAAGCAAACCAGCTTAACAGAATTAAGCTTATGATAAGTACTGCACACTCAAGACATCAGGAGAAGATGAATAAAGAGGAGTAATTATGAATACTATCCTTTTGGTTGACGGATATTCAATAATGTATCGTTCCCACTTTGCATATGCAGGACGCGCTATGCTTACTGCTCCGGACGGTACTCCGACCGGTGCGATTTCAGGCTTTTTCAATACGCTTTTCAGTGTGACTGACGAATATAAGCCATCGCACATTTGTGTTCTTTTTGATGTTCATAAGCCGACTTTCAGACATGAGCTTTCTTTGGAATATAAGGCAACAAGAAAGCCTATGCCTGACGAACTTCGCGTGGAGATTCCTCTTCTTAAGTCGATCTTGGATTTGATGGGTATTGCTCATTTGGAGAAAGAACGTTTTGAGGCTGACGATCTTATCGGTACTTTATCTCTTAAAGCATCCGAGAACGGTGACAGAGTTTTGATTTTGTCAGGTGACCACGATGACTTTCAGTTAATTGACGAGAATGTCTCTGTTGTATTGCCGCAGTCGGGTAAGGGTAAGCCTCCGAGAATTCTTTTTACCGATGAATTATTTAATGAAACTTACGGTGTGTCACCTAAATCCTTTGTCTATGTTAAGGCTTTGATGGGCGATAATTCCGATAACATTAAAGGTATTAATAAAGTGGGCGAGAAAACGGCTTTTAAGCTCATTGCCGACTATAATGATATCGATAACCTTTATGCTCATATCGACGATATAAAGGGTGCTTTAAGGGCAAATTTGGATGGTCAGGAAGACTTCCTGAAATTAAATCTTAAACTTTGTACCATTGACCGTCATGTTGATATTCAATATGACTTTAGTGATATGGTTTTGGATTTTGAGAAAATGTCTTCTTCTCAGGATCTTTGTAATGAACTTAACCGTCTTATGCTTAAGGGTGTTCTTAAGAAGCTTAAGATGGATAAAATGAAGGCCGAGATTGTTATTTCGGATTCTGAAGAGGATTCTGATTTGATTTCGACTTGTTCTGCTTTGGTTTCGGAAGCGTCGGATAAAGGCTTGAACCTGATAGAGATTGAAGATTTGGATAAGTTTGAAGCTTTTGTTTTTTCGGTTTCTTTAAATGATGAATATCCTTATTTTTCTGTAATGTTTTCTGAAGATAAGTCGTCTTTATTGGCTGTTTCGGCGTTTGGAAGCAATGATGTTTATTGGTCGGATGCTTCACTTTCGGATAAGGTTTTTGATATATTGCTTAAAAAGGACGAGGGAAGGCTTATTTCTTCATTTTCTTATAAGAATCGCTCGAAAACCTTATCTCATGCAATTTCAGGTTTATCCTCAATCTTTGATACGGAAATCAGTTCATATGTTTTAAATATTGTATCGGGAAGTAACGTTACTTTCCGTAATGTTTTCGAGCGCACGCTTCGTATGAATTATCCTTTCGAGGATAAGAAGTCCGGTCAGATTGATATGTTAAGTTTGATTGAAGATTCGGCCGATGATGATTTGAGCGTAAGAGATTTGTGCAATGATTGCTGGCTTAATGTTTTTGTGTCAAGAATTCAGGCTGAGTCCATAAATAAGCAGAATCTTAATAAGCTTATGTACGAAATTGAGTTTCCGTTGGTTATTACATTGGATTCCATCGAGAGAAACGGAATGCATATCTCGATTGAAAGACTTAAGGAACTCCATGAGGATTTTACGGAGAGAATTAAAGTTCTCGAACAAAAGATTTATGAGATTACGGGAGAAGAATTTTTGATTTCTTCGCCGAAGCAGTTGTCATACATTCTTTTCGATAAGCTTGGATTGAAGCACGGAAAGAAGGGTAAGACCGGATATTATTCAACATCTGCCGAAGTTTTGAATCAGTTAAGGGGGGATAGTCCTGTTATTGATTTGATTCTTGAGTACAGACAAATCTCCAAACTTGACTCTACATATACTCTGGGACTTATTGATAAGGCTGACGATGACGGCAGAATTCATACTACTTTTACTCAGGCTATGACCAATACCGGAAGACTTTCTTCGACTGAGCCTAATCTTCAGAATATTCCGGTGAGAAGTGAAGAGGGAAGTAAGATAAGAGGCGCATTCACTGCACCTTCCGGCAGAGTTTTGGTAGACAGCGATTATTCACAGATTGAGCTTCGTTTGTTGGCTGAGATGAGCGGCGATGAGAATATGGTTCATGCATTTACGAATGATGAAGATATTCATACGAGAACCGCATCAGAACTTTTCGGCTGTAAGGAGTCTGAGGTTAATTCCAGAATGCGTGCAATCGCCAAAACGGTTAACTTCAGTATTATTTACGGTATTACCGAATACGGACTTTCACAGGATTTAAGCATCAGTTATGCCGATGCGAAAACATTAATCGAAGGCTATTCGGTTAAGCTTCCTGCGGTTATGGCCTATCTTGACGGACTTAAAAAGAAAGGTGTTGAGCTTTTGTATTCCGAGACAATGTTCGGCAGAAGAAGATACCTTAACGAGCTTTCTTCAGCTAATAGAAATATTAAGGAATTCGGACTTCGCGCAGCCATGAATACACCTATTCAGGGTACTGCCGCAGATATAATTAAGATTGCAATGAATCGAGTTAATAATGCGTTAAAAGAGAAGCTTCCGACAGCTAAACTTGTAATGCAGGTTCACGATGAATTGATTGTAGAATGTGACAGAGATGATGCTTATCTTTGTTCGCAGATTTTGAAAAATGAGATGGAAGCTGCCGTCAGTTTGAAGGTTCCGTTGGTTGCGGATTGCAATATCGGTTCGGACTGGCTTGAGGCTAAATAAGAGGTTTATATGTTTGTATTGGGTATTACGGGCGGTATCGGTTCGGGAAAAAGTACTGTTAGCGGTATTTTAAAAGACAGAGGTCTTAAGGTTTTGGATGCGGATCAGCTCTCAAGAGAAGTTACTGCCGTAGGAGGTATTGCGCTTCCTGAAATCGAGGAAGTTTTCGGTAGCAGAGCAATTTCATCTGACGGTTCAATGAATCGTAAATATGTATCTTCGGTAGTATTTTCCGATAACACCAAACTTGATGTTTTATCTGCGATAATTCATAAATATGTGCTTCAGTATATTGCAGAGGATATTGAGAAAGAACGCACCCGCGGTACCAAATGCATTGTTTTGGATGTTCCGATTCCCGTAAAAAAAGGTTTTTGCGATAAGTGTAATCAGATTTGGGTTATTACCTGTGACGAGAATGTTCGCATCAAGCGTCTTATTGACAGAGGTCTTTCAAAAGAAGATGCACAAAGAAGAATAGCCGTTCAAATGACAGATGACGAATATCTGTCACTGGGCGATTTCGAGATAAATAATTCCGGAACATTGGATGAGCTCTATGAAAGAACCGAGGAGCTTATTAAGTCCGAACTTTTTGAAAGAGGAATCAGAATATGATTGTTTCGGCGTGCTTTTTGGTATTTTCAGTCATTGCATTGATATTTTCTGTTGTTTATCCGAAATATTCGAAGCCTGAGTTTAAAAAGTATTATGTCGGAGCATCTGCGGTTTATCTTTCGGGAAATATTCTTATCTTCATCGTTGTACTCGTAAATAAGGAGATTTTGCCGATATTTTCATTGATTTCGTGTCTTTCGGTTTTTGTCATTTTCCTGTTTACTGTTTTCATGATTTGGAAAATGATTTCATCTTTCGAGAAAATTAAAGAATCAGATAAAGGTAATTTGGAAATTGAAAAAGAAAACAAATACGCTGATTAAAGTGACACTTCTTATACTCTTATCAGTATTCATTTTATATATCGCTTTTAATTTGATTGTTGTTATGAAAGGCGGCTCCAATACTTATTCATTAAATGAGTTTGTTGAAGCAAATGAAGATTCATATGATGCAATTTTGGTTCTTGGATGCGGTGTATGGGACAATCAACCTTCCGAGATGCTCGCTGACCGTTTATATACGGGGGTCGAGCTTTATAAAGCAGGTTGCGCTCCGAAAATCATTATGAGCGGTGATCACAGTCGGGTTGACTATGATGAAGTTACCGTGATGAAAGACTATGCGGTAAATCTCGGCGTTCCCGAAGAAGACATTTTTATGGATCACGCAGGTTTTTCGACATATGAATCGATGTATCGTGCGGATTATATTTTCGAGTGCTCGAAAATAATCGTTGTAACGCAGGAATATCATTTGTCCAGAGCTTGTTATGACTCAATATCTTTTGGTATAGAAACTGTCGGCGTAATTGCCGAAAGCAGACCTTTCAGAGAGCAACCTTTCTATTCTTTCAGAGAAACGATTGCAAGATCTAAAGATTTTCTTTTCTGTGTCTTTAAACCCAAGCCGACTTATCTCGGAGAAAAAATTGATATTACAGGCGACGGCAGAGTTACTGCAGGTTAAAAGTGCAAAATAAAACCTTCTTCAATCGAAGAAGGCTTTTGTCAATTTGATAATATACTAATTTAAACGTTAAATCTGAAAAGAACGACATCTCCGTCTTTCATTACATATTCTTTACCTTCGGATCTTACCAACCCCTTTTCTCTTGCAGCAGCATAAGTACCGGAGTTCTTTAAATCCTCGAAAGCAACAACTTCAGCACGGATAAATCCTCTTTCGAAGTCTGAGTGGATTTTACCGGCTGCCTGAGGAGCCTTTGTACCGTTTTTGATTGTCCATGCACGAACTTCCGTAGGACCTGCGGTAAGGTAAGAGATAAGTCCCAAAAGCTTATAGGATGCTTTAATCATCTTATCAAGACCTGCGCTTTGAATTCCGAGTTCTTCAAGGAATGCTTCACGGTCTTCGGCATCGAGCTGTGAAAGTTCTTCTTCTATTCTTGCAGAAATAACAACTACTTCGCTGTCTGTCTCGGAAGCGATTTTCTTAACGGTCTTAACGTAGTCATTATCTTCATTTGAGATGTCATCCTCTGCAATATTCGCACAGAAAAGAACAGGCTTCATGGTAATAAGCTGCAAATCCTTTGCAAGAAGCTTCTCTTCATCGTCAAGTTCAAGGATTCTGGCAGGCTTTTCCTCGGCAAGACAGTTATAAATCTTCTCGAAAAGGTCCAACTCAGCCTGAAAACTCTTGTCTCCGCCTTTCATCATCTTTCTTGTTTTGTCCAAACGCTTCTCCATAATTTCCAAATCGGAGAGGATGAGTTCGATATCAATAGTATTTATGTCTCTTTCAGGATCTGCACCGCCGTCAACATGAACAATGTTTCCGTCGTCAAAACATCTTACAACATGGCAGATTGCGTCGCATTCACGAATGTTTGAAAGGAATTTGTTACCTAAGCCTTCGCCCTTGCTTGCGCCTTTAACAAGACCTGCAATATC
>JAZLML010000025.1:0-2676 GCA_045598625.1 Saccharofermentans sp.
TAGAAGGCCTGAACAATAAGATTAAAGTTGCTAAGAGAGTTGGCTACGGCTACAGAGATGACAATTACTTTTTCACCTTGGTTCGTTACATATCACTTCCTGCTAACTTTATTGTAATCCCACAAAAAATGTGAAGAGCCATTAAAAGGCGGGAAAACATCTTATCTATACGCCTTTTTGAAGAATCGACTCTTTGTAAATCCTTGAATTTGTCCAATAAGCGTATAGATTAATCTTTATTTTCAAATCTATACGCTTTTTGTGTTGCATCGAGGACAGAAACCCTAATCAGAAGTACCAGAAGGCGTATAGAATCAAGAAAATCACGGATTTTTATACGCTTTTTATATCGCGGGGCATCTTAAGAACGTCTCTAAAGAAGAAAAAAGCGTATAGATTAAAGCCCCAAAGCCAATTCTATACGCTTTTGCTCAAATTCATTAAAAAACCGTGCATCCAAACTGACAAAGAACAGCGGATTTGCAGAATTACGGGTTTTACAGAAGAAAAAAGGCTGCCCCAAAACCTCATATCGTTTTGAGACAGCGCATTTTATTATCTGATTGTTTCGCGAAATCACTTGATTTCCTTGTGGATTTCCTGGAGTGACATAACTCCGATTTCGCCTTCCTTAATAACGGTGTAGATACCGTCTGCTGTTGCTTTGCAGGCAGCCATTGTTGTGATGTAAGGAACACGAGCCTTGATTGCTGTCTTTCTTACGTAGCTGTCATCGAAAACTTTCTCGTTTCCGACTGCAGGTGTGTTCACGATAAGCTGAATCTCACCGTTCATTACTGCATCTACGATATTCGGACGACCTTCCTGCATCTTATTGATACGTTCGGACTTGATGCCGTTATTCAAAAGAAGCTCATGAGTTGAACCTGTAGCAACAATCTTAAATCCGCATTCTTCGAATTTCTTTGCTACATCAACAAGCTCAGGCTTATCCTTGTTACTTACGGTAAAGAGAACAGTACCTTTTGTAGGAAGCTTTGTCTGAGTTGCTTCCTGAGCTTTAAAGAATGCTTCTCCGACATCAGTGGAAAGACCCAAAACCTCACCGGTAGAACGCATCTCAGGTCCCAAAACAGGGTCAACCTCCTGGAACATGTTGAATGGGAAGACTGCTTCCTTAACACCGTAGTACTTAGGATGTACTTCCTTCATACCTACGATAGGAGACTCCATTCCGGTAAGCTCACGAGTCATAATTTGTGTTGCAAGCTTAACCATCTTAACGTTACAAACCTTAGATACGAGAGGTACTGTACGTGATGCACGAGGGTTTGCCTCGAGAACGTATACGCGACCGTTTTCGATGGCGTACTGCATGTTCATAAGACCTTCAACGCCCATCTCTTCGGCAATCTTTCTTGTGTAATCCTTGATTGTCTCAACCAAATCTGCAGGAATGTTCTTGGAAGGGAGGATACAAGCGCAGTCACGGGAGTCAACGCCTGCAAGCTCGATGTGCCACATAACTGCAGGAACATAAGCGTGTTTGCCGTCTGCAATGGCATCTGCCTCGCACTCTGTAGCGTGACGGAGGAAACGGTCGATAAGGATAGGTCTGTCAGGTGTTACGCCGACAGCGGCTGCCATATAAGTTTTCAAAGACTCAGGTTCGTTTACAACTTCCATTCCGCGGCCGCCCAATACGTAAGAAGGACGTACCATAACAGGGTATCCGATTTTTTCTGCGATAGCCAAAGCCTCGTCAACGTTAACAGCCATACCTGCCTCAGGCATAGGAATGTCAAGTTTTTCCATCATTGCACGGAAGAGGTCTCTGTCCTCAGCCATATCGATAACTTCAGGTGAAGTACCGAGAATCTTTACGCCGTTCTTCTTAAGGTCATTTGCAAGGTTCAAAGGTGTCTGACCGCCGAACTGAGCAATTACGCCTACAGGTTTTTCTTTGTTGTAGATAGAAAGAACATCCTCAAGTGTCAATGGCTCGAAATAGAGTTTATCGGATGTATCGTAGTCAGTTGAAACCGTCTCAGGGTTGCAGTTTACGATGATCGTCTCGAAGCCCAATTCTTTCAAAGCGAAAGCAGCATGAACGCAGCAGTAGTCAAACTCGATACCCTGACCGATTCTGTTAGGACCGCCGCCCAAAATCATAATCTTCTTGTTGTCTGAAACAGGAGCCTTATCAGGTGCGTTATATGTTGAATAATAGTAAGCACTGTCTGCCGTACCGCTTACGCGTACAGGCTCCCAGCTTTCTGTGATACCGTAACCGATACGTGTGTTACGAATATCTTCTTCGGAAACTTCAAGAAGCTTAGCAAGGTAACGGTCGGAGAAACCGTCTTTCTTTGCCTGCTCAAGGATATCCTTGGAAGGAACGGAACCCTTCATTGTGAGGAGATTCTCTTCTTCCTCAACGAGTTCTTTCATCTGCTCGATGAAGTAACGCTTAATCTTTGTAAGATTCCAAAGTTCTTCAACGGTAGCACCCTTACGGAGAGCTTCGTACATGATGAACTGACGCTCACTTGTAGCATATGCAAGATGGCTTATGAGCTCATCTTTGCTCATGGAATTAAAGTTCTTTGCAAAGCCCAAACCGTAACGACCGATTTCAAGACTTCTGATAGCCTTCTGGAAAGCTTCCTTATAAGTCTTACCGATACTCATTACTTCACCAACGGCACGCATCTG
>JAZLML010000026.1:0-20890 GCA_045598625.1 Saccharofermentans sp.
CAACATAACAACATATTATCGCCCAAAACCCTTGAAAAAACAACAACAAAAACGGTTGTCTCAAATATTGGGACAACCGCGAAAATGTGATTTCAATAAATCTCAGTTCTCGGATTCAATCATGGACAACGCACCGTACAAAATCGAATCGTCTCCCAATTCGGCCTTTTTGAACAAGACCGTATCACGAATTGAAGGCATGCAATATCTGTCCACCTCGGAAACTATTCTTGAGAGGAAAATATCGCCGACGGCTTCAATGACGCCGCCGCCGTAAATGACGACTTCAGGACTGAAAATATTGACAAGATTTCCGGATGCTACGGCCAGATAATGACACGCTCTGTCGACAGCTTCGGTTGCTACCTCATCCTTCGCCTTAAGAGCAGCCTTCAATGCTTTACTCTTAAAAACGCCTTCGGAAACAGATTCAGCCATCATAGTCTCGCGTCCTCTTGCCATCTGCTGTCTTATATAAGAAGACATACCCTGTTTACTTGAGAAAGCTTCCAAGCAACCGCGCTGACCGCAATTACATAAAGGACCTTCTTCGTTAAGAATCATGTGTCCCATTTCGGCGCCCTTGTAAAGGTGTCCGGTATAAAGCTTGCCGTCCAAAATAAGACCTCCGCCCATACCTGTTCCTACAAAAAGACCCGCAACGTTCTTAAAACCTCTGCCGGCACCGTAGCAATATTCACCCAAAACACCTACATTTACGTCATTTCCGATAAAAAACGGAACGCCGAACTTCTTCTCGATAGGTGTCTTAATGTCATAATCACGCCAAGGAAGATTAGGAGAAAACAAAACAATTCCGGAATCCTGATTAATTACACCCGGAGCACCTGCTGCGATTGCAGTAACCTGATTTGTTTTGATTTCAAAACCTGTCAAAAGTTCTTCAACTACCGAAATAATAACCTCTTCAACATTTTGTGAAGAGTCGCCTTCTTCCTTAGTCTTCTTCTTAAGACGGTATACTATGTTGTTTTCGTCATCAAAAACACAACCAAGAATCTTTGTTCCGCCTATATCAAGACAGATTTTAAACTTCTTCTCGGAAACTTCAGTTGTTTTTGCCATAGTTACCTCCTTTATTCACAGTGAGAATCAAGCTCTCATTTCACCGTCAACGGATCCTTCCTTACTTTGACCTGCTGTGCTCTTACGCTTCTTATAGATAATCGTAGGAGCCTTTCCGTCAGTAATACAGGATTCGTCTATTACACACTTGCTTACATCTTTTTGTGACGGAATATCAAACATAACGTCTCTCATCACGTTTTCGACGATGGAACGAAGTCCGCGCGCACCGGTTTTTTGCTCGATAGCTTTTCTTGCAATGGCAATAATGGCCTCATCCGTAAATTCCAGTTCAACGCCGTCAAGTGCAAGTATTTTCTTATACTGCTTCATAAGTGAGTTCTTCGGCTCCTTAAAGATGGTAACCAAAGCATCCTCATCAAGTTTATCGAGAGCAACCGTAACAGGCACACGGCCGATAAACTCCGGAATAAGTCCAAACTTCATCAAATCCATAGGCAATACCTCATGGAAATGTTGTCCGCTGTACTTAGCCTCTACAGACTGTACCTCGGCGCCGAAACCGTACTGTCTCGTCGCTACACGGTTGGCAATAATATCTTCAAGACCGTCAAATGCACCGCCGCAGATGAAAAGAATGTTTGTTGTATCAATCTGAATACATTCTTCGTTAGGATGTTTTCGTCCGCCCTTAGGAGGAACCGATGCAACAGTACTTTCCAAAATTTTAAGGAGTGCCTGCTGAACACCTTCACCGCTTACGTCACGGGTTATGGAAACGTTCTCGGACTTCTTCGTAATCTTATCAATCTCATCGATATAAACTATACCGATTTGAGCACGCTCAACATCGTAATCTGCAGCAATAATCAACTTTAAGAGAATATTCTCTACGTCTTCACCTACGTAACCTGCTTCGGTTAAAGAAGTAGCATCCGCAACTGCGAACGGAACATCGAGTATTTTCGCGAGGGTCTGAGCAAGAAGTGTTTTACCGGAACCCGTAGGACCCAAAAGAAGTATGTTACTCTTCTGAAGCTCGACATCATCTGTTTTGTTATCAGAAAAAATACGCTTGTAGTGATTATATACCGCTACGGAAAGAGCAATTTTTGCTTCATCCTGTCCTACAACATAAGAATCGAGATGCTCCTTAATCTGATGCGGAGTAATAATCGTACTAGGACGGCTCTTACTGAGTTTCTTTTTCTTCATCATACGTTCTTCTTCGGAAATAATTCCGTAAGCCGTATTGATGCAATCCATACATATGTAGCAATTTACTCCCGAAAACAGTCTCGGAACTTCGTATTCCGACTTTCCGCAGAAAGAACACTTCAGAAAATCGTCATTTCCCGATCCGCCGTCATATCTGTTACCAGCCATAAAAATCTCCCTTTATAAACGTTATTCTGATTATTTATTGTAGCACTAAAGAAAAGTATAAATATAAAAAAGCTGTTGCCGTAATGTTACATATGCAACAGCTTTTGTTAATTTTTACACTGCGGGAAACAAATTACTCCTCGTCCTTTGTCTCTTCTTTTGCTTCAGACTCAGCCTCAGCAGGAGCTTCTTCCTTAGCTGCCTTTTTGGTTGTAGTCTTCTTAGCGGTTGTCTTCTTTGCAGTTGCCTTCTTTGCAGGCTTGTTTTCTTCTGTTTCTTCCTTAGGCTCAGTCTTTACAGCCTTGTCAGCAATAAACTCAACTGTTTTTCTGCCAATGATGGAATCCTTAATGTACTCGTTATCCTCACCAAAAGCGTTCTTAAGATCGTCAACGGTCATACCACTGTACATCTTAGCCATGGCCTCGATCTCATTGTTGTATTCTTCTTCCGAAGCCTCAATCTTGATTTCCTTGGAAATAGCCTCAATAACAAGATTAGACTTAACTCTTACCTTAGCCATCGGCTTCATGGACTCTTTGTACTCATCAAGAGTCTGACCTACATACTTAAGATACATATCAAGCTCGATACCCTGCTGGCTCATTCTTGAAGCCTGCTCCTGAATCATCTGCTCAGTTTCTGTATCAACCATGCAATCAGGAATTTCTACTTCAGCGTTCTCGGATACTACACGAACAGCCTCATTCTGGAACATGCTCTTAGCTTCATTCTCAGCAGACTCTTCCTGCTTCTTCTTGATGTCTGCCTTAAGCTCATCAAGTGTATCAAACTCTGAAACATCCTTAGCAAACTCATCATCGAGCTCAGGAAGGATTTCAGCCTTGATAGCGTGAATCTTTACGTTGAATGCAGCATCTGCACCCTTAAGTTCTTCAGCGTGATATTCTTCAGGGAATTTAACCTCAATAGTAAATTCCTCATCTTTGTTGTGACCGATAATCTGCTCTTCGAAACCAGGGATAAAGCTGCCGGAACCAATCTTAAGGCTGTAGTTCTCACCCTTACCGCCCTCGAAAGCAACACCGTCTTTGAAACCTTCATAATCGATTACTACTGTATCGCCGTCAACTACTGCACGATCAGAAACTTCCTCGAGGGAAGAATTTCTCTTAAGCATTCTGTCAAGCTCAGCTGCAACTGTCTCGTCGGAAACTTCGCGCTTGGAGTATGGAACCTCAACGCCCTCATACTTACCGAGTTTAACCTCAGGCTTAACTGTAACTGTAAGTGTATACTTCATGCCGTTCTCGTTAATTTCCTGAATGTCGAGGTCAGGACGGGATACAACCTGAAGATCGTGCTCTTTGATTGCTTCGGAATATGCAGGACTTGCTACGAATTCAATGGCATCATCATACAAAACGCCCTCACCGTAGTACTGGCAAACGAGCTGATAAGGAACCTTTCCTTTTCTGAAGCCCGGAACCTGGAACTTACCCTTATTCTTGTTGTAAGACTGCTTCAAAGCTGCCTCAAATTCTTCTCTTGTTGCTGCCAAAGAAATAACAACAACACTGTTTTCCTTCTTTTCGATAGTAGATGCCATAAAGACGTTCCTCCGTATATATATAAATAATTATATTTTAACCAGCCGAAAGATTTTAGCACAACCGACACGGTAAATGCAAGAAAAAGACGCTATTTGTAAAATTTAACGCAATCCTCATGTTTTCACAAAAAACAAAACTGCCTCATCCGAGGATGAAGCAGTCTATTAAATGGCGCGCCCGGCAGAGATCGAATCCACAACCTTCTGATCCGTAGTCAGACACTCTATCCAGTTGAGCTACGGGCGCATTTTGAATCAGATTTCTCTGACGCCTAATGATAATAATACACGTTTTATGGTATGTCAATAATTAAATTCACTATGTTGTTGTAGTTTTTTGAAATGAAATTTATAATTCCTATTGCTACTCACGGATACGGTGGAGGTATATATGGAACTTTATAATTCAGATTTACAATTAACCGGCTTAAGCGGCCTCAAAAACTCTCGCGATTTGGGCGGAATGCCGACAAAAGACGGTCACACCGTTAAGAAAGGTCTTTTCGTAAGATCCGACAGTCCTGCCGATTTAAACTCAGAGCAGATTCAAGAGGTTCTTGATTATGGTGTAAAAACGATAATCGATCTTCGTGCCGCATCCGAACTCAAACGCTACGGCAATCCGTTCATGAACCGTGACGATGTAAAATTTTACAGCATTCCTCTTTTTCTCGGAGATCCGGAAAGCAAAACCGATACGACTATGAACTATCTCAAGACGCATATTCTTGGTCATTTCTACATTATGTTCTCGGAAGAGTTGGGCTTTGAAGTAGTAAAAGTCATAAGAATCCTTTTGAATTCCGACGACGGCATCTGCCTTTACCACTGCGCACACGGCAAAGACAGAACAGGCGTAATAACTGCCGTCATCTACCTTTTGGCCGGAGTCAGTCGAGAGAATATTATTGAGAACTACAGGATTTCCTACGAATATATGAAATGGCTTTTGGATCCGCTCATAGAGAAGCAGGAAGAATCTCTTAAGCACACATTGAGAAGTGATGCCGAGAACATGGAAATGTACCTTGATTACATTGACAGTAAATACGACGGCAACATCTCAAACTATCTCATCAAATACGGTATGACTTCAGAAGAAATCTCTGAATTTAAAAAGAAAATTCTGGAATAATCAGTTATCCAATGATGACGATACTGAACTTATTGAACCGTTACCGGTGAAACTGAACTCAAGTGAAACATTCGAGCCTACTGAAGAATCCTCGAAGATGAATCCTTCTTCATCGGCAAAAGGATAAGTTGAAAGAATATCACTTTCATTCATACCGACCATAATTTTTCCGATACTGTAATCACTGTTTGAAGAAATAATTTTAATCGAAGATAAAACACCGCTCCACGTAGTATCATCCGTATATTCGGCATCAAAAATCAGTATAAGGCCCGAATATATTACCGATAATCTGCAGGTAACGGGATATGTAATATCAGAAGGATGTTCGAAAGACTCACCTTCTATCACGGAAAGAGAATCATCATAAGCATTTATCGTAACAGGTGTTCCGAGAAGCGAAATCACACGGCCGGCGTTATAAGAAAGACCGATTCTTAACACACACATCTCACCGTTATAAAGATTAAACGCATTTGAATTTAAAGTCTGATGCACTATGTCATTAACGATAATGGAATCCTCGGAATTCATTACTGCCGAGAAAACATCAGAACTTATAGAATTACCGTCCTCGGAAATTACAGAAGGAACTTTATAGCCGACACAAAACGGTGTAGCACAAAGTAATTCGAATTCAGAAGCTACTTCTCTTACTCTGTACTTATAGAAATTCACTATGCCGGATGCCTTAGACAGCAAAACATCGTCAGTATAGATCTCGTCGTCGTACTGGAAAGCAATAAGTTCTGAAAGAGCCTCACTATTTCCCGATTCAACCATATTGAAATAGTGTTCCGTAAAATTATAAAGACTGATGGTTCTCTTTATCCAATCACCGTACAGTTTAGGAATACCGTCAGTTCCGAAACCGATAAAGAAGTAAAGCGAAGAGCTTTCCAAAGAATCTTCAAACAAAATCTCTACAGCTTTTACATCAGCAGCAGATATTGGTTCGTCTATTTCGTAATCAGAGACATAGCCTGCCAATATTTCCTGCGTATCCTCGAAAGACCTGATTCGAAATCCCGCAATTTTACCTTTTCCTTCCACAAGCCGTCTTATGATATCCACATATTCCGAAAAATAAGAAAGCGAAACATCGTCTCGCTGAATTTCGGGAACAAGAGAATAATTACCTGTAACATTACTCTTATCGGAAACACTGCTTACTATAAGTCTCGAAATCTCCTGCTCGGTAATAGTGTTGCCGGAATAATTCTGAATTTTGTCAACAAAACTGCATCCGCAAAGCGCCGTCATCATAAAGACAACCGCCATTATCGCGGATATAAACCTGATTTTAGATTTAACTGCAGTTCCGTAATTCATATGAATATATTACACCGAAAAACCCAATTAATTAACTCGTCTTTGTCTTGCCGCCTCGAAAACGACAATACCGCCCGCAACAGCTGCATTAAGACTGTTAACATGTCCTGTCATAGGAATGGATAAAAGGAAGTCGCAACAGTTCTTAACGGACTGTCTCATTCCTTCGCCTTCACTTCCTACAACAATTACCAAAGCACCCTTCAAATCTGCTTTATCGTAATCCGAAGTTCCTTCCGCATCCGTTCCGCAAACCCAGAATCCGTCATCTTTGAGTTCTCTTAAGGTCTGAGACAGATTGGTTACTTTAACAACGGGAACATACTCTATCGCACCTGCGGAAGCTTTTGCAACAACCGAATCAAGACCTATCGATCTGTGTTTAGGAATGATTACCGCATCAACACCTGCCGCGTCGGAAATTCTCAATATCGAACCAAGATTATATGCATCCTTAAGTTCGTCCAAAGCAACAATCAGAGGCTGTCTTCCCTGACTTCTTACATTGCTTATTACCTCATTCAAATCGGCATATTCATGACTTGCAACCTGTGCGATAACACCCTGGTGATTATGAGTCTGGCTCATTCTGTCCATTGCGTTTCTTTGCGCACGCATAATAACGATATTTCGTTCCTTGGCCATAGCCATAATAACCTGAAGATGGCCGTCCAAAGGTTTGCCGTCGGCTGGCTGAAGAATCCAAATCTTATTAATATCTCTTCCAGCCTTTAATGCTTCCATAACGGGGTTTTTACCTTCAAGTCTGTCGGAAGTGGCAATAACTTCTTCTTTTGCCTCCGAATCGGAAGAACTATCCTGAACATTATCTTTTAAAACAGCCTTAGGACGTCTGTTCCTATTGAAATCGCCGTTTCTTTTTCCTGCTTTATTGTAGCCGTTATCTCTCACGTCTCTTCACTCTCGCTTTCCGAATAATCATCCGGATTATCCAATATATCGAATGCCTTGCTGATAAGATACTCAAGTCTTGAATTCTGGTTATCCAAAAACAAGAATCCGATCAATGCCTCAAATCCGGTCGCATACATATAGTCCGCAGGACTTGCGTTTTTAGACATGCTGGAAGGATTTGAATTCTTACCGCGTCTGAAATAATTCACTTCCTGTTCGGTAAGTTCTTTCATAAGATTTCTTACCGCAAAAGCCTGTGCCTCGGCACTTACATATTTCACCGTCATTTTATGCATTTTTCCAGATTTGGCGGAAACATGACTTGAAACCCAGCATCTTGCATAGAGCTCATAAACACCGTCTCCGACATATGCAAGAACCGAAGGAGATACTTCTCTTAAATCACCGGCAAAAAAAGGAATTATCATACTTTTTCTACCTGTGGACCGTTAGGTGTATCCTTAATCGAATAGCCCATGGAAATAACCTTATCTCTTAACGAATCAGCCAAAGCAAAGTCCTTCGCTTTCTTAGCCTGTACTCTCTGCTCAACCAAATCCATTACTTCCTTAGGAATTCCTGTTTCTTTTTCTTCAGCCTCGATACCCAAAACATCGGTAAGTACCAAAATCTCATCCAAAGCTTTCTTAAGAACATCCTTTGAAACGACATTTGACTGAGCTGCCGTATTAGCCTGACGAACCAGATTAAAAACAGCAGTAATTGCATCAGCCGTATTAAGATCATCATCCATGCAGGATACGAAATCCTCTCTTGCCTTTAAAACAGCATCAAGAAGCTCTTTCTCCTTAGCCTCGTCGGAAACGATATCGTTGGAAGAGGACATTACAAACTTCAAGTTGGATACGCAGTTTGTAATTCTGGAAAGACCGCTCTGTGCAGCTTTCAAAAGCTCATCGGAGAAGTTTATAGGCATTCTGTAGTGACCCGAAAGAATAAAGAAACGGATTACCGCATATGGGAAATGCTCTGCAATATCACGAATTGTAAAGAAGTTTCCGAGAGATTTACTCATCTTCTCACCGTCAACGTTTACAAAAGCATTGTGTACCCAATATTTAGCAAAGCAGCATCCGTTGGCAGCCTCACTTTGAGCAATCTCGTTCTCGTGATGAGGGAAAATCAAATCCTGTCCGCCGCCATGAATATCGATGGTGTCACCCAAATGCTTCTTTATCATCGCGGAGCACTCGATATGCCAGCCCGGTCTGCCGTCACCCCATGGTGACTCCCAGAAAGGCTCGCCTTCCTTCTTAAACTTCCAAACGGCAAAGTCACCCGGATTTTTCTTTCCTTCGTAAGAAGCTTTACGCTCACCGCCGCCTGCTACGAGATCGTCAAGATTATAGTGAGAAAGCTTTCCGTAGCCCTCAAACTTTGTTACATCATAATAAACACCGTCACCCTCGATTACGTAGGTATAACCCTTCTCTTCAAGAGCCTTTACCAAAGCGATGATTGCATCCATGGATTCGGTTGCACGAGGCTGATATGTAGGACGCTTAACATTAAGTCCGTCAGCATCCGTGTAATACTCGCCGATAAAACGGTCTGCCAATTCCTTGATGGTAATACCTTCTTCGTTGGCACGCTTAATCATCTTATCGTCAATATCAGTGAAGTTTTGGCAAAACTCAACTTCATAACCCTTAAACTCAAGATATCTTCTGAGCGTATCAAAAGTAACGAACGGTCTTGCGTTTCCCAAATGGAAGTAGTTATAAACCGTAGGTCCGCAAGCGTACATTTTTACCTTGCCCTCAACCATAGGAACAAAATCTTCTTTATATCTCGTCATTGTGTTAAAGAGTTTCATTAGTTTTATCTCCTTCAATGCTGTCGTCTTTCGCGGACTTTAAATCCGCATCAGCAACGTTTTTATCATTTAAAGCTTTTTCCAAAGCAATAATTCTGTGTTTAAGCATACAAAGCTCCTGCTCCAAAGGATCGGGGTTAACCGCATGGTCAAGTTCCTCTGCATGGTTTGCGGGGACACCGTCAATTTTGACGATTTTACCCGGAACGCCTACTACTGTAGCACCTGCCGGAACATCATACAAGATAACGGCATTGGCTCCTATGCTTACATTATCACCGACGGTAACATTTCCCAGAATCTTGGCACCGGCGCCGACAAGGACATTATTTCCCAAAGTCGGATGCCTTTTGTGCCCCTTCTGGTGTCCGCGACCGCCCAAAGTAACGTTATGGTAAATCGTACAGTTATCGCCGATTACGGCAGTCTCACCGATTACGATTCCCATACCGTGGTCTATGAAAAGACCGGAACCGATTTGGGCACCCGGATGTATTTCAATACCGGTTACTCTTCTTGCAAGTTGTGAATTCCAGCGTGCAAGACCGCGAAGCTTAATGCGGTACAAAAAGTGACTCACCTTATGGTAAATCAGAATATGAAAACCGGGATAAAGTAAAATGACGCTTAAGACACTTCTTGCAGCAGGGTCTCTGCTCGCTATCGCCTTAGCATCTTTCAATAATCCCATATTCAGTAAAGTAACCTCTTTCGGTGCATAATAACACCTGAAATGAACAAACCCTTATTGACACCCAGCAAAAGCCAGGGTGGTATCCTGCAATCACTTTCTGCCTTCCGGCGTATCCCGGCTTGACATACGCTGACTGACTCCGGATTCCAATTAAAGTCGTGAAGGTTCAACCAAGAGCCCACTCATCTCAGGTACCTATATTATAAATTAAAAAGCGCCTTATTCCAACTTAATAAGATTCGCTGTTTTTCACAATTCTGTTACTTGCAAAGCACGCGCATAACACACTTTTCACACCGGCCCTAAATAAAACATCGGCCGCCTCGTGCAAGGTGCTGCCCGTAGTAGCGATATCGTCAAGCAAAATTACACTGAGCCCGCTTACATCCCAATCCCCGTTAATTTTGAAAGCTCCGACAACATTACCGAATCTTTCACCGTTATTTTTAAGTTCGGTCTGGCGCTTGGTATAGCGGGTCCTAACCAGAACCCCATCCAGCACGGGAACGTCCAGAATCAAAGCCGCATTCTCTGCAATTATTTGAGCCTGATTATATCCGCGCTCGCGAAAACGCTCTTCGGCCAAAGGTATCGGAATAATCGCATCGCAATTAACTTTATCCGCCTTCATAATCGTACCCAAGAGATTTCCGTAGAAAACGCCTATCTCTTTACGGTTATGAAACTTCAATTTACGTATTCCGTGAGATATCCGGTCGGAATATGAAAACGGTGAATATAAAACAAGTTTCGGAATCGGATCACCTTTAAAAGGCTCGGAAAGACACATAAGCCAGCGTTTTTCACTGTCGACGGGAACCAAATTCGAAAGGCATTCATTGCAAACCTTATATCTTTTTCCGAGGTTCGAGGGCAAAACCTTGTTTCCGCATAGAATACATCTCGGAAGAAGTACGGATGAAAGAGCCGGAGAAATAATTGAGAAATCAAACATTCTCATGGTTTTGACCGTTCAATTTATACGAGATTATCTGCAAAAAATCCGAAAGCGAGGTGCTTCTCTCGTTTTTATCACCGGATTTGATCATCTGGTCGCACTTGCCGCCTGCGTCCACGATTACTACCTGCTTTTTTCCTCTCGTCACAGCCGTATAGAAAAGTCTCCTGCTGCAAAGTTTTCGAGAAATTTTGCCAAGGCAGATAATTACGGTATCAAACTCACATCCTTGAGCCTTATGCACGGTCATTGCGTAGGCTAAATCGAGATCTTCCGTCTTTTTCTTCTCGTAAAACACTTCCTTACCGTCATCAAAAAGAACCTTCACACTGCCCATGTCCTCATCAACTTCCGTGACGACGCCTATTTCCCCGTTATAAACACCGGTAAGCACTTCGCCGCTTTCAATGTCGAAATACTCCAGGGCATAATCATTTTTAATCTGCATTACTTTATCGTTCGGATGTAATACAGCACCCGATTTAATAGTCACTGCTTCGGAATTCTTACCTGTTGAAGCCGCTTGCAATCTGAAATTCAATTCACCGGTACCACAGAGATTTTGCTTTGTCGGTGTGAGAATAGCCAAATCGCCTGTATCCGTAACGTCTTTCTTAAACTCCGCAAAAAGTTCTCCGACCTTAGCTATAGCCGCTTCCTCGTTTTCGACGTTAAAAAGGCGGAAATCCGTGTCGTTCGGAATAAGCCTCTCGCCTTTAAGTATTCTGTAAGAGTTTGACGCGATTGAACTTTCGTTCTCGGTTCTGAAAACATACTCCAATTCCTCACGCGGTACGGCACTGCATGACAAAAGGTCGTTCAAAAGGCTTCCGGGGCCAACCGAAGGCAGCTGATTAGGATCACCGATTAATATAAGCGAGCTGTTCGGGGCAACGGCATAAAGGAGCGCTTTAAAAAGGAAAATATCAACCATCGAAGCCTCATCAACAACTATGACCCTTGCTTCCAACGGATTATCGCTTCCCCTGCCGAAAATCATCTCGCCGTCGTCCTCGTCACCTCTTACTTCCAGAAGTCTATGTATGGTATAAGCTTTAGTTTTAACTGCTTCCGAAAGTCTTTTGGCAGCACGTCCCGTCGGTGCACAAAATGCGCAAGGAATTTTCTCTTTTCGAAAATGCTCTGCAAGAATGCCCGTAATTGTTGTCTTTCCGGTTCCGGGGCCGCCCGTAATAATGCAAAAAGGTTCTCTCATGCACATCTTTATTGCGGCCTTCTGCTTCTCGTCAGGGGTGATACCTATTTCACCTGAAAGCTTTTCAATTCGTCTTTCGGCTTTGACATCGTTAAAGGCAACGCTTTGCGCATTTATAAAGTCCTCGACCTCTTTTTTAATTATCGCCTCGGTCTTAAAAATATTCTTCAAAGCGATTCGTGCATTCTCGTCATAAAGCTCGCAACCCATGCACTTATGGTCCGCAAACTTATAAACAACCGTAACGTCGGCCTTATTAGACAAATCCAACGCCTGCTCGAAAGCCACGTCAAAGTTGATATTCTTGTCTTCGTGCTTAAATTTATCGACATTCTTGTTTTCTATCAGTTCCCGAACCGAATCCTTGATTTCCTGCGGCTTAAACCACGTACTTCCGCTTCCGTAATGCATTTCCGACAAAACATGTTTAAGTGCACAGGCAACTCTGTTGATATCGAGCGCCTCCAACCCCAAACCGCCTGCCAATTCCTCACAGGTTTCAAATCCGATATTCTCGATTCCGCTTAATACGTAAGGATTTTGAGAAATTAAATCATAAGCCGCAAAACCGAATTCCTTTACAGCCTTCTTGGAGTTTTCCTCCGAAAGCCCGAAAACTCTCAGTTTAAGAAGCGTTTTTAATCTGTCGTAATCCTCATCTATCTTAGCTGAACAAATCTTGGCCCGAGCTTCCGAAAGCCCCGTAATTTTGTCCGAGACACTTATCGGTCGTCTTAAAAGCTCGGTTAAAAAATCCTCACCGTACTCCTGAGCAATCAAAAGCGCTGTTTTGCTTCCGATTCCGTCAAAAGTATCCTTGATAAAAGCAGCAATTAAAGTCGATATATTGGTTTCATCTTCTGTTTTCTCAATTTTGTCCGCGGAAATCTGAAAAACACGTCCGTACATTCCTACAATTCCCGAGATTTTAAGCTTCATTCCGTTGATGATTTCAAACGAAGATGTTCCTTTGACAGAGATCCCTTCACGGCAATTAAAAATAAAGAAATTCCCGCGCGAAAAAACCACATGCGAACACGTTACGGTCAGTTCTTCCGCCGTAGTTCCAACGTCAGCTTCAATAAACTTTATTCGCTTTGTTTTTCCGATATTTTCGCTCATAAAAATCAGATTAACAAAACAATTGTTTGTTGGCAATAATCAAAAAGTTTTCTCGCCGACAATGGGACAAAAACGGGACAAATCAGCACTATTCACTCCCACTATTTACTCCCTTAAGTAGCCACGTCACAAATGTTTTCGTATAAATAGACAGAATACAAAATCAAATGATAATGTATAGTAAACAATCAATTTGAAATACTCATTTGACAAATCGAGTTTTGAAAGGAGTGCGACAAATGAAAAAAGAATTAACAGACAAGTCCCTCGCAAACGTAACAGGCGGTACGGCTCCTACATTGCCGGCAACTACACTCGGTCCATCAAACTATACTTCACCGGAAATTCCTACTGTTAAATATAACAATGAGAACACCGATTGGTCTTCTGACAAACCAACCGACACAGGTGATTACAAAGTAGATATAACTTTTTGAAGCAATATAACGCCTGATATTTTAAACTTCCCGTCATATATGAAAGGTGCTGTCTCAAAAGTAAAATAGGCCAAATCCGTGAGAAAATCGAATTTTGGCCTATTTTTTATAGTGTGTTTGTCTTATCTGAAGCTCAATCGGGAACGAAATAGGCCAAATCCGCGAAGAAATCGTAATTTGGCCTACTATTTATAAACGAACTTTTATATAACTAAATATGGTTTGATTTGTTTATGTTGAAAATAGGCCAGATTCGTTAAAATATGAAAGTTTGGCCTATTCTGATTGCAGTTCAGTCATGTGGAAGTTATTTTTGAAGTGTTTTGAAGAAACAAAATAGGCCAAATCCGCGAAGAAATCGAGATTGGGCCTATTTTTGTGTGAACTGATTAAGAAGCAAAGAATTTGCTCAGAATCGATGGAATTCAGCTATTGCAAGCTAAGTATCGTCGGGGACTGTTAGAAGAAATCTCATGTATATTCTGAGACAGCCTCTTACGTGAATTAAAATAAATAACTGCCCGACAGACAAAAAGCCAAAATCAAATACCTGCTTCAGCCTTAAGAACCTGAGCAAGATCTGTTTCTTCCCACGGAAGACTGATATCCGTTCTGCCGAAGTGGCCGTATGCGGCAGTCTGCTGATAAATCGGACGACGAAGTCCCAACTTCTCAATGATTGCTGCAGGACGAAGGTCTGTATTCTTTCTTACAAGTTCCGTAATCTTCTCATCCGGAATCTTACCCGTTCCGAATGTATCAACCATTACGGATACCGGCTGAGCAACACCGATAGCGTATGCGAACTGTACTTCGCACTCGCTTGCAAGGCCTGCTGCTACGATATTCTTAGCAACGTATCTGGCCATATATGCTGCCGAACGGTCAACCTTCGTAGGATCTTTTCCCGAGAAAGCTCCGCCGCCGTGACGACCGAAACCGCCGTATGTATCAACAATGATTTTACGACCGGTAAGACCTGAGTCACCCTGAGGACCGCCTACTACAAAACGTCCCGTAGGATTTACGTAAATCTTCGTGTTCTCATCCATAAGTTCAGACGGAACAACCGGAGCAATAACGTTTTCCTTTACAAACTTTTCGAGAGTGTCGTGATCTACTGAAGCCGTATGCTGTGTCGAAATAACAACCGCATCGATTCTCTTAACTTTATTACCGTCGTACTCAACCGTAACCTGGCTCTTTCCGTCAGGACGAAGGAAATCAACCACGCCGGACTTACGAACAAAAGCAAGTTTTGCCGTAAGCTTTTGTGCGAGCGAAATCGGAAGCGGCATAAGTTCCGGAGTATCGTCATTGGCATAACCGAACATCATACCCTGATCTCCTGCACCGGTATCGAAAACATCGCTGCCGCTGTTTCGTGACTCGAGAGAATTATTAACACCCATGGCAATATCAGGTGACTGCTCATCAATAGTTGTAAGAACGGAACATGTGTTGTAATCAAATCCTGCATCACTTCCGTCATAACCGATGTTCTTCAACGTGTTTCTTACAACCGAAGGAATATCAACATATGCATCGGTAGTAATCTCACCCATTACCATAACCATACCTGTGGTACAGCATGTCTCACAAGCAACTCTTGCCATATTGTCCTGAGCAAGTATTGCATCCAATACGCCGTCGGAAATCTGGTCGCAAACCTTATCCGGATGACCTTCCGTTACGGACTCTGAAGTAAATAACCATTTACCGCTTTTGTTTCTCATAAAAACACCTCACAAATAAATTCTTGTGATAAAAACAGCCCCCCAAAGAAGGAAGGCTTACAAACAATATATATGCCTCTCATCTCTCAGGTATCCCTGTCGGATTTGGCACCGATACATTTCTGCCGGTTGCCGGGCTTCATAGGGCCGATTCCCTCCGCCTCTCTTGATAAGTAGTGAACTGATTTAATCCCGTGGATTTTAACACTCGAAAACTAAATTTGTCAATCATTACACCGACTACCAAGCATTTTGCCTCACTTTGTTAACTATATTCCCAAATTTGGGAAATTGCACTCTGATAACACCTTATTGCACCTATTTGTCACCTCTGTCTTTTTCGAAAGCGTCTAAGATAAAAACAACACAAAACACAAAACAGCAAAGGAGGAATCCCAAATGAATCACGCAGTTATTATCTATGAAGATGATGACTTTCTGTACGGACTTTTAAGATTTCGTCTGTCTTTGTATCTGCCCGACTGTTATATTATGCGCGACGGAGACAAAAACTATTTGAACAACATAAATCAATTTTCCGATACGTTGTTCGTATTATTCGACGATCATCAATATAACGAATACGATGTATCTATCGAAGACATCGAGGGCATCAATGTTTTCTATCTGCCTCTTTATTCGGAAGAAGACAACTGCACACTGATAGACTGCAAAGAACTCGCAATGCGAATCGCACAAACTAAGACATCAGTCAGACAAAAAACAACCTGCGCAGAGAACACAGGAAGAACCGAACACGGCGGTGTACATATCCTCATTCCGTTTTCACACATAGACGAACGCGAACGATTCATAGATGAAGAACTATCTTTCCTTCGTGACTCAGATAATATGTGCATTCGTTTGGATTTGATGTCCGGAATCAGAATGCCGACTAACTATTCGGGAAGTTATTCCTCTGTCGGAAGTCTTACTCAACTTCTCGATAAAGCTAAGTCAAAGCATATATGTTCCGAAGACATTCTTTCCTTCGTAAATCCTGACAGCAACGGATTTTTTACTCCGGGCAAACCACAGAGAAGCGATGATATATTTGATTACGGAACAGACACCCTTATTACATTAATTAACGCCTTGAGCACTCTGGTTAACGAAGACAGCGACAGATTTACGGGATTAATAGTTGCCGAAGGTTTCAGATTCAGAGAACTGATTAAACTTGCTTCCTGCTGCGATGTCATTCACATTCTTCTTCCCAAACGAATGTACGAGACTGACTTGGGATTCAAAACAGAAATAGCGGAACTTACAAAAAACATTCCTACAGATTGCAAGGTAACGGTATATGATTCAGACAAATATCAGACAGAACGACAACTCGAAACAATCAAGATATGATTTGGATGAAATAAAAGAGAAAATCTCCAGATATGTCCTTGCCTCACTTAAACAGGAAAGTGAACCGGACGACGAGAAACTTAAAGAAATAATAGCGGACGTAATAAGCGAAGATCTCGGAAACTTCCAATTATCACTAAGCGAGAAAAGAGAACTTGCCATAAATGTATTTAACAGCTTAAGGCGCCTTGACGTAATAGAACCTATGATGCAAGACCCTTCGGTAACCGAGATTATGGTAAACGGCCCCAATAAGATTTTCTACGAGAAAAACGGAAGGCTTTATAAATCGGACATTCATTTCAAAGACGCTTCTTCCCTTCAAACGATTATCTCGTGTTTTTTCGCGAATTCAAACAGACCCTTAAACGAAGCCAATCCTATATCGGATTTAAGACTTCCCGACGGTTCAAGAGCGAATGCCGTGCTTCCGCCGATTGCCCCTGACGGACCTATCATCACCATTCGTAAATTTACCGGCATAAGACACGACATCGTATCTTTGATTAAGCAGGGTTTCATAAGCGAAGAAGCATCCAGATTTCTTTGCGAGTGCGTAAAAAACAGAAAAACAATATTCCTTTGCGGCGGTACCGGAAGCGGAAAAACAACATTTCTGAATACGCTTTCATCATTTATCCCCCGTGATGAGCGTGTAGTAACCATAGAAGATTCAGCTGAACTTAATCTTCTCGGAATAGACAACTGGGTACGTTTGGAGGGCAGGCTTGCGGGACCTGACGGCAACGGTGAAATAACAATCGGTTCTCTCATAAGAGCTGCTCTTCGAATGCGCCCCGACAGAATCATCGTAGGAGAAGTTCGAGGAAGCGAAAGTGCCGATATGATGCACGCATTAAATACCGGTCATCCGGGGTCCATGTGTACAGGTCATGCGAACTCGTGTCTTGAGATGCTTGAAAGACTTACCGGAATGGTAATAGCTGGTTCCGCTCTGCCGTATGGCGCCGTCGTAGCACAAATAAACATGGGACTTGACTTGATTTTGCACATTACAAGAAATAACGAAGGTAAAAGATATATAGACGAAATATCTGCAGTATTACCTTCAAAAAATGCGGAGTTTAATCTTCATAAGCTTTACGAAAACAAGGGAGGTAACTTACTTGAAAGGATTTGTACCGAAGACGATCTTGAAAAATACTCGGGTTTTAAAAACTGAAGACACTCTTGTAAGAACCTACAAAATGAAAATGCTGTGGCTCTATCCGTTTATATGTGCTGCTATTTATCTTCTGTCTTCAATGTTCATTAATCTTATAACCGTAAGACTTATACTGTCATTAGTATTAGGTTTCTTTCCATGGAATGCTCTGACATTGAAAATGTATTCCACCAGATATTCGCATCTGAGAACTCAACTTCTTGTCATGCTTCAAACACTATGCAGCAGTGTCAGCAGCGGCTATTCCATCGAGAAATCATTAATGCTTACAAGACCCATTATCGAGCACACTTTCGGAAAGAAAAGTATTCTTATAAAACCGTTAATTAAGCTCGAACAAAACATAAACCTGCACAGAGATTTGGAAGTAACATTAGACGGGTTTGCCGCAGATATTGATTATCCGGAAACCGTGCCTGTTTTTCATGCACTGGGAATATCCGGAAAAATCGGTAACAACGCACTTAAAATTCTTCGCAGCAGTTGTCAGATGCTTTCGGAATTAAGTGCGGTTCAAGATGAAATCGAAGCACAAAATTCAGGAAAAAATGCCGAAGCGGTAGTTCTTTGCATAATGCCGTTTGCGATTACTTTTGCATTGGATAAAATGAGTAATTCATATCTTTCAACCGCACGAAGCACAAAAGCCGGTGCAATAATCCTTGCGGTAGCCTTCGCACTTTGTATTCTTTCTTCCGCACTTCTTTTTAAATATATGACGCATTCGGGAAAGCAAAAAACAGTTAAGGAAGAAAAGAAACGAGACAGTATCTCCGACTACAAAATAACGGAAATCGTAAAACGATTCTTTCCGCAAAACTTCATCTCTGCAAGATTTGAACTGTTCAGCGAGATATCCTTAAATCCTAAAGAAGAATATGAACGATACTTAAGAAAGCAATTAACCACCTCTATCATAATATTTGTGCTTTCCGAGATTGTTCTGACTTTGACAGGCAAGAGTCTTCTGATAGGACCGATTCTTTCCGCGGCAATCGTTTACTTCGGATATTTTGACGTCAAACAATCGGCAGACGTAAGACGTGAAGAATTGATGCGGGATATTCCACTCTTCCTATGCCTCTTAACCACACTTTTGGAAGCCGGAATACTACTGCCGCGAGCAATAGAAATCTGTTCGGATGCTTTCCCGAATAACAAAAGTCTTTCATCTGAGATTAAAAATCTTAGGGCTATGATACTAAGCGGAGTATCGGCATCCGATGCCATAGAAAAACTCTCACTCAGAATAAAGGTTCCGGAAGCCCAGGCTGCATTACTTCTTGCAGCAAGATACGGACGACTGGGAACCAATGAAGTTTTAAATCTTCTTTCTCTTCAGGCATCTGCCTGCTGGAGTCTTTGCAGAAATGCCGCAAGAAAGAAACAAGAACGCGAAGGATTGGGGCTTTTGCTTCCGATGACTTTGGATTTCATATGTGTTCTTCTTGTGGCAACAACACCGGCTATTATTTCACTCGGCATATAAGACAGGAGGTAAAAATGAAAAAGCTTAAATCAAAGAAAGGTATGGGAACTGTGGAGATAGTCATCATTATCGCGGTTCTGGTAAGTTTAGCTCTCATATTCAGAGAGGCTCTGACAAATTATGCACAGAAAGTTATGTCATATTGTTTCGATGAAAGTCGCATTATCGGATCATTCTGACAACCAATACTCAGGAGATATTAAATAAATGAGAATCAGGAAAGGACCCTACGGGCGTTTTGTTTCGGAAACCTTAGATAAAGACACCGATATTTTTACTTATGCCGATGAAATAATAGGAAGCGGTGTAATATCTAATCTTTTACCGATTAACATAGAACAGTATGAAAGGAAAACAGAAATCTCTTTCGAATTTTCGGAATTGGTCTCAATATCCGAATGTCCGCCTCCTTCAGCAGATAACACGGAAACAATTAACAGCATCAGAAACGCTTTGTCCGGTCTTTTCCTCGCAATGCTAAAAATGAACGATATCTTACTTCCGTTATCCAATCTTGTTTGGGATAACCGTTATATTTTCACAGACAGCAAATATAAAAGAATCTATGTCTGCTATAAACCTGTTAAGGAAGAAGGCGTTTTGATGTCTCTTGACAGTACCAACGTTAAAGGTATCGAACAATTTCTGTCATTGAAGTTTTTCGATAATGTACTAAGAGAAGACGAGAAATCCGCACTTTTATACGCCGTAAAAGAAAATAACGAAGAAGTTCTCTCGGATTTGTGCCAAGACTTAGCCATAAGCAAAGAGACAAAAGAAACGACAAAAGCAGACAGAAAACTCCTCGTACCTTTAGTCGCGGCTTTTGCCTCACTGATTATGTTGAAGATCGTGGGAACTATTTTCTCAATACCGTTCTTCTTTTTCTCGGCCTACAAGCTTTATAAAGTCTTCAAGGGAAATAAATCTAATAAAGCCATCGAAAACTTTACACAAATTGATGTGTCCAAACGAGAACGCAAGAATGTCCTTTTCGCGGATAATGAGTACGAAGTATATTCTGACGAGAAAGACAGCAATCTGTTCTACTATGCAGCACTTGAAAACACCGATCCGAATGTAAAGGAAAAATCCAAAATCGGTATCTACTCGGATGTAGTAACCATAGGCTCCGACAGATTCCTGTGCGACATTTTTATCGAAGACGATAACCTTTCGCCGATTCAGGCAAAGATTGAAAGAATTGATAACAGTTACTGGATAACGGATTTATCCGGAAAACAAAGTACATATATCGAGAACAGAAGCATAAAACCTAAAGAGAAATACGAAATTAAAAACAATCAGTTAATCGGTTTCGGTAAAAGCAATTACATCTTCAAAATCGGATTTTGAAAAAGCAATTCAATCCTTGTTGTATTTCGAACGATACGTTCTATATTATCGTTCGATTTCATCGAAGCATTCGTTCGTTTACCATAGCCTTAAGGAAGAACAGCAGAAACGT
>JAZLML010000027.1:0-12952 GCA_045598625.1 Saccharofermentans sp.
GCATTTTGCTATTTGCATTAGGCTGTATTTGGCTTGCTGGACTTATCATCATGATTTTGTATTCAGTAATAAGTTACGCTGTTTTACGCAATAAACTTAGAACATCAACACTTTATGCGAAGGGTATAAAGCAAAGTGACACTATAGATTCGCCTTTTGTACTGGGAGTATTTAAGCCAACAATCTATATTCCATATTCATTGAAGGGTTCTGATATGGAATATGTTATATCGCATGAGAAAGCACACATTAGAAGAAAAGACTTTCTATGGAAGCCGCTTAGTTTTTTTATACTGTCTGTTTATTGGTTTAATCCTGTTATTTGGATTGCCTATATCATCCTTTGCAGAGATATTGAAGCAGCCTGTGATGAGAAAGTAATATCTGAACTTGATGTTGATTCCAGAAAAGCATATTCTATTGCACTTCTCAATTGTAGTGTGAAACATAAGCTTATTACAGCTTGCCCGGTTGCGTTTGGAGAGACAGGAGTTAAAAGTAGAATCAGAAGTATTATGAATTATAAAAAGCCGGCATTCTGGATAGTCGTTATGGCAATAATCGCCAGTATTGTTGTTGGTGTATGTTTTATTACTAACCCAAAAACTGATATAGAAACTTTATCAGATGAATCTGGTATTGCCACTGTTGGTGGTGTAGATAGAAATGACAGATTTGTTATGAGAGCAACTGTAACAGAAACGAATGATGAGTATATGTTGGTTACTCCGTTTGAAGGTTCATGGGAATTGTCATCAAGTGATTGCTTTAAAGTTTCATTGGCTAATATGTCGGTCTCACAAAAACCTGTTGTAGGAGATGTAGTTGAGATTGAACATAATGGAGTTATTCAGGAATTATTTCCGGCTTCCTTCTCTGAAGTGTTCTCTATAACGGTCATTTATAATTCAGCTGAGTCAACCGTAGCAAGTAGTATGAGTGAATCAACTTCAAGCATAGATGTTGTTTTGGGTACGACTGATTCTGAACAGAGTATAACAAATCTATTAGGATTTACAGCTTGGGAATATGAATTGACGGAGAATACTTCAGGTGTTCACTATGGAATAACTGTATATTCAACCGAAGAACATATAGCACTCGGTGAGTGGTTTGGATTTAGTCATATCCAATCTGACGGACCAGAGATGTACGCTGTTGATATTGAAGATGATGGTAACAATGAATTGATTTGTAATTGTCAGTATGGTGCAGATGGCGCAGAGAGATGTTATGTTTATAGAAATAATAATGGAGTTATCGAATATGGCTATGTGCGCCAGGAATATTTGCTGAATTATTATGGAATGAATTCAGTAGATTTGTTCCCTACAGAAGGAAGTCTGCATAGTTATTATGATTCAAATAGTAATGTGATTAACGTGGTCATTGATGGTGTTGGTGAATTAGAAATTTCATTAAACGATACTGATGCCATAGAATACTTAGAATATACCGGTTTTTAACTTTGATAAGTTATCTCCTCGAGAGCAAGATACTGCCATCAAGGCATACCAATAAGAAAACCGGATGCTACTTCATAAAGAAGAAGGACGTCATCGAACTGTTTGATGCCATGGAGATAAATCCTCAGAAATACGTTGCTCCACCGAAATGCTATTCTGATAATACAAAAATGAAAGTATGTCCATACATGTTGCACTAATTGCCACTATATTTACTAAGATGTTTGGCATTAATGGTATACTAAAATCAATAATACTATATGAGGAACTTATGGATAATTGGGAAACAGAATTAGATGAATACCTTTGTCAAGGTGAGCCTGATCGTGTTGATAAGAGTAATGCTTGGAAAGCTGCCATCGGACTTCAGGATGTTGATGGTCTTAAGCCCTCTTTTTATTTAACGTAAGTAATGAAACTTTCGCTAAGAACTCTTGGTATTTCAGAAATGCGTTGGTTCGAGCAAACTATAATGATCTACAAAATGATGTTCATGCTACAACTGAGTTTCTGGAATTATTCTTTGAGAATCTCCTGATGAATTCTAATCATGAGCTAAAAAATAGATATATGCATGTTGATTATAAGTCTGAAAGTGCAATCCAAAGTGCCACTTCTAACGATTCAAAGTGCCAAAATGGCACTTTGGAGTTGTCATTAGAAGAATTAGCAATTATTAATGTACTAAAAGATAATCCGTGACAGCACCTTCCACAGTGGTGAAATACCAATCCACAAGTTTGGGAATTTTAATTCTTTTGTCAAACAAGTTCAAAGATTGAAATCTGCTCGCCCTTTCTGCTGAAATACGGAATTTCATGGCGGTATCTGATGAACTCTTCGTTATCCGTTTCAATTGAAAGAACGTAGTTGATTTTTCCTGCCAGTTTTCGAATGTACTCATCGGCGGACAAATTACTGTTGGTGTTCATCAGATGTCTTTCTACTCCAAACTTCCGGCAATAGTACATTTCCTGACGAATACTGCGCTTGTACTTTTTGGTGATTGAAATTTTCTCGTTGACGACGATACCCGTAACTTCTTTACGCTGACCGTCATAGATTATTGCGGTCTTTTTCGCATTGATATAAAAGCCCATTTTGAGCAGTTTTCTGCGAACATAGAATATGACTTCAAGATGATCGAAATCTCCCGAGAAAGTCATGTCATCACAGTATCTTGTGTATGTTATATCACGTTTTTCGCACCAAGCGCCAAGCTCATAATCGAAGTCTCGCATGATTATGTTAGAAATATACGGGGATGTGGGTGCGCCCTGAGGAAGACGCTCTTCAAATGTGCATAGGAGTGTAAGTAAAACACTGATATCTCTCGAGTAGTCATTTAATGAGAAAACTTTGTTCATGACTTGTCCGAAAGTAATTCCATCGAAAAAGTGGTGGATGTCCATTTTTAAGATTTTGTGATGACCTACATGAGGTGCAGCATTATCCTTGATGCAGAAACCTTTTTTGTAGGCAATGGCGTACGGCGAAGTTGGTACTTTTCGAAGGATGTTATCAACGATGCTTCTCTGGATGGATTTCATGAATTTATCCGGGACAGTAAGCTCTCTGCTGTCACCGTTCGCTTTTGGAATACTGACCGAATGATATCTCTTATAAATGCTGTTGCTTGCACAGTACAAGGCGCGCTTGCTGAAACCCAATGTATCGCACAGTTGCTTCAATTCGGTCGTTGTCGTTTCCATGGTTACCTCCTTATCAGACAGGAGTAACACAATGCAGATATTGCTGATACGGAGCTTATTATATACACATGAAGTGTGTTTCGAATCAGTGAAGTATCCGTAATTAAATAGTGTTAACGTTAGTAAACCGATAGCGATTCGCTGTCGAGGACCGTTTTTTTAGGTCTTACGCTGTTATTCCTGTCTGATTACTGTTGAGGTAAGTATAACGGGAGTGGTGGGTTAAAAAGAGTACACAAGCTGTTAGTCCGAAATGCTTAAGGCTGAAATACAAGAAATGCCTAAAGCTTGAACCTGATATAATATTCTTCCGACGTGTCGGAGTGAATAGAGTACCGGCGTTTAATGATTATTTAATAATTCCTCCGCTATACTGCGGTCAGTAAGGGCAAAATTGTGCACGTTATGCCCATAAGATATTTGTTATACTGACTTGAAGGATAGGGAGGAAATAATGTTTTTACATATTTTCGCAAGAGATATTAAGAGAAAAAAAGTGATGAACACTATCTTACTGGTGTTTGTTATTATTGCGGCCATGTTTACGGCCAGCGCCATCAGTAATTTTTTCTCGATATTGTCGGGAGTCGATTACTTTGCCGATATCTCCGAGACAGGCGACTACATAGTCCTGATCGGAGATGAGGAAGAAACCGACAGGCTGAGGGGCTATTTGAAGAACAGCAGTGATGTTAAGGGATACAGAGAGAATCTGTCTTTATTTTTAAGCAGCGATAATTTTGAGTCAGACAATAAAGACTTCTCGCTCGAAAATGCACAGATTATGGAAACGCCGACAGCGGACAGCTTTAAGTTCTTTGACGGCAACGATAACGTGCTTACAAAAGATACGATTAAGGATGGTGAGATTTATTTTACTGAAGCTCAACTTTCTTCCGGTGCTCCAAGAATCGGAGATAAGATTACCGTCAAATACGGCGACAAGAGCAAAGAATTTGTGGTTGCAGGCGGATTTAAGGATGCTATTTTCGGTTCAGGTATGGGTTCGGGAAGAGTTTTGGTAAGTAACAACGATTTTGAGTTTATGCTTGAAGATACAAACGGCACTGAAGTGTACTCATTCTCTATGATTTATGTCGATACCGATAATGTGAAAGCATTGGAGGATTATATTAAGGACTTCAGTCAAATACAGGATAAGCTGGAAAGATCGAAGCTTACAATGTTTTATATGATTCCTATGATTATCTCGGGGATTTTCCTTCTCGCAGGAATCATTCTCATGGTAGTCTCCTTCCTTATATTGAGATTCTCGATTGCTTTCTCGGTACAGGAGGAGTACAGGGAAATCGGTGTAATGAAAGCTATCGGAATAGGAAATCGCAGAATCAGAAGCATATTTACCACCAAATATATTTTCCTCGGTCTTATCGGATCTGTTATAGGATTGGCTTTAAGTTTCCCGTTCCAGTCTCTTATGAACAGTCTTCTAAATTCTCATATGGTTACCGGCAACTTTGTAGGACCTGTGCTTAACATAGCGGGTGCAGTTATTGTATTTGTGCTGATTCTTTTGTTTGCCTACAGATTCACCGGAATCGTTAAGAAGAGTTCTCCTATAGATGCAATCAGAAACGGACAGACCGGCGAGAGATATAAGCAGAAAAGTGTTTTGAAGTTAAGCAAAGGAAGAAGCAAAACTTCGGTTTTTATGGCTGCTAATGATTTGCTCAGCTCACCTCGAAAATATATCAACGTGGTCGTTATTTTTACGCTATGCATATTGCTTACCATGATACTTGCTGACGCAGTAAAAACATTAAGAAGTGACGATCTTGTAATCACATGTGGTTTTGTTAAATCGGATTCTTACATTGAGCTTTCCGGTGAAGAAGCGAATGCCTTGTTTATAGACGGTTCCTTGGAGGCGACAGAGGATGTGATTAAGGACATCGAAGATGAATTAAACGAGAACGGAATTTCGTGTTTTTGTCATTCTTTTGCAAATGTCGATATCATAATCTCATACGAAGACTCCACAAAGTCGTGTATGGCAAAAAGGCCGATAGGCATTTCAGCTTCTGAATATTCCTGCTACGAGGGAACTGCTCCGACAAAGGCTGACGAGATAGCAATTACAGGTGTTATCGCCGACTCTTTTGATGTCGGTATAGGCGATACGTTGACAATCGAGACGGCAAACGGTAAGGCGGATTGTATTATTACAGGATTGACGGATGATATGAATTCGTTCAGTAATTCAATTCTTGTACATGAAGATTTTGACTTTGGTGAGAATATTATTTATAAGTTTGTCGGTTCTGTAGATGTAATATATACGGACAATCCTTCCGAAGAAGTAAAAGCGCAGCGTCTTGAGAAACAGAAGGAGTTATATCCGGACGGTGAAGTATATACTGCAGGAGAACTTGCAGAGAATATAACCGGTTGTGCCGGTATTCTTGCCGGTGTTGAATACGGACTTATGGGTGTTACGGTTGTCGTAATATTACTTGCGGTTATCCTTATGGAGAGATCGTTTATATCGGATGAGAAATCACAGATTGCACTTCTTAAAGCAATAGGATTTAAGGATGGAAGAATCGTATCGTGGCATGTAATCAGATTCGGTATTATATCCGTGATCTCAGCTTCTTTGGCGCTTATCCTGAACAAACCTGCTACGGTTCTTCTTCTGAATCCGATTTTCGGAATTATGGGCGGAGAAAGCATCGTGTATAAAATCGATTATCTGAAAGTTTGTGCGATAATTCCGGTAATTGCCGTCCTCTCAACGATTCTTTTCGCATTCATTACGGCACTTTATTCAAAAACAATTAAGGCAGCAGACACGGCAAGCATCGAGTAATAAGGAGAAATTAATATGACTAAAATATTGGAAGTTAAAGATTTGTGTAAAACATACGTAGTAAACAAGCGCCAGAACAACGTTCTCAAGAACGTTAACTTCGCTGTTGAACAAGGTGAGATGGTAGCCGTTATGGGACCTTCGGGATCAGGTAAATCAACGCTTTTGTATACCGTATCGGGAATGGACGAAGCTACGAGCGGAAGGATATTTTTTGATGGGGAAGATATCTCCAAAATGAAATCTCAGGATTTGGCTTCACTTCGTCTTAAGAAGATGGGATTTATTTTCCAGCAGATGTACATGATGAAGAATCTGTCGGTTCTGGATAACATCATTCTTCCTGCGGTCGAGAATAAAAACTCGGGCGAAAACCGCAAGGATATTGAGCGACGAGGCCTTAAGCTTATGAAGCTCTTGGGCATCGAGGACGTAGCCGACAACGATATTAACGAGGTGTCAGGCGGTCAGCTTCAGAGGGCTTGTATCTGCAGAAGTATGATTAATAATCCGGAGGTTGTTTTCGCTGATGAGCCGACAGGCGCTTTGAACCGTTCTTCTTCCGACGAGGTTATGGCGGAGCTCGTAAAGCTTAACAGACAGGGCACGACCGTTATGATGGTTACTCACGACGCCAAGGTTGCTTCACAGTGTACGCGCGTGCTTTACATCGACGACGGGAACATAAAAGGCGAGTTTAAGCTCGGCGTTTTCGACGGTTCGGAGAAGGAACTTTTGAAGCGCGAGAGGGATCTTAACAACTGGCTTAACGAGCAGGGCTGGTAAGTGCTTTTTGAAAGATGCGGCGGCAAGTGCTAATCTAATGGAATAAAGGAGATTTCGGAGAGCTTGTTATGACGGACATTCTGATCGTTGAAGACAATAAGGAAATAAGCGGTTTGCTGGCAGATTTTTTAAGACGCGACGGATATGCCGTGTCGGTAGCGGATTCCGGCGAGAAGGCTCTCGAGTTGTTCGAGAAATACGGTGCCAAGGTAGTTCTCCTGGATTTGATGCTGCCCGGCATTGACGGGTTTGCGGTTTGTTCAAAGATCAGGGCAAAGGCAAATACTCCGATTATTTTCATCAGTGCGAAAAGCGATCGCGAAAGCAAGCTCAACAGTCTCGTGATGGGCGCGGACGATTTTATCGAGAAGCCGATAGATATTGATATTCTGCTTGCCAAGATAAAGGGCATTTTTAAGCGCCGCATAGCAGGCGAGGTAATAAAGGACGGAGAAATAGAAGTAAACCGTGACCTGCTGACGCTTAACGCGAACGGCCGTAAGTTCGAGCTCACGGCAAAAGAAACGGAGCTTTTATGCCTGCTTCTTGAGAATAAGGGTGTGACATTAAAGAAGGAATATTTATTTAACACGGTCTGGGGTTCGGATTCTGATTCTGAGCCGCAGACTTTGACCGTCCACATAAAGTGGCTGAGGGAAAAAATCGAGCAGGATACCAAAAATCCTGTTCACATAAAAACTGTTTGGGGAGTAGGCTACCGCTTTGAATAATTACCGTCGTAAATGCATTCTCATAATACTTGCGGAGCTTCTGGTTGCCGTCATTGCCGTTTTGGTTATAAGCGGCGTAATCGGAGGCGGTCCGAAGCATGCGTACAAGGTGCAGATAAAAAGAGCAGCGGACATGATTTTCGAGGCATATTCCGAGGCATATTCCGAGGGTTATTCCGATTCCGGGAATGCGGACGGAAAAGTCGACTTGGAGAAGTTGGACTTCTCACAATTTAAAGTCATTAAGGGTGTAAGAGTGTTTGATCCTTCGGACAACTCGAAATATCAGTACGAGGTTTATGAAATCGGAGGCACTCTTTACCGAATCGAATACGAGGTTAACGCCAATCTGCAAACGACGATAATTTGCATAGTTTCCTTCGGCGTTGTGCTTTTACTCAGCGTGTTTCTGATGTTATATATCGGGCACAACATAGTCGGACCTTTTAACAGGTTCAGAGAGCTTCCGCTCGAGCTTTCGAAAGGAAATCTTACGGTGCCGGTGAACGAGAATAAGAATAAGTTTTTCGGAAGTTATCTTTGGGGCATGAATCTCTTGCGCGAAAACCTGGAGCAGAGCAAGGAGTCCGAGCTTAAGTTCCAGAAGGACAAGAAAACCCTGATTTTAAGCCTTGCACACGATATCAAGACCCCGCTTTCTTCCGTTAAGCTTTATTCCAAGGCTTTATCCGAGGGCCTGTACGATTCGGAGGATAAAAAGCAGAAAGCTTACGACGGTATCCAAAACAATGCCGTCGAAATCGAGGGCTATATAGCTCAGATTATGAATACCGCGAACGACGACTTTTTGAATTTGTCGGTGAATAACGGCGAGTACTATTTCTCCGAGCTCATGCAGAAGATTGCGGTTTATTATAGCGATAAGCTTAAGAGCCTGCATACCGTTTTCGAGATTGGGGAATACGAGAACTGCCTTTGCCGCGGCGACATGGAGCGCACCGTGGAGGTTTTCCAAAACGTCATCGAAAACGCGATTAAATACGGCGACGGCGAGTTCATCAAAATCACTTTCGGCGAAGAAGATGACTGCCGCCTTGTTTCCGTCACAAACTCCGGAAATCCGCCGCCTTCTGAGGAAACGTTGCACCTGTTCGATTCCTTCTACAGAGGCAGCAATTCGAATGGCAAGAAGGGCAACGGCCTGGGTCTTTATATCTGCCGCAAGCTGATGCGCATGATGGACGGCGACATTTTTGTCGATACTTCGCCTGAATGCTCGGCGGACAGCTTAAAAACGATGACCTTCACTGTTGTAATAAGGCAGGCGTAAGCCGAGTCGAATAATCATTGAAGGATACCTGTTCAATGTAATTCAACATTTGATACTTTGAGCGGGTGTAAAAACTGCGGCGCACCTATAGATAAGCGTGTATATTTCACAGGTGCGTGCAGCTACTGCGGAAGCTCGGATTTACATGCCAAAGTATTAGCGGGTAACCGATTCTACAGTATTTCACATGAGATGAATAACGGTACTAACAAGGCTTCTTACTATAAGAATAAGAACAATTCGGCTAAGCGTGTCGTTTTCGTGCTGTTGATGGCACTTTCTTTGATTGTGGCTCTTATTCTGACTTTCTATGTTATCGATATGGCGGGCAAGTATAATAACCAAGAGTACCTTAAGGAGGTGCTGCTTGATCCCGAAAGTTATCTTAGTTCTTACGAACTGATTAAGAGGGATATCGCGGATAATATCCTTTTCGGAAGTATCATCGGTGCATGCTTATATATTCTTGCTTTTCGACGCATTCGCCGTGTGATTCTGATTAATGCCACGGAAAGTTTTGCTTCGTTTTTTGCAAGAGCGAAAACGCCCTTTGTCCCGAGTGAGAAGATTCCGGCCGATTCAAGACGTAAAGGACTTCGCAGGGTAAGAAACTCGATTCGCATGGGTTATCTGGAGCACTGTACTTTGGAAATGCATGAAGATAAACTAAAAGTGGCTTTGGCTAAGAAAATCGTTAAAGACACATGTCCTTCCTGTGCCGCGCCGATTACGGGTGCTGTGGATGAAGATTACGTTTGTAAGTTTTGCGGTAACCGCATTATGGGCGTGATAGAGAAGGGCAAGTCGTGAGGACGGCAGTGAATGAGTGAAAGAAAGCATCTTACTCTTTGATCAGTGATGTACCGCAGAAGGCGCAAACTTTCTGGCCGTCGGCTCGGACTGAACCGCAGCTCGGACAGTTTCTGTAGTAACTGTGCGTTAAATACTCGGCCTTCTCGTCAAGTTCTTTTTGCGCTTTCACGTTTTTGGCGATGCTTTTTACCGTAATTTTGTATTCTTCTGATTGTACAGTCTTCTTGGTATAAATAATGCCCGCAACTATGTATGCGGCAAAAAGACCGACCAGGATAAGCGGTGTATAGAAAATCAAATTATCTATGAAAGTAAATAGGGATCCGTCGTCCATAGTTTTCTCGAAAACCGGAATCACCAGCTCATAAAAGGAGTTTGTAATAAATAAAATCAGACTAAGCACGATGCCTGCTATTCCGATTGGAAGAGAATACTTAAAAAATTTACTCATAATAATCAGCCTTTCTTATCAGAAGCAGACGCTTTTGTCGGAAGATATATCCTCCAATACGGAACCGCAACTTGTACAGTTTTTAAGAGCTCCGGTGTTGTGCATACCGCACTTCGCACATATAATCGTGCTTCTTTGTCCATATAATTCACTTCTTTGGTTAGTTTTTCTATTCTTTTTGGTTTCTTCCGTAACTTTTTTATTGTTATCGGAAGTATCAATGTCGGAAGTTTTGATTTCAGATGGTTCAATCTCCAAACAGGAGCCGCACCCGCTGCAGAAATAAAGTGATTCCGTGTTTGCAGCACCGCAGTTCGGACATATGCTGTGGTATTTTTTCTTCTTGAGTCTTTCGTTGATGCGCTCCTGCTTTTGGGCAAGTTCTTCTTGATTTACAATATACTTCGCCTGTCGGGAAACACACTGATACATTAACTCGCGTTTGGACTTGGCGGTTGCAAAACATATTATGCCGCATGCCAGCCATATAGCTGCCGGTAAATAGTAAACAACTTCGTCTATCACGCGAAATGCAACATCATCCATCAGCATGTTTTCGAAAACAGGTATTACCAAATGATAGAACAAAGGATTAATAATGAGTTCTGCAACATATCCGATTATCCAGACACGTTGATCGATCCAAACAATGCGCGGGGTTCTTTGGACCATATCAAACACTGCTTGCTGATTACTTTCGCCGTATTTCTTTTCTCTAAAGCTTATCCTGAAAATGGTGTAATATTTTCCGACCCAAGTATTCTCATCTCCAATACGAGCATACTTTACGAAACCGTTTGTTAAAACGCTGGCGTTAAGATGTATTTGGCGTGTTATCGGATTCATGGTCAACTCTACTAAGTCAACTCCGATGGAACGTCCCTTAATGAGAAGAATGAAACCTACAATAAGAACACTAAGTTTAATAAGGTCCAGTGAAAATATATTACCTAAAGCCTGAAGAATTCCGGATTCATAGAAACTGACTATAAACATATACGTTCCTATTAAAAGTACATAACCCAGAGAATAATCGACGCCGGAACCACCGCCGCCGTAAGAACCACCGCCGCCGAAACTACCGCCGCCGAAACTACCGCCGCCGTAAGATCCACCGCCGCTGTGGTGTCCGCCGGTATGAAAACTGCCGCCATGATGTCCGCCTGAAGCCATTTCAATTCTTCCTCACTTTACTATTTCTTCCTTATGATTTAACGCCGGATTTTTTCACTTCGTTGATTGCTTTGATTGAGAGAATCAGGTTTATGATTCCAAACGCAAGGCAACAGAGCGCAAGAAGAGCTATTGCCGGGAGTTTCCCGACCAAAAGATATCCTATATCCGCACCGATAAACGAAACCACTGCCGCAACGGTCGAGAACACCGTTACTCCTGTCATCAATCCTTTATTCGGAACGTTTTTCTTGCAGATTAAAATCGCGAAAACAATCGCAACCACGGTCGCTATTGCAGCGATTACAAAAAATGTTCCGGGAATAAATTTTCCTATAAACCCATAATCACCCTTGGCACCGATTGCCATCGTAAGATACCAACCGCACGCTTGCGTTGCAATAGCAACAACAAGTGTTATCCATGTAAAAATTCTATGAACCTTAACCCTTGTTTCCATCTCATAACTCCGCATTAGATTTTATTAAATTCAACCCATCACAACAGTGCGATGTTTTATATAGGATAGCACGATTTATCTGATGATTGTGTTAAGATATCGTAAGTGAGCAGAGCGGGGCCGGTCGTGAAGAAGGCTGAAAAGATGTATGAGGGGTAGTTCATGACGGAATCCATCAGATATTTGATTGAGAAGTATGAAGAAGAGGGGCAAATCTCTTACTCTTCGATTTCGGCCGAACAAATCGTTGAAGCCGAGAACGTACTCGGAATAAAGCTCCCGCAGGAATATTTGCAGTTTCTGAAGGAATTCGGTTCCGGCGGAATCGGAGATGTAGAAGTTTACGGCGTCGATAAGGACGGCTCTTTGGGTTTTCTGAACGTGACCTTAAAGCACCGCGAGAAGGGGCTTCCCGCTAACCTTATAGTGCTTGAGGATTTAATTAATCAGCAGCACTACTGTATCGATTGCAATAACGGAAACGTAGTCATATACCGTGGCGGTAAGGTGACAGCCGTGTACGATAATTTCGACAATTATCTTTTCGAGAGATACATCGAGTCGGCAGTGAATGAGTGATGAATGGCGTTGTCTCATAAGTCTAATAGGCCAAATACGCAGAATATTCGATTTTTGGCTGTGGGCTTTTAGTATAAAAACTTGTTTTTCTTCGTTTTTATACTAAATTTTCTTGAGTTTGGAGTCCCTTGCTGCCGCGATTTAGTATAAAATTCCTCTTTTCGTAAAATTTATACTAAATTCCCCACTTTACAGCCGCCTTAGCAGCGAGCTGTGCTCTCATCGAGCAGGATTTTTAGTATAAATCTCGCTTAAAAGTCATTTTTATACTAAATCGGCCTGCGTTGAGTAGTTTGGACTGCGGAAATTTAGTATAAAAACCCAGATTTTCTTCGATTTATACTAAATGGGCTTCCGCGCCGCTCATCCTTGATGCCCCGATTTCCGCGTCTCGACAGGTCGGCTTTGCCCATTTAACGAGGAACCATAAAAAACCGCATTTTTCCTGATTTTTATGGACGTTTTTGGCTCGCAAGCCCCCTCACGCGCTCGAAAAACCATAATTTTCGTGAAAAATCGCAATTTTTATGGTTACTTCAAAGTGCGACGACAAATGACTTATACTTCGCGAGCAAGGAATTTGCATTGCCTTTCAAAAGTCACGAAAATAACCATAAAAAAGTCGGAGGCCAAGCGGTCTTAGGAAGACAACAGGTCAAT
>JAZLML010000028.1:0-27471 GCA_045598625.1 Saccharofermentans sp.
AAATCCATAATGTTAGCATGAATTATTCCATTTCGTTTTTGAATAAGCTTATCTGTTGTCATAACGTAGCGAGGATAATTATCCCATGTTATTAGTTCTAGAGGGCGATACTCACGATTCTCAGTCTCTTCACTTGCAAGAATTGTATATGCTACCTGAACATAAGAATAATCCATATTCTGATTTCTTATAATGAAGTCGCATTCAAATTTACCAAATCTACCAATGCTAACTTTGTTACCATAACTTAAAGCATAATTATGAACTATGTTTTCTAGTACTGGGCCATAATTAATTTTATTGTCAGTAAATACAGCGTAATAGAAAGAGAGATCTGAGAGATAATACTTTTTATCACCCATTATTGATTTTCTGGACTTCATATCAAAGCGATCGCATTTAATCAATATCTTCGCATTTTCAAGAGCAGTTAGATACCTGTTTATGGTCTCTTTTTTAATTATTGTTCCACGCTTTTTAAGATCGGCTACTATATTCGTTAAGTTAGTAGTTGCACCGAAATTTGCAATGAAATACTTCATAATAGCATCGAAAGCGACACGGTTTCTTATCTTTAAGTTAGTCTTAATATCTTTCAGATAGATTTCTTCGATAAGATTCCCAGTATACATTCTTTTATCTGCTAATGTGCTTAACTTCAATGTGTATGGGAAACCTCCCTCAAGAATATAATTATTTAACTCTTGTAAATCGTCAGATACCTTAAATCCTAGAAAAGTTTTCATATCAATGTACTCTTCAAATGTAAGAGGATACATGTCAACTTCTATATAACGCCCTGTAAGCTTTGTTACAAGTTCTCCGCTTAATAAATAAGAATTAGAACCTGTTATAAATATAGATACATTGCCTTCTTCACGCCAAGCATTAATAACAGACTCAAAATTCTTAACATTCTGAATCTCGTCAATGAATAAATATTTACGTTCACTGTCGGTAATATATTTCTCAATAAGTGCATCCAATTTATCTGGTGTATTAACTGTCATGTAAGGCCTTTTATCCAAATGAAAATACAGGATATTATCTTCATTTATACCAGAAGCAATCAATTCTTTTATAATCATTTGCATAAGGGAGGATTTTCCACATCTACGAACGCCTGTTATGACTTTTATTAATTCTGTATCATGATAAAAACCTCGAAGTTTTGAGAGATATTTTTCACGTATATATAAATCGTTTTGTATTTCAACTTTCATAGCATTACCTCCTGAACAAAATATATAAAATTGAAAGAGAATTTTCAAGTTAAGGGGGGTAGTTTTGTAAAAATATACTTTACTACCCCCGTTAACTCAGAAATTAGTAATGTAAATTACTTAGCTTCCCACAATGATTCATATGCTTTTTGCTCTTACGCTCAACACTGTTGTACTGTTCAGAGAGCAACCACTTTAGAAGAAATCTCTTGTGAATCAAGTACTTGGTTGTCAGTACAAGAGCCTGTAGTTTGTTAGCCCTGATTCAACCGGTTACTGTGGTATTTCGATAGCCAGTAATCTCTGCTACCTGATCCACAGTAAGAAGGTCATCTTCATAAGTGGTAAGCAAATCCTTGTAGTACGCTCTTAACATTCTCTTGCTGTACTTAAATGCAGGAAGTGCAGCTGTGCTAATTGGTTTTGCATCTTCATCTTGAGATAAAGATGCAAACTTTTCAGGATGAAGATTAAGGTCATTGAAGAAAGCTACAACATCAGCTTTGTTAATGGAATAACATCTGGTCTTCTTTCCACTGTGAACAGACGGAATGATATTCTGCTCCAGTAAATAAGTAGCTGTTCGCTTACTCATATGACCTACAATTCGTAATTGTTCTTTGTTTACTATTAAATTAACACCTAAAAACAAACGATATTATTTATCACTTGTTGATATGCCTTATACAGTTTCTAAGTTTGTCATATAGTTTCTCGAGCATAATCGAAACCTCCGTTTTTGTACGAGGATTTTACAAAATGTTTTGGGGAGAAAATTGGATATCTTCACAGCTAATGCGGATAAGTCGGTTGGTATAATAGAAAAGGGCGATGTTCCTGTTAATGAAATACCCCCAAACCCTGATTTCAAAGTGCTAAATCGCAACCTGACAAATTCTGTTTTTAAATGACAGGATGACGCCATATAATCCGAGTAAGATTGGTTCATACGAAATAGAGAAAGGATCAGCCGATATGGAATGGATCACAACAGTCAGAAAAACAGTAATGTATATAGAGGAGCACATCAAGGATGACATCAGTGCGCAGGATGTATCAGATTTTGTGTGCATGTCTTTGGTACATTTCCAGAAAGGTTTTCAGATAATGACGGGTTATTCGATATCAGAGTATATTCGTAATCGCAGATTGTACTTGGCAGCACTCGACCTGAAAGAAAGCGACAGAAAGATAATTGATATTGCTTTTGACTACGGGTACGAGACGCCGGAAAGTTTCACGAAGGCTTTTACTAGATTTCACGGAGCATCACCGTCTGCGGTAAGACAAGGCGAATACTATAAGATATTCCTTCCTATTTCGATAAAAGTAGAAGTTCAGGGAGGCGATAGAATGGACTGTAAAATCAGAAATTTGTTTGGATTTAAGGTTATTGGCTTTGCGAGAGCGTTTTCTTATGATAATGCGAACGAGGAGATTCCTAAGTATTGGGATGAGATTTGCGAGAAGTATGCTCAAAATGTTTACGCAGGCAATGCTCCGGCAAATGCATACGAGCAGGCTTTGATTGATAACTGCATCGGTGAGTATGGCATCTGTATTGACGATGAGGAGCTTGCGGGCAAAGGAAAGTTCCTCTACCTTATCGCAGGAAAGTATGTGGGAGGTGCTGTTCCGGAGGGAATGATGATTTACGAGTTTCCGCAGAGTGAATGGGCTGTTTTCGATTGCGTGGGGGCTATTCCTGACGCGATTCAGTCGCTTAACACACGTATCTTCAAGGAGTGGCTGCCGGGCAACCCGGACTATGAGATCAGCGGCAACTCCAATGTAGAGTGGTACGATTGTATGAACGGCGAGAAAACGGATCCGGATTATCATTCGGCAGTTTGGATACCGATTAAGAAGAAGTGATTTCGAAAGTTTTTGAAATTTGGTTCAAATTTTGTATGAATTTGAGTAAAAGCGTATAGAATTGGCTTTTGGGCTTTTCCCTATACGCTTTTTTCTTCTTTGGAGACGTTCTTGGAAAGCCCTCAAGGGTTAAAAGCGTATAGAATTCAGAAATCAGTTGATTCTATACGCTTTTGAGTACTTCTGATTAGGGTTACTGTCCTAGGTGCAACACCAGAAGCGTATAGATTTGAAAATAAAGATTAATCTATACGCTTTTTGGACAAATTCAAGAGTTTACAAAGTGTCGATTCTTCAAAAAGGCGTATAGATGAAATGTGTAAGCACTATTCTGTTATTGTAACAATGTTACAACCCCTGAAAATCGGGAATCAGTGCTCGGTGTATTTAACTGAACTTGACAACCACATTTTCATCAATTACTTTTATTGATCCGTAATCAGGATAAGAAGCCATTTCATCATATTCGGCTATTCCGCCTTCGTAATCATAGACAAGTACCCATTCAGGTTCATATCCGCACCAGATCCTGATATAGTCATTCCATGTGTAATCATTTACGATAATGTAGTAGTCATAAAAAGGAACATTATGGATGTATTCGAATTCTTCCAAGCCGGTAATTGAAGAATCGTTAATTGTCTGAGGATTGATAACCACAACCGGATATTCATCTTTATAACCTTCTGTACTCTTAATCTGAGTAACAAGCGTTGAGTAGTAACTGAATAATTCATTCTGCGTAACTTGAGCCTTAAGATAGCATATGTTGTTGAAACGAACATACATAATCATAATTGCACACAAGAAAACAATTCCTGCATCAAACAGATACTTACGTTCATAATTCTCAGGGATTCTGTCGAGAATGGTAAGACACATGATATACGGAGCAAGTTGACCGTAAATCATAAGAGAATGAACTGCACTGTAGTCAGCCATTATACAAACAAAGTTACAAGCGATAGGAAAAGCCGCACAAAGAACAATGAAAATCAAAGCATGAATCCTGCTATTCTTTATTAAATTAATGAAGCACAGCAGACATGAAAGAGCCAAAATCACTATGACGAAGACATACAAAACAAGGATGTTATTCGGAAATGCAAAATTTCGGCCTTCTACGCGGGGATTAAAAAACACGGTATAAGAAAAAGCAATTCTTCTGAAAATCTCTGCTATCGATAAATCGGTCATAGAACTGATTCCTTGATAGTCATCCAGTTTTATGTTGAATGCGTTGTTGCAGATGTTCGTTACAAGTAAATATCCCAGAAATGAAACGACTAATGAGACTCCCGAAATCAAAATATCAAAAAGTACTTTTTTGGCCTTTCCGATATCAATTACATCCAAAATCAATCGGATTAATAAAACACAGATGATTATCGGCATAAGAGCCTGGTAAACTCCAAGTGATAATGTAAAAAGAATTGTACCTGCTATCTTACAGATTATTTCTTTCTTTATGAGAAGATATACTCCGAGTAAGCCTATCAGCAGACCGAAACAGTAGAATTTTAAGGTAAAAGAATAGCCCATCATTGATGTAACTGCCGGAAAAGATACCATAAACAATCCGACAAACGAACACATGACACTATCCTTGATATCAAGTATGCGTACTATAAGGCAAGAAGCTAAAGCCAGATACAATATGGCCAAAATACCATTAAATAAAGGTAACGAATAATGTTCGGTTCCATAGAAAAGCTTATTGATATAGCCTAAAAAAGCAAGCATCCATCTGCCTGAAGCCATTGTTTGACCGATATCAAAAAAGTAATAGAGATCATCATGAATAGATAACTTATTGAAAAGTCCTATTGAATGAGATATGAGCCCGGAAATTATGGAACACAGGAATACAAGTTTATATCCGGAATCGATAGATTTAATTTTGTTTAGAATCTTAGAATCAGAATTAGACACCTTACCACCCGACATTATTCATTTAGAAAGTATTTTTGTCATATAAGAGTATAAGTAAACAGTGACACAAATCAAGATTTTTGCTGAAATTCCGATTCAGATTGCATTGATGTCTGTCCGAATTTCTGTCAGAAACTATCGGCGGTAAATATTCAGAAGAAAGGTTTCTTTGTCTATTGCCTGAACCTTGATGCTTTGCACATCAAGCTCGCTTGCGAGCATTTTCTCGCCGAGTCTGACTATGCTCGCGGTGCTTCTGTTACTCTTATAAATTTTGGTTGTTACGGCAATAAATTCACCTTCGGAAATATCGTTGACAAGTAAGGTTACACCGCAGTCCTCGTAAAAGAATTCGATGTATTGCTTAATCTCATCAAGCTTTAAATTCTGTCGATTTTTGATGAATCTCGACTGATACAAAACGTAAATTTTCTTCTTGCACAGACATAAGGTCTGCGCGTTGTTCAAATCGGAAGTAAGAGCTTTGCCCTCAAAATTTACTGTGTCTACTTCATCGAAAATGTAATGCCAGCGGTTGCAGTCGTATCCGATAAAGAAAATGTCACGGCAGCCTCTGGAGAGAACTTCCCGAGCACATTCTGTTACCTTCTCATCCGAGGCGCCGCTGCACGTTTCTACTATCACCGAGTAGTTTTTCAATGAAAAGCGGGATTTGGATAAATCACTTAAATTTCCGTATTTTAGCCCGGTCAAAATACCACACTCCTTATTTCGTCTGTATTGCCCCAACGGTTTTTCAAAACATGTTGATGGTATATATTTGTTCTGTTATGAACGCTTGTTTCAGGATGATTCTAACAAACAGGATGGGTAAAAAATTGTTCATGCATATCCGCAGGACGGACCTTGCGGGACGGATCAGTTTATAAGTTATCGGAGGTTATAGTGTACAATGAAAGTGCAGGGACTTGAAAAACCGTTTGCCTTCACGGGCACCAGGGTTCGAATCCCTGCGGCTCCGCCAAAATTAAAAACGGCCGTCGTAAAAAGCTAGTAAAATAAGGGGTTTGCGAGGTTCTTGATATTAAAAAAGAGCCAAACTTACCACCAATTTACCACTTTTTACATTTATTTAAGAAGATGTGCCTAGAAGACGATCAGATTTACGTCTGGTCGTCTTTTTTTGTGTTGCATAAATCTATATTTTGAAGTTGGTTTTTCATAATAAAGAAAAGCAGCCAAATACAAAAAGTATTTAGCTGCTTAATTCATATAATTCCAATTATATTAACTACAGTAGCTGTTGTGTTAATGTCACTGTGGCCTACCCTTCATTATCATTGAACACATCAATTACATGATGTCGTCTTATTTTCTAATTGTTACTGATATGCAGTCATTTCTTTTAAGAAGTCCATTCTGATTTTTATCTGTCTTTTTGTTGCGCTTGCTGCCATCTTTTTGATGTCCTCTTCGGATTCGAAGCCAGCTAAGATGCGGGTGAGGACGGTAACGAGTGTTTTTGTCGTGATGGTGCATCCTCCGACGTGTATTGCTACCGCCATATAAAGCTTGCGCTTCTCGATTTTGGAGAGCCCGGAAATATATTCCTGAATGCGGGTTGAAAGTCCGTCTGGTACTTCGACATCTGCCGGATTGCAGCAGTAAGTTTTGTGCATAGTCTCTGTCCAGCCCCAGCAAAAACCACTTTCGAAAACGACAAAGTCGATTACTGAGCCGAGCTTTGACATGTCGTTATAGAAGCGATGTACTTCAGTATATCTTTTGTCTTTTGGGATGCAGCGGTCTTTGAATCGAGCAGGGTTAAGAATAGGAGAATACTGCTCGCGATACTCTAATTCAGCAGCTCTTCGTTCATCTCTGTCGGGGATGCTTTTCCCGATAAGGACAATGTCGATATCCATAAGTTCTTCGGAGGAGATCCCAAAGTAACGTTCAGGTTCAGTAGCCATGTGGTAAAGGTGCACAGCTGCGCGCTCCCATGGACGAACTGTTTCTCCTAAGTAGAGCGGAATACCTTTGTAAGTAATGAGATAGCACTTGTTCAGAACATCATCGCTGTGAAATAACACATTGTTGCAAATTGTCCTTTTGATTTTGTTAGTTAAAAACTCCATGCCGTCCGTAGAGTTGGCCCAGTTAAGAGCAGGAGTTAACTCATTTTCTACATACCATTCATAATTAGTCATATTAATTTACCTCTTTTCTTTCATTAATTTATCTTTGATATTCAGTTTTCAATGTTCAATCTAACTAGCAAGCTTGTTATGCCAACAGTATAGTCATGAGCGGGGTTTTTATCGGCTCACCTACTGATTTGACAAAATAAAAGAGATGTGGTAACCACACCTCTTATATATTTGATTCTGGTTGTAATTTCGCCTCAATCTTTAAGCCCGATTGCCTGCTTTAACTCTCTAAAGCCCAGGTAGTAACTCGAGCCATCGTCACTAACAAAGAAATCGGATTTTACTAATTCATTCTTAACTGATTTCTCGTGTATCACTACTCCGCCGGTTGACGACTTATACTCCTTTACAAGCTCATCAGAAGTCCAGTAATAATGCTTGTATTTTAGTCCGTTTATCATAAGGGCAATGACAATTTTGCCAGCACCTGTAATCTGAGTCTGCTCGCCAAGAAAAATCAACTGTAATAAAGCTGCCTCAACATCAAGATAATACTGAGGATCAAGCTTCTCTTTTATACCCTGAGGACATTCAATCACATCATCATCAAGAATGTGATTGTATTTACGATTCTTATGCGTAAGGTTTTTTTTCTCCATATCCAGATCACATGCCAGATCCAGATAATCTTTATATTTTTTCTGCAGCTCAATCTTATTTAATAGCAGCATCTTTTCCATACCTCATAAATATTCTTCCACAACACCTTAAAACTTAAAGGCATTAATTTCAAGAGTTCATATTGTAGAAGTACTGTAGTTCGTAAAAATCAGTTATTGATATTAGGAAGCATGTTGCTGCATTTATAACCTATGTCATAGATACTATTAATATAGTAAATATGGTACTGTCGTTTTGCCTTCTTCTTTGTATAGTCTGATAATTCTCTTAACGATTTCTTAATTCCTAAGTTATAGTATCTAACCAGTTAAACAAAAAGGTTGGAAAAATGTATGGAATTGAGAATCAAAAATTTATGTAAATCATTCGACAGAAAAGTCGTATTAAACGGTGTCGAGTATGTTTTCGAGAAGGGAAAGATTTATGGACTTCTCGGACGAAACGGTGCCGGAAAGACAACGTTTTTTAATTGCCTCAATGATGATCTTAAGCCAAACGCAGGAGAGATGCTTTTGGATGGACAGCCGCTTTCGTCGGACGATATCGGATATGTTTTGTCTACGCCGGTTGTTCCTGATTTCTTGACAGGCCGTGAGTTTTTGAAGTTCTTTACCGATATCAATAAGAAGAAGATTAGTGACATTAAAGATCCGGACTACTATTTTGATATGGTAGGCATTAAGGCTGTTGACCGTGATAAACTTCTTCGCGATTATTCGCATGGTATGAAGGCCAAACTTCAGATTATTATTAACATTATTGCCAATACTAAGGTTCTTCTTCTTGATGAGCCGCTCACTTCTCTTGACGTAGTTGCTGCAGAAGATATGAAGAATGCGCTTCGTGAGCAGAAGGATGACACGATTATGATTTTTTCGACTCACATTATGGAACTCGCATTGACGCTTTGTGATGAGATTGTTCTTCTTAAAGACTGTAAATTCAGTAAAATCAGCCTCTATGATGATAACGGTGTTAAGCTTCCGGATGAGGAAATAAAGGATATCGTCATTGATGCTTTGCGTGAGGAGAACGGCAATGATTGATACATTTGTAAACGCTCGCAGATTGAAGAATGCTTATACGAAGAATTCTTTCATCTACTGGGTTAAGACTGTTCCTTTTGTAGGAAAACTCATTCCGAACGCTGCTTACGGAAGCGGTTTTGTTGAGGTTCTCGCAACGATTTACTTCTGGATTAAGACAGTTTTGGGTTTTTGTATAACACACTTTTTGTATGCGCTGGCCGTTTTCGGTATTTCTTTGGGAATCAGATTCGGAACCGAGGTTGTGTTTTTTAAAAATCTGTGGTTCTTTATGGCCATCATAGGAATCTTTTTGAATTCCAAACTCTTTGAGCCGAGTGAAGATAAATACTATGGAATCATGCTCATGAGGATGGATGCTCGTGAATATATACTTTCCGATATGATTTACACGGCAATCCGCCAGGTTATCGGCTACATTTTTGTTCCGATTGTTGCAACCCTTCCTGCATTTGATTTGCCTGTTTTATGCGGACTTTCGCTGGTGGCTTTCTCTGTATTCGGCAAGATTTTCGGATGCTTTATGAAGCTTTTCTTCTTGCGTAAAGAAAAGAACGGAATATATAACACGATAGGTATATTTGTAACTTTGGGAACGATTGCACTTACTTTCCACACGTTGACAAATGACATTCAGTTAGCTAACGAGGTTATTTATATTGCTGCCGCAGTAATGGTAGTTCTCGGAACGCTTTCATTCATTTACATGTGGAATTATAAGAACTATAAGAGCGTATGCAAAGTGTTCCTCTCTGAGAAATCCATGATTAAGTTCCGTCAGGTTAAATCTGGCAAAGCGCAGCCAAAAACTTCGACTGAGTCAAGAGCCAAGAAACTCATTAATCTTGAGGAGGCAGGTGCGGTTGCCGTTGATGCTTCTCTTACAAGTTCAGCAGACGGATATAAGTACTTCAATCAGATTTTCGAGAGGCGTCATGCTTCAATCCTCGGAAAAAGAACAAAGATTATCTGCTTCGGAATACTTATCGTTGAGATGATTGTTGTCGGATTAATTATTTTCTTTAAGTCAAAAGGCCAGGTTTTATTTGATTCTTATACGGGTGTGACTTTTGTTATGCCGTTTGTAATGTACTTCCTGAATACCGGTGAAGTATTGGCATCTGCCATGTTCTATAACTGTGATGCCGCTATGCTCACGTATAACTTCTATCGTAAGCCAGAGACAATCCTCGGCGTATTTAAAGAGAGACTTAAGACTGTAATTAAGCACAACATGCTTCCGGCTGTTCTTCTTGCCGCAGGTTTATGTTTACTGATTTTCTTATCACCTGCCGAAAACAAGCTTGAGCAGTGCGCGACATTCTTAATTCTCGTTCCGTCACTTTCGATTTTCTTCTCTGTGCATCGATTGGTTATCTACTATCTTCTTCAGCCGTTTACGGTCGGCCAGGAAAAGAAGAGCAGTGCTTATACCCTTATTAATGCCGCAACATATTTCGTAGCTTATGTGTTGTTACAAAATGCCGGCAATCTCGTCGAGAGCGGATTATCACCTCTTAAATTCAGCATTGCGTCGTTCGCATTCAGCCTTATCTATGTAGTGATTGCTTTATTGCTGGTTTATAAGTTTGCACCGAAGAGATTCAGATTGCATTGATATTTATATATCTTTTTCCGTTAACTACACTCATTATGAATGCGTATGGACCGGCTGATGCATATTACGGCTGTTAACATTCCAGAAAACCAGCTGCGGAAAAATTTTGAAAGAATTTAAGTTGATGAGTTAATTGCACGACTAAACCAAAATACCGTTTTAGCAGGTATACCCCTCAAACAACCATATTGGAGCCTGAAGATTTAAAAGAAAAGTTCGCAACACTGTTTGCAATAGCTACGGTAGCCACCAAGAACGGTCGCTATCATTTCAAGAAAAGTGATTCTCAGTAAGAAAAATATTTGAGAAAACAGTTATTCTACGATATCCCAAACCTTGCCTTTAACGTTCGGATTTATGCCCTTAGCCTCGAAAAGCTTGCTTACTGTTACGAATTCGTAGCCCTGAGATCTCAAGTTTGAGATGATTCTCGGGAGAGCTTCAACGGTTCTGAAGTTATCGGAAAAATCGTGCATCAGAATGATGGCGCCGTCTTTAATCTGTGCCATGACGTTATTTACGCGGTCTTCTACCGTGCTTTCGGCCATCCAGTCTCTGCTGTCAATTCCGAAAATGAAGGACAAATCAATATTCTCGAACATCGTGTCGCTTAAATCGCCGTACGGCGGACGGAAGAACTTAGGTTCGTTTCCTCCCATGGCGATGATTTTTTCAGTGGTAGCTTCGATTTCGGCGCGAACCCCTTCTGCACTGAAGTTCATCATGGAGCTATGGGTAAGAGAATGGTTTGCTACCTCACAACCCATGTCCATCTGGCGCTTCAAAAGAGGCTTGGTTTCCTCTGTAACATTGTTACCAACCAAGAAAAATGTGCCTATTGCATTGTTTTCTTCCAAAACATCCAGAATCAGAGGGGTAACGTTGGAATGTCCGTCATCAAAAGTAAGAGCTGCTAATTTCTGTGCCATAACCGTATTCTCCGCTTAACGTATTAACGTGATTTTTTACTTTAAAGCCTTGATTGCCTCGGCGTCATAAGTAACCGAAGGGATTTTATCAACTTCGATTCGATAGAGAGCATTTGCCGCGATATGTTCTGCTGCCTGCTCGAGATCTCGAATACCGCTTGTGGATTTGTAAGTATCGATAATCGTATTTAAGCCGTCCTCGGTAACGTTACATTCTTCAGGCTTAAGTCCGATTTTGCGAAGGACCTTCGGCATTACGAAGTTTGTAAATATCGCTTTTTTCTCATCGAAGCTGTAATCAGGAAGTTCGATTACGGCGAAGCGTGACATGAGCGGAGCACTTATCTGCGACTTATCGTTAGCGGTTGCGATAGGATATACACCGCTTGTAGGAATGTTGCACTCGATATAGTTATCGGTGAAACCGAGGTTGTCGAGAAGTGTCAGAAGAACATCGGCCGGATTGCCGTTTCCTTTGCCTGCCGAAGCTTTGTCGAGCTCGTTAATTATGAAAACAAGATTGGAGCTTTCGGCTTTCTCGAATGTCTCCATAATAATTCCCGGTTTTGCATTGGAGTAAACTCTGGAGCTTCCCGTAAGCTGCTCCGGATCGTTAATGGAACTCATCTCGAGTGTGGTCCAAGGCATCTTAAGAATCTTGGCAACGGCATAAGCCAGCTGCGACTTACCGGTACCTGCAGGACCTATAAGCAAAAGACCGTAGGCAGGGAGGGTATGAGTTCTGTTAATCTGAATGATTGTCTCGATGATTCTTTGTTTAACCTTTTCCATGCCGTATAATTCTTCGTCAAGAATTCTTCTGGCTTCGACTGGATCGATTGCCTCAAAGTAATCGTTTTTCCAATGAATACTGAACATGATTGAGAGCGCGCGAAGTGCATGGCGTCTTTCTTCCGGTGTTACTTCGGAAGATTTGGCGATGGCAAGGTTACGCTTTGCCCACATACGAATGTTCTCCGGCAAGGTGTTACCGGCGCAAGTAAGGAAATCAGCTATGCTTTGGATGCTGGTTAATTTCATGTTGTCTGAATCTTCGATATCGTCAAGGTCCTTCTCGGTATCTGATGGTGCTTCACTCTGAAAGAGTCTTCCGAGCATGAACTGAAGGAATCCGTTCTCGCCTGCAAGCTTGGAACCTCTTACAGCCTTACCGGTTTCCATCATCTTATAAATCCAATATTCTCCGTCTTTGGCTACGCCGGAAAGTCTTACCATTACATGACTTTCGCCGAGCCATTTTACAAGGCTTACGAATCTGGAATCGATTCGCAGAATATCCTCGGTGATATTCTCATTGTCGTCTGAATCCAATGTGAAATAGGAACCTTTTGTAGGGCTCGAAAACATTCCGCAGGAATGATGCTTAAGCTTGCCTGCTTTATTGCTGATAACAATTATCGGGTTATCCTTGTCAGCGGTTCTTTTATCGGAATCGAAAGTTGTATATGTAACCGTAACTTCTGTCTGCTCGTCCGTTTTCGCGTTAAAATCAAATATTGGCATAACTTAACCTCGCTTATTCGGGAAAAATTAGTAATAGTCGTAATAAACCCTACAATAATATCACATTTACAATATCTTGTTGTTGCCTTTTGCCTTTTTATATTATATAAATAATCGAAATACTTAGAAAGAAGGATTATAACATGGAAAAAGTTGTTTTAGCTTATTCTGGTGGACTTGATACTACTGCTGTTATTCCTTGGCTCAAAGAAACATACGGTTACGAAGTAGTTTGCTGCTGTATCGACTGCGGTCAGGGTGAGGAGTTGGACGGACTCGAGGAGCGTGCTCGCGTATCCGGTGCTTCCAAACTTTATATTGAAGATGTTGTAGATGATTTTGCAGAAAATTACATTATGCCTTGCGTTCAGGCAGGTGCTGTTTACGAGCATAAGTACCTGATGGGTACAGCTATGGCTCGTCCTTCTATTACGGCAAGACTCGTTGAGATTGCTCGTAAGGAGAATGCAGTTGCTATTTGCCACGGTGCTACAGGTAAGGGTAACGATCAGATTCGTTTTGAACTCGGTATCAGAGCTCTTGCTCCTGATATCAAGGTTATCGCTCCATGGCGTGACGACAGATGGCAGATGGATTCCCGTCAAGCTGAGATTGACTACTGTAAGGCTCACGGTATTGACCTTCCTTTCAGCACAGACCAATCTTACAGCCGTGACAGAAACCTCTGGCACATCAGCCACGAAGGTCTTGAGCTTGAGGATCCATCAAAGGCTCCTAATTTTGATCACATGCTCGTTCTCGGTGTAACACCTGAGAATGCTCCTGACGAGGGTGAGGAACTCACAATTAATTTCGAGAAGGGTGTGCCTACATCTCTCAACGGCGAGAAGATGAAGGTTGCAGACATCATTCGTAAGCTCAATGCACTCGGCGGAAAGCACGGTATCGGTATTGTAGATATCGTTGAAAACCGTGTTGTAGGTATGAAGAGCCGTGGCGTATATGAGACTCCGGGCGGAACAATCCTCATGGAAGCTCATCAGCAGCTCGAGGAGCTCGTTCTTGACCGTGACACTATCGCACTCAAGAAGGATCTCGGAAATAAGATGGCAGGTCTTGTATACGAAGGTAAGTGGTTTACTCCTGCTCGTGAGGCAATCTCAGCTTTCACAACAGTTACTCAGCAGTATGTAACAGGTGAAGTTAAGCTTCGTCTCTACAAGGGTAACATCATTAAGAATGGTACTACTTCTCCATATTCTCTTTACAGCGAGACACTTGCTTCCTTTACAACCGGTGATATGTATGATCACCACGATGCAGAGGGCTTCATTAACCTTTGGGGTCTCCCTCTTAAGGTTCGTGCTATGAAGATGAATGAGCTCAATAACGAGAACAAGAAGTAATCTTCTTCGGTAGATGCCGACTCATTGATAAGCTGTCACTGAAGCGGCGGTAAGCTGTTGCAGATGCGGCAGTAAACAGAACAAAAAACGGGAGTTGTCTCAAAGTGACTTGTTTAATCACTTCGTAGGCGACTCCTTTTTGGTGCCCGCTTTTGCTTGATTGGTGTAGCCGGTGCGCTCGGTGCGCTTGGTGCGGCTTGCCAAAGACAGATAGGCTAAAAAGTCAAAATAATTCAATTCTAGCCTACATTTTTATCAGTAATCGTCATTTTGCGGTATGTAACTTCGCTCAAATAGGCTAAAAAGTCGATTTTTCCGAAATTTAGCCTATTTTTAACTCGCATAAATCAAACAACGTTTAGTTATATAAAAGAAAATTAACAAACCATAGGCTAAAAATCGTTTTTGGGGCGGATTTAGCCTATTTCCTTTCAACCGCGCTCGAAAACAGACAGTTTGCACCATAAAAAATAGGCTAAAAAGTCGATTTTTCGAGATTTTAGCCTATCTCACTAATTCACAACTGAACACGGCCCCCGATTTTTTGTTTTCGAGGGAGGATGGAAGAGATATTAATTGAGAGAGTTGCCATCGCACGCGCAATGATGAATGACCCGAAGGTGCTTTTCGCTGATGAGCCTACGGCGTCTTTGGATCACGACAACGCTTATCTTGTAATGGACCGCATGAAAGAGTACGCCAAGGAACGCTTGGTAATCGTAATAACACATGATGTGAGCATCATCAAAGACGCTGACGTTATGGTTGAGATTTGGGACGGCGATATCGCGAAAATCACCGACAGAAGAGACGAGTCTTTCGGAGGTACAAAATGAGAATGAAGGCTTTCTCGGCAGGCTTCGACAAGCGTAAATACGAATTCTCGATATACAAAGCCATCGGCTTCTCGCGCAAAGAAATTCTGGGCAAAAACACCTCCGAAATCCTCCTCATGGATTTGTTCGGACTTATTCTCGGAGCCTGCGCAAGGTTAAAAAGTACGACGTAACCGAGTACTGATTATTAGTTGTAGCCAATCAAGAAGTACGCTCGTATAAACCGTTGTAAAACAAAAAACAATCCACAGCAAAAGGAAAGCGAGGACGTAAAGATGATTACATTAGGCAGCAAGACAGAGAAAGTTAAGAATAAGTTTGATGAGACGGATGTATATGAGGTCAGCGAGCTTACGGAGAATGAATTGAAGCAGATTGCGGGCGGAAGCCCTTATAGACGTGAGTACTATAAAACACCGGAAGAAGTTCAGTTTATTCATAAGGTAGGAGACATTGTGGAAGTTGAGAACTGGTTCGGTTTCGGAACGGTGAGATGCAAAGTTTGCGAGATTAAAGCTGAGTATCGTTCATTAGCTAACAGCGGAGCACCCGGAATGGGAGGAACGTCTTGTCACCGAGACGGGTATGTTGATTTGTATCGTTGTGAAGAACTTGAAAGTCATTGGTACTTCTCGAACGGTTGGTATTCGAGAGACGGTTTGGAAAAATAAAAGCAGTTCTTGGTTGTTGACAAAGAAAATGCAACTTACCGAGGCTTAGTTGCAACTTACCCCCGATTTGCTTTAAGAATGTGCGAACCTCCGATATTATCGGCTTATCAAGAATAAGTTTGAATCGGAGGTAATTCGAAAAGCATATGAACGCAATTTCGGTTAGAGGGCTCAGCAAGAACTATAAAGAGCATAAGGCGGTGGATAACATCAGCTTCGATGTTAAGGAGGGCGAGCTTTTTGCTTTCCTGGGCGAAAACGGCGCGGGCAAGTCTACCACCATAAACATACTTTGTACTATTTTGGAGAAGACGGCCGGTGAGGTGAAGGTTTTCGAGAATGAGCTCGGAAAAGATGACAGCAAAATCAGAGATGAGATCGGCATAGTTTTCCAAAATTCGGTGCTGGACGGCATGCTGACGGTTAAGGAGAACCTTTATTCCAGAGGCGCCTACTACGGCTATTCCAAGAAGGAAATCGAGAAGAGAATCGAATCGATGGGCAGTTCTTTCAAGCTCGACGAGATTTGGAAGCAGAAATACGAGACTTTGTCGGGCGGCCAGAGAAGACGTGTCGACATTGTTCGCGCGCTTTTGAACGACCCGAAAATCCTGTTTTTGGACGAGCCGACTACGGGCCTCGATCCGATGTCGCGCAAAATTGTTTGGGACTACATCGACTACTTAAGACGCGAGAAGAAGCTTACGATTTTTCTGACCACGCACTACATGGAAGAAACGAAGGATGCGGACCACGTGGTGATTTTGGATAAAGGAAAAATCATTGCGGAAGGCACGCCGATAACGCTTAAGAGCAAGTACGCAAGAACAAGACTTGTTTGGTATGCGCCGGAGAACGAGGCTGATTCGGCAATCCTTGAGGGGCGCGAATTCACGTACGAAGCGGATCACTATAACATCCTTTGGAGCGAGAGCGAGGCTTATTTGATATCCGAGTTTGTTTACAACAACCGCGAACTCATCAAGGACTACGAAATCATAAAGGGCAGCATGGACGACGTGTTCCTTAAACTCACCGGAAAGGAGTTTCAGGTATGAATAAGTTTTGGGGATTTACGAAGAGAAATCTTCTCTTATTTTTTAAGAATAAGGCGACGATATTTTTCTCGATGCTTTCGCCTATTATTATTTTCGTGCTGTACATATTGTTCCTGAGAGGAACGTTCGTATCCGCTTTGGACGACGCGGCACAGATGGCGCACGGCCTCATTACTCAGGCGAACATCGATGCGATTGCGAACGGTCTTTTGCTGTCGGGACTTCTCGGTTCAGCGCTTTTTACGGTTCCTTATTGCACGCTTACAACCATCATCAACGACCGCGAAAACAAGATCGACTACGACATTTCCGCAACCCCTATGAGCAGAGTTCAAATCATCTTGTCTTACTTCACGGCATCCGCGATAAGCGCCCTTATCATGACCACCATCGTTATGGCTGTGGGCCTTGCCATCCTTTGCGCAAATTTCGAGATGAACCTCGGAGCTTCGGATGTCATAAAACTTTTGGGCATCAACCTTCTTGGCTCGGTTTGTTCCACGGCGATGTTCATGCTGATTGTGATGTTCTTTAAGAAAATGACCACCAGCAACGCTTTCTTCGGTCTTCTTTCATCCGTTTCAGGTTTTATTATCGGCGCATATATTCCGCTTCACGAGTTCTCGGAAACGATACAGACCATCTGCAATGTTTTCCCGCAGACAGGCATTACCTGCCTCATGAGAAACACGATTTTAAGCGGTGTTCTTAGTGACATCAACGGCAAGCTTCAGGGGCTGGACGAGGGCGTTTTCGAGCAAAGCGTAAGAGAGGTTTTCTCGTTCGAGATGAGAATGTTTGCAAAAAAATTCTCGGTGGTACAAACCGTCGCATATGTTGTTATAATTACATCAGTCGTGATTGCAGCTTTGAGTGTTATCTACCCGCGAGTTTGCAAGAGAAAGTAAGCAGAGGTTTTGGCTTTGGAAGTTAAAGTTAATCAGGTAAAAAGTCCGGCTGAAGAATCGGCCGTCATCAATGTATCGGAAATGACTGACAGCATCAGGGCGGCTGTTGCCCTGCTCGAAAACGGCGAGAAAATCCTCATCGGCATCAAAGACGACTCTCGCGTGCCGCTTCAGATGAAAGACATTTATTACATCGAATCCGTGGACGAGAAGAGCTTCGCATACACCAAAAACGATTGCTTCGAGGTAAAAAGCAAACTCTACGAATTGGAAGAAATTATGGATTTCAGATTCTTCCGCTGCTCCAAATCCATGATTTTGAACTCGCGCAAAATCAAGAACATTAAGCCGGTCGAGAATTCCCGCATGTGCGCGACCCTGCTGAACGATGAGACCGTCGTAATAAGCAGGAGCTACATCAAAGATTTGAAGAAAAGGTTGGGCATCTAAAATGGCAAATTTAAAAATGATTACAATTCAGGCATTTATGATCAACTTTCTTATGATGCTATTTATCGGCATCGAAGGCTTTATCGGCTACCTCCTGGGAGATGTTTTCGATTTTGAATGGTATATGCCGTTTTCCACAATTCTGGTCTCAATACTTACAGCCTTTCTTATGCTGATTTTGCAGAAGGACGGCGAGGCATACTTCTCGCCCGCACGTTTGATTTTGCACGGCATTTCCTGCTACGCAGTCGTTATGCTTGCCGGCTATATTTTTAAGTGGTACACAACGCTTTTTTACTTCGGAATTACCTCGGCAATATTCATTGCCATCTATGTATTGGTCTGGGTCGGTTCGAACGTTTTGTTCAGAACCGAAGTCGCCAAAATCAACGAAGTTCTTGAGAAAGCTCACGACGAAGACTGAGCGCACTGAGCGTACTGTGCGCGAAATCCGTTTTTCGCGGCCCTCGAGGCCGAAAAACCATAAAAATCCTCAAAAATGCTGTTTTTTATGGTTATTTCCGTGACTTTTGAAAGGCGATGCAAATTCCTTGCTCGCGAAGTATAAGTCATTTGTCGTCGTGCTTTGAAGCAACCATAAAAATTCCGATTTTTCATTAAATTTATGGTTTTTCGAGCGCGGAAGAGCCTTTGCGAGCCCAAAACGTCCATAAAAATCAGGCAAAATGCGGTTTTTTATGGTTATTCATCAAATGCCGAAGTCGGACTGTCGAGGCGCGGAAGTCGGGGCATCAAGGAGGAGCGGAGCAAAAGCCCATTTAGTATAAATCAGAGGAATTTCGGATTGTTATACTAAATTTCCGCGGTCAAAACTACTCTAACCGAGCCGATTTAGTATAAAAATGACTTTTAAGCGAGATTTATACTAAAAATCCTGCTTGATGAGAGCGTAGCTCGCTAATAATGCGGCTGCAAGCGGGGGAAATTTAGTATAAATTTTTCGAAAATAGGAATTTTATACTAAATCGCGGCAGCAAGGGACTCCAAACTTAAGAAAATTTAGTATAAAAACGAAGAAAAACCAGATTTTATACTAAAAGCCCGCTTTCACGGTTTGGGCGGAAGGGCTTGGCGCAATCCCAAAATGTTCCGAGGGGGCAGAGATGAAATAAAATGAAATAAAATAAAATAAAGGCCATTTCCGACACGGGAAACAGCCTTTATAAGATTGACTGAATAACAAATGAATCAATATCAGAAAAAACTGCTGATAAAAGAAAAGGCATACAAAATGGTCATAGGGATAGCGGCCCAGAAACCAATATTACTCAAAATACCGCCGACCTTTGCCAGACCTGAAATCGAACCATGATGTTCAATATATTCTTTTCTGAGTCTTCTGCCCTGAGATCCGAAAATAAAACCCAGGAAACCCGGACAAACAGCACCGCCTATTGCGAGGCAACCCTTCACGAACAAATCCTTGGCATCCGTAGGGGACCAAGAAGGAGCAGCCGTAAAGTCCTGATTGAAGTTCATCGTCGGTTGCTGAGGCTGAGCATTAAAGTTTTGATTGAAGTTATTTGCCTCAGGTGTAGCATAATCGCTTTGTGTCCAAGCGTAGTCACTCTGCGGAACACTTGCGTTATTGGCATCGTTTCCGGAGAAAGACTGATAGTCGTTAGGATTAAAGTTGTTGTTTTCCATTCTGATTCACCTTTCCAATCAAAAAAACATTAAGAGTAAACAGCCACGCCTGCTGCAATTCCACAAATCAAAATAATCAAATAGATAGCTACAATAAGTGTACAAGCCAAAGCTACCCAGAAGAAAACATTGCTCAAAATGCCGCCTACTTTAGCCTTGCCGTAAAGAGTGCCGTACTGAGCTGTAAGTGCCTTTTTCTGTTTGCGGCCCATAGCTCCCAAAATAATGCCTGCAGGTGGACAAACCTCTGCCAAAATAGCAGCTGCAATACCTTTACCAAGCAAAGAACCTGCTTCTGAATCCGGAATAAATCCCTGATTATTGTAATTTTCCATACATTCTCTCCTTATTAATTTGTTCAGTTGTATAACTGACGACAGAATTCTATCATTACAAAATTACTTTATCAATTATAGTACTTAATTAATGTTGCCAATTCGGACATAAAACCAACCGTCATGACACCGAAGCCAAGCAAGTAAACAAACAGGCCTAAATAGAAAATCATCATGCCTATTGCCAAGAAAATACTCGCGGTTCCGATAATGCCTCCGACTTTAGCCTTTCCGTAAATGCCGCCTGCTCTTTTTATGAGGCGATTTCTCATCTTACGCGTCGAAACAGAAAAGCCTATTCCGACCGGAGGAAATACCACGGCAAAGACTGCAGCCAGAATGCCTTTCAAAAGCATATCGGATGCTTCCTGCTCGGTGATGCTCAGCGGTTTTGAAAACGTTTGTTGTTCATTATACTGAGAATATTCGTTAGTGTTGTTTTCCATAATTCTTCCCTTATTTCATATATCAAAACGAACCGTTTTCGACGGACGGTCATCTGCTTGAAATAATCGAAAAAGCCACAGCACCCATAACACCATAAACGATAATAATTAAGAGCTCTATAAGGAGTGCCAGGATGCTTGATATCATTCCGCCCAATGCGAGATAGCCGCCTACCTTGGCTTTGGCAGGAATATAACCGAATTCCTTAATCTGCGCCCTCATACGTTTGAAGCCTTTTACACCCAAAATGATGCCGACGGGCGAGAACACGATTGAGAAAACAAGCGATAATATGCCGAATCTCAAATTTGCCGTTGCTTCTTCATCACTTAACATCGCAGGATTTGTGAATGTTCCTGCTACATTATTTGTATATTCATTGTTATCCATACCATTACCTCCGTCAGTTTAAAGGGGTTTGCTCTCTTAGTAACAAATCGATTCTAACACCGTTTGTAAACAGCATCAATACGTCGATTCGCGGTGAAACGCGTCCGTATTTCGCCCGAAAAGAGCGTATAAGATTATTTTTTGCGTTCTTCGATGATTTTGATTACATCACCGACGGTCTTGATTTTGGTGATGTCGTCGTTAAGAAATTCGAAGCCGAACTGTTCTTCACAGGAAACGGCCAAAGACAAAAGACCGATGGAATTAAGGCCCAAATCCTCTTTGATATCGGTGTTCTCATTGATGGAAGCTACGTCTATATCGTCGCCGAAAACCTCACCGATGCAGTTTTTTAATGTCTCAAGAATGTCCATAATTACGCCTCCTATAAAAATACTCTCTCAATTGGGATTATAACTGAAAGGCGGGGCGTTGAGAAATTATTTTGATAACGTTTTCGAGTGGATTTCCTTCAGATTTTGCATAACCTTCAAAAGTTCCTTGGAAATCTCGTCGGTCTCGGATACGGACGGGAAACGCTTGGAACAGTAATTCTGCCAAACAAACGGCTCGCCGACAACCATGAGACGGCGGTTGTACCAGTGCTTCGGCTTCTCGGAATATACGGGAATAATAGGGCATTTTCCCTGTACGGCAATAAAAACCGCACCGGACTTGATGTCGCTTAAGTCCGCATCGGCATGAATACCGCCTTGAGGATACATAACAACGCCGTGTCCGCCCTTTATCACTTTCGTGCATTTGCGGATAGCCTCGACATCGGCAATGTTTCTGTCGATTCTTATAGCACCGCCTGCGGTCATGAGGGCGATACGAAATTTATTTCTCAAGACACTTTCGGCAGCCAAATGCCACACGCGCTTATAGGCAAAGGCATTACTGTAAACCAAAGGATCGGAAAAGGACACGTGATTTCCGACGATTAAAACTCCGCCGGAAACCTTAGTTTTGTACTTATTGCCCTGCGCATCTATTTTGCGAGGGCGCGCGAAAGCACCGAGGAATATCATGAGGCCGTGAGCCATATCGTAAGGCAAAAGTTTTATGTCAAAAAGCTTAGGTTTGGTAACGGAAGTCGTATCAGGCATTTTTACTTCCCTCCTCTTTCTCGATGACGGAGCTTAAGGAATAAATCTTTTTCTCAAGATATTCGGTAAGATTATTCATTGTCTCAGGCGAATTTGAATCTCCCGGAGCAATTTCGTGAGGGTTAACAGGGTCGCCGATTACGATTCTTGCACGTTTTCCGAGACCGTACTTTCCGTTTACATAAATCGGAACGATCGTCGCATCGGAATGAAGCGCAATAAAAGCAACTGAAGGCTTAAACGGGAACGGTTTTCCGTCAACCGGAAGTCTGCCCGAAGGGAAAATACCAATCGTGCCGCCTGCGTCAAGGATATCTATGGCCTCACACATAAAGCCGAAATCGAAAGCGTTACGGTCTACCTTGATGCTGCCGATTTTGTAAAGAAGCATGTTCATAAACTCAGTCTTGTTGAACATGACTTCGGCAATAAGAAATCTGATGTTGGTCCCGAAAAACTTCATCCAAATAAGCGGCATATCAAGGAGCTTACAGTGATTCATAACAAGAATCGTATTGCCTCCGATTTTGCGCGGAGACTTATCGCTCTCATAGAAAGTCTTGGTTTTATAGTAAACGAGAGCAACCGGAAGTCCCGTGAGCTTTACAAACATATTAAAAAATTTGCTTTGTTCGTATCTTTTCATGTTATTTACCCACGCTCTCGATATACTCAATAAATTCTCTTACGGTGTTACAGTAACCTGCCGTATTGTTTATGTTTCTAAGCTCAAACTCATCGAAAACAGCCGTCTGAATTCCGAAGAACTGAAGGCTCGTAGCATTTAAATCATGCATTATCCTGCTGTCCGGTGTTATATTCTCAGGCTTTATTCCGAGACGTTCTGCGATAATGGCAACGATTCTTTCCGCCATGATTTCTTCTTCCGGAGTCAAAGGTTCTTCATCGGACACAACTTCATCTTTGGCGAGGAAATTCTCGAATGTTGTGAGAGTTACCGCTCCCTCTTTGATGGCACGCTCCAGGTAAGGCCTTGATACCTTGATGGCATTCGGATTCATGATTTCGTCGTATGTGAGGTAGAAATCCTTAATTTCCATGCCCGGCTTAAATTCGGAATTAATCTTCTCGCAGATTTCTTTTATCTCACGAACATCTTCTTTGGAGGTTCTTTTGCCGATTTTTATAACCATCGAAAGCTTCTGCGTCGTTAAATCGCCCAAGCCCAAAATCGAGAAAGAATCCGCCTTCTTTAAATCGAATAAAGGCTCGTACGAATCAGGATTAATGTTCTCGCCGCTGTCTGAGATAACCGTATCCTTAATACGACCGATTATGTACCAGTTACCGTTAACTTCGCGGGCCAAATCGCCTGTCTCAAACCACTCGTCGCGGTCATATCTCACGCCGTCAATCATAAAGTATTTGCAAAGAGACGTTCCCTTGACTTCAAGGATTCCCTTATCGTTGATGCGGTATTCGATGGACTCGAAAGGACGGCCCACGGAATTCTCGTTTCTTCTTCTAGGGCGCGGACGAAGCTCTACGGAAGTGATTCCGATTTCGCTCATGCCGTATCCGTTATGAAGCGGGTATCCGATGGAATTTATGAGTTTAAGAGAAGATTCTTTAAGGTAGCTTCCGCCGCTTATGCAAAATTTGATTGAGTGTCCGAAAACCTTATCCGTCACCTCACCCAAAATTCTCTGGGACAAAGTGGCACCGTACTGCGGCATAAGAACCTGAAGGAAGTTGCAAAACTTTACGCCGCGCTCAAAGGCCTTCTGCTTCTTCGGGCTCTGCTTCAAAAGTTCTTTACGAAGCTCATCCTCAATCGTATGCCACAAAACCGGCACCGCGAAAATATGCGTTACCTCATGACGTCTTGCGGTCCGTAAAATCGTATCCGGTGAATAGTCGTTAAGAAAAACAATCGCTCTTCCGAAGTATGTGAACCAGAAATATACCGCAAAAAGTCCGAAAATATGATAGAAAGGCAAAAATGCCAACTGCTTTAAATAGCCCTTATAGTGCAGGTGCATTCTGTGGGACGTTGTTATGATTTCCTTCGCATCCAAAATCTGGCGCGAAATTTCTTCGCCGCCGTAGAAACAAACGCATGCACGAAGCGATGTTGCGGATGTGGATACCGCAAGTTCGTTGGCGAAAAACTCCTCACCCGTAAGAGGCTCAAGTTCTGCCGCACGTTCGGAAAGCTCGCTGTACAAAATATATTCACCGTTAAGCTCGCCCTTGCGCAAAGCAAAAACGTATTTGATATTTAAAGACTTCAATATGTCGTTCGAAAGTTCTTTCGGATGACGACAGTTTACAAGATACGGTTTGCTGCCGCTTTTAATAATTGCCCAGAAAACATAAATCCACTCAATGCAGTTCTCCATTTCCAAGGCCACATACGAATTTGTGTTTCCGATTCGATCGTAAACGGCTGCGGCGATTTCTTCGATTCTTTTCTTAACGTCGCCGTAGGTATAGCGCTTGATTCGATAGTTCTCTTCCGTCTCGGCTAGAAGATTCTCCGGATGGCTGAACATATAACGGTAAATATCACAAAACTTCCTTCCGCTCTGAGAAAGAAGTTTCTGATTGGTCATTATGTAATTACGAAGTTCCCTGTCTGCTATCACTTAACCGTCTCCATAAAATCGATTACTGCTCTGTCATACTGCTCGGTGTTGTTGATTCTTATATGAGAATGGGCACCCTTCTCGAACCAGACGAGCTTCTTGTTCTTTGCACAGCAAGCATCGTAGAGTTTTTGTGTTTTCGACGGCAGCGAAAACTTGTCAAGCTTGCCCGCCATAATCATCATATCGCAGTTAAGTTTCTTAACGAGCTTAATCGGCGGATTTTTATAAACATTGGTACCCGTGTGCTTATAAATCTTATACATTACGAGGTAGTTAACCGGGAACCACGGGTGATTCGTATCGATAATATGCTGCTTAAAGCTCTCAGCAAAAGTAACATAGCAACCGTCGGTTATGACAGCCTTGATGAAATCTTTGTGTTTACCGTGAACAGCTTCGATAAGTGCGGTGGAAGAACCTACGCAGATGGAATGAAGGATGATTTTTTGAATGTTAAATTCATTCTCCAAAAGTTCAATCCACTTATCGACATCGCCCGCTTCCTTCTCGCCGATTGTATTGAACTCACCGTCGCTTAAACCGTGAGCTCTGGTATCTATTACCAAGATATTGGTCTTAGCCTTAGCATAGGAAATCGCATAGTAGTAAGAATACATGAGGCACTCGCAACGGCCCGGAAGAATGATAACCGCACGATCGTAACCGAAATCGTAGTATTCGCCGTAAAGATTTAAGCCGTCGTTTACGATATGAACGTCAGTCTTCTTATCTTTGACGGTCTCAGCCCAAGCAATACCGGTGTTCCACATTGTAAGCTGTTCTTCGTTCTCAGGTGCGGAACAGCATCTGCCCCACTCGGCTTCTTCCTTCTTCACAAGATTGGTCTTATATACTTTGTCCGCAATCGGCATCGTGATTATGAGCATAGCAACAAAACCGCCGATAATAAGCACTGCCAAAACGATAATTAAAATTACAATCCAGTTCATTTTTCTCTCCCCGTTTTTTGCCCCTATAAATATACATTTCGAGCACGCCGTTTAGCAAGTCTATAATAATAAATAATATAATTTTTTAATTGAATATCATTGTGCGGTTTGCTAAAATTTTTTCTTGTAATCTATATCTTCAGGAGGATATTTAAATGAGTGATTTTACAATCGTTGTAGACACTTCATGTGACTTAACGGCGCCTCTTCGTGAGCGTTTCGGAATCGAATACGTTTTGAGAGGACAGATTTACTTCCCGGACGGACATTCAGAGCCGCTTTCTCTCGACTGGGAGAAAATGACTCCGGACGAGTACTACAGCTCAATGAAGGGGCACAATGCTATTTATAAGACTTCCAGCGTACCTATGGGTGAAGCGATGGAGGTTTTCGAGACGATATTGGAATCGGGAAAAGACATCTTAAGCGTTTCGCTTTCTTCCGGTCTTTCCTCTTCTTATAACGAGACACTTATGGTTGCCAAGGAACTTGAGGCCAAGTATCCTGAGCGCAAAATTGTGTGTGTGGACTCACTTCGTTATTCAACCGCACTCGCACTTCTCGTAATACTTGCAAGCAAGAAGAAGGAAGAGGGTGCATCTCTTGACGAAGTAGCAACTTACCTCGAGGGCATTAAGCACTCCGTACACCAGATGGGCTTTATGGATGACCTTTACTTCCTTGCCAAGACAGGTCGTATTTCAAATGCCAAGGCATTTTTCGGTACTTTGGTAGGTGTAACGCCTCTCGCAGACTTCACAAGACACGGCCTTTCCGAGGTTATTGTTAAGACTAAGGGCAGAAAGCAGGCTGTTGACGCAACAATCGAATACATGAAGCAAACCATCGTTAACCCTGAGGATCAGATAATCTTTATCGCTCATTCATTGCGTAAGGAATATGCCGACATCTTGAAGGAGAAGGTTCAGAGTACTTTTAATCCTAAGGAAATCATCATGAATGATGTTGGTATGGCTTGCGGTGCTTCAGTAGGTCCGGGCCTTTGCGCAGCTTATTACGTAGGTAAGCCTTTGAGCGAGACTATGGATGACGAGAAGGCTTTGATGGCTGATATTGTTGCAGGTTTGAGCAAGAAATAATTATTGTTTTCAGGGGGAAAAGAAATGAACGATAAATTTGTTATTTTCGCCGATTCAACATCGGATTTGGGAAAAGACTTAAGAGAAAAGTACGACATCGATTACGTAAAGATGAATTACATCATCGACGATAAAGAGTATCCTGCTTCCCTCGACTGGGAATCTCACTCTATGAAAGACTTTTACGATTTTATGCGTAACGGCACAATCATCAAGACTACTCAGGTAGCACGCGGTGAGTACGAGAAGAGATTTACCGAGGTTTTGGAAGCAGGCAAAGATATTCTTTATATTGCATGCTCTTCTGCACTTTCAGGCTCCATCAATCTCGCCAACGTAATCGCAGGCGAGCTTTCCGAGAAATATCCGGAGCGTAAGATCATCTGCATCGACTCCCTTATTTCGTCACTCGGTCAGGGCTTCCTTTGCATCAAGGCATCCCTTCTTCGCGAAGAAGGCAAGTCCATCGAAGAAGTAAGAGATTATATCAATGCCAACAAGCTTAAGGAGAATCAGTTCGGTACCGTAGCTACTTTGGAGTTCCTTAAGAAGGCAGGACGTGTTACGGCTTCTTCCGCATTTTTCGGAAACCTTTTGGGCATTAAGCCGATTTTGATTTCCGACACAAAGG
>JAZLML010000029.1:0-4459 GCA_045598625.1 Saccharofermentans sp.
GATATAATGCTCATGTGAATGAGCAGAAAATAAACCGTGGGACACACGGGGATAGCTTATTGATACTTGTCTCGTTAGAGACATTGAGTAAGAAGCCCCCACTTCAAGCATGGAATGCTAAGTGGTGGGAGCATGTCACTTTTCTATGCTCTTCATTATTAATTCTGCCGTATCTTCAGGAGTTTTTCCTCTGACATGCACTCTTACATCGGAGTACTTGTAGTAGAGCGGTTCTCTTTCGGCATATACGCCGCGTATTCCGTCCGTATCACCGTCAGCGAAAACAATCCCTCTCGTTCCCACGTTCCAAAGTCGCTTGGTTATAAGCGGCAAATCCGCATCCAAAAATACAACCGTTCCTATTTCTGTTAAGTGCTTCATGGAAACTTCGTTAAGAACCACACTTCCGCCCGTAGCAATAATTTGAGGGGCCTCAGGGTCTAATTCCATAACGGTTCGGTGTTCTTCGTCAAGAAACTTATCACGACCGTAAGTATCAATATAGTCCTGAAGTTTGGTGCCGATTTGTGCCTTAATAAGGCTGTCGGTATCGATGAAACGCACTTGGTATTTCTTGGCAAGAATCTTGCCGACGGTGGATTTACCGCATCCGGGCATTCCGATTAATATAATCGACCTACTAAGTTCCACCTTACGATTCCTCCTTCAAGATCTACACATAAGTTATCATAACATAAACGTCTTTTTATAACTATGCATCATCCTGCCTTGTACCAGAAAGGTGTAAGTTCATTACTGCCCCGAACCGATTTCTGATACGAAAACCACCCGGAAGACTTAAGATACGGTATGAGTTTCTCGTATAAATCCTTGGAACATGTAATATCCTCGCTTATTACATCGGTTAAATCCAAGACGGATTCCCTGTCATCAAATCTCGCTGCCACAATCTTATGCCGTTTATCGTAAATTATAATGTCATCGTATTCCACATCCCTGAAGCAAGCCTTCTTAATAAGCGGCAGAATATTGTTTCTTGGATTTATTACGCAAAGCCCCGTGCTATTCTTGGGTACGATATTTATATTGCTTAAGGAACTTTGGGCTTCGCGGTATAAGTCGCGAATGGCAAACTGTATTCTCGCGGCCACTTTGTCCTTATAATCTTCAGCCATTATTGCCCCGTGCTTTATGCTTTTACATATAAACGCGAAAAGACACATCTCTCTGTCATCGATGCAGGTTAAAAAAGCATCCGTCACCATCTGCTGAACCTGCACACCCGCATGTCTTCCGATTGAACGATATACCTTCTCTGCCTTCTCAAAATCCGATACCACGTACATGTATTGATTTCTCTCACATTCGCTTACTATCAGATATTCAGCTTTTATGTGAAGCGGTACTATCCTTTGGTTCACGCAGAAATCAAATATACAAAGAAAGCCTTCTATTGTGCCGTCGTAAGAAAAGTTGTATCTTTTGTCCGCAATCATATAAGGCCTTCCTTTCTCACGGTTTATCCCGAGGGTGTTTTGAAGGTAATTCTATCACGCAAACAAACGTTTGTAAATGTTAGCAATGTACCATTTATAGGACTTTTATATAATTTCACTCTTTCCTGCAAATTCGTAAATCCTAACCACCCGTCAAACAGGTTCACGTCCCTAGAAAAGAAAAACACGGCCGCATTCTGTTTGCGACCGTGTCTGTAAATCAAATTATTGAATTCTCAAGCATTAAACGCCTACGTTAATTCCGTATCTTGCGCAGATGTTTCTGTACTCCTGGGACTTGCAGAACATCTTAATTACCTCTTCTCTGGAATAAACAGTCAGCTGATTTACCCAGTTTCTAAGTCCTGCGGAATCTGCATTTCGATCCATCATTACGAGGTACAAATCCTTGATGAACTCCTCGTTGGACTTATTTAAGTTCTTGTATTCAGCACTGGTGAAGAAGCCCAAAGCTGCGGAGTAACCTGAGGTATTGCCGGCGAGGATGTTGCGGCTCCAGTTTTCAAGACCGCCGATATCCGCATTTCTTCCGAGGCATGTGTTATAGAGACGGTAAACAAAGAGATTTACCTGGGTCTGAGATGCCGTCGAATAGCCCGGGATGTAGCAGCCCTGAAGGATGCCGTAGCTGCTGCAGATGTTTTTGAACTCCGTACTCTTGGCGAAGGAAGCGAAAACCTGCTCTCTTGACATGACGCCTGCGTTAAGCTGGTTAAGCCAGTTATTGAGGCCCGCGGAATCAGGATTTCGACCGAAAAACATCGTGTACAAATCGGTTACAAACTCGGTGTTGGTTTTATTCTTATTCTTGTACTCCTGGCTGAAGATAAAGCCGTAAGCAACCTGCGCGCCGCAGTTTGTGCCGTTGTTAAGAGCGTTTATCCAGTTTTCCTTGCCGACAGCATCAGGATTACGACCGAGGATTGCGGTATAGCAACGGTTTACAAAACCTTCCACGCCCTGGTTCGTGAGCACCGGAGCTACACGCACATATATTACCCATGCATCCCAGTAATCATCGTAATAGGTGTTTTCGAACAGTTCAACTCGGGTGCCGTTTATAAATACTTTCAACTTATTAATATCGGTAATGAAGTCATAATTATCTTTAGCTTCAACCCATATACTTAATGCATACTCGTTGTCTTCCGACATCATTGAAGTTTTTGATACGTAAGTGAGTTCGTTATTTATATTTGCAATTAATAAGTTGCTACAATTAATATCGATGTAGTATTTACTATAATCATCCAATGAGAACGCACGCAACAAACTTGCTTCCGCTTCACTTACTGACAAGCTGCTATCGATAACCTCATCGAAAACGCTCTCCGAAATCGAAAGATGAATCTCCTCCATGCGGAACGGAACAGCAATAAAAACTTTCCAAGCACCGTAGTCCGAATCGTACTCTGTAAACTCATTAAGCACGTCACACGACTCACCGTTTATATAGACGCTCAACCTGTCTCTTTTTGTAGTAAATGCATATGCTTTATTGGCTTCTACCCAAATTTGCGCTATATAAGTTTTGTCAGTCGTAACAAAGCCGCTATCCGCAAATATCGGATCATCAACAGAAGAATCCGTATAGAACAAATGCGTACAGGATTTATCTACAAAACACTTTTCCGCATAATCATCGATTGCGAACGAATCCTTTAACTTCGCGTCCGCATCCAACTCGTAATGACTTGTATCGAAAACGCTATAGAAACCGTTGTCGTCAAACGAAAGGCAAATTTCAGTCATATACAAATCCGATATGCTGACAAACAACTCCAAAGCGTTCTCGCCTGCAAGATACATAGTTCCTTCAAGAACCTTGCAAGAACAACCGTTAATAGTCAGCTTCAACTCACTCACATTTGAAGTAAAAACATAACCGTCTTCAGCCTTGAGCCACAATCTCAACACATATTCTCTACTGGTCACAAATCTTTCGCTGCCGTTTGACAACGTATATCCATTGGTTCCGCCGACTCTGAACAACAACGTGCCGTACGGGTTTTCCTTATCGATGATATACTGTGAACTGCTGTAAACCGAGAACGCATTTGTTAACTTAATTTGTGCCTGATACTCTGTATAATAGGAATCGAAAACAGTAGCAATATCTTTCTGTTTAACCTGAAGCTTAATGTCCGTAATCTTCGGCTTCGACGCCGTCAATCCCAAAGGCATGGAGTACGCCGTAAATCCTGACACTGAGCTCGCCTCCGGAATTGCCGGAAGATCTTCTACTCCAAACTCTTCGCCTGCTTCAACCGGCATTTCTTCCGCTGCATTTTCTTCAACATTTTCCCCTGCTGTTTCTTCCGCAACTTCTGTGCCAACCGTTTCCGCTTCTGCTTCCACTTCTGCTTCTGCTGTTTCTTCTGAAGTCTCCCCTAAAGACTCCTCTTCTGACTCTGCCATGGCCTCGTCAATTGTCACATCTGTCGCATCGATGGCGTTTTCGCTCTCGTCGATCACCTCAACGGTCGTTTCCTCTGCCTCATCGATTACGACTTCCAAACCTTCGTTATCTTCGTCGACATATTCAGTCTCGCTTGTAACATCGGTTTCGGTCTCTGGTACTTCGTCTGCAAAAACCGTGAACGGCAAAGCACTTAATATCAAAGTCGCCGTCAAAACGGATGCAGTAATTTTTCTGAAATCTCGCATACTTATCCTCCTGTATGTATACTTTCACACATCTTACAGTATATCTATTAAGGCGCGCGATTTCCCCGTCCATAAGGACAGTTTTAAGCAGCTGTTTTTGTGCAAAAAGCATTACAGAAAACCTGTCTCAGAATATACATCGAAACTTAGTCTAATGGTCCACGTCAATACATAACTTGCGATTGCTGACACGAAACTTATAATTTCGTTCTATTCCGACTAAATTCATTTTCTTAATCTGTTACAAATATTGAAATAGGCTAAAAATCCGTTTTTTCGAGATTTTAGCCTATATTTTTTCTATGGAAACCTGC
>JAZLML010000030.1:0-32229 GCA_045598625.1 Saccharofermentans sp.
AAATGCCATCATTTGACCCCCGTTTGATGGCAAAACTGATGCCCAAGGGGCTCTGCCATCAAAAATGCCATCATTTGACCCCCATTTGATGGCAAAATTGATGCCCGAAGTGTAGGGACCAGCACCCACGGGCGGCACTGAACATTTTACAAAAGAAAAAGGCTAAAAACCGCACGATACGATTTTTAGCCTACAGGTAATTCAAATGTTGATTTGCCAATCACGACAACCGTAAAAGCGGTTCCGACAAACAAACTAATTACTTAATTGTTGTGATGTCAGCTTCGAACCACTCTTCGGAAATCTTAGCAAGCGTTCCGTCTGCTGCCATTTCTTCGAGAGTAGCCTGAACCTCGTCACGAAGTTCTGTATTTCCGAGAAGGAAGCCGATACCGTATTCTTCCTCAGCGAGGCTGATATCAAGAACCATAAGAGGAGCATCGGAATTGGAAAGCTCGTAACGTGCAACAATCTCATCCATAACGATAGCGTCAACTGCACCGGACTCAAGCTCCATGATTGCATTGAGGTAAGAATCTACCTGAATAAGATCTGCCAAAGAATCTTTAAAATCAGCATTTTCTTCAACTGCTGCAAGTCCGGAAGAATCCTTCTGAACGCATACGATTTTGCCTGCGAGATCGTCAAGGGAAGCGATGCCGGAGTCGTCACGAACAACTACTACCTGAGCATTCTTCATGTAAGGCTCGGACCATGTGTAAGAGTCCTCACGACCTGTCATTGTAAAGCCGTTCCAAATGCAATCGATGTTGCCTGACTCAAGCTCTGTATCCTTGGCATCCCAAGCGATAGGCTGTGCTACAAACTTCATACCGAGACGATTAGCAACTTCCTCAGCAAGATCGAGGTCAAAACCTGTGTAAGAACCGTCTTCAGCCATAAAGCCCATAGGAGGGAACTCTGCGTCGAAACCAACGACAAACTCTTCCTGTCCTGCGGCGAAATCCTTCTTTGCACAAGCGGCAAATACGGAAATCAGCATAACTGCCGACAATAATACTGCGATTAATTTTTTCATATTTTTTCTCCTGATATAAATATGTTTTGCGCTCGAAAAGCGTCTGAACTAACACATTATAAAGACTTGCATAACTATTGTAAAGGAAAAGGATAAACGCTTCCGGTTAAAGGCCGAGCTTGGAAGAAAGCAGTTTGGAAACGTAGTCGATGACAGGACCCAATGTTAGAACCATAAGAACCGTTATGATGCCGGCCTCACCGCGAAGCACGAAGGCAAGGGCTGTAAAGACTGCATCGAAAGCCATACGGACGAATTTTAAAGGAATGTTCTTATGTGTCTTGGCGCATAGCTTGTCGTGGATAACAAACGGCAGTGCGTCATAGGCGGAGCTTCCGAGACCTGCATTTATGTACAGGGCACAAGCGAAAACAAACACCAAAACGGCCGCCAACATAACAGCTATTCGAACGGTCATGCTGTCAAACGAAGTGATACCGAAGAACTTTTCCATCAGGAATGTCACGAAGTCGGCCGTGTAACCGACGATAATCATATTGCCCAAAGTACCCCAGCTGAGGCGGGATATATCGTTAAAAACGACCAGTATGAGAAGAATTCCGTTGAAAATAAGCTCGAGTGTACCGAAGCTTAACGGAATATATTTAACGAGACCGTAGTTGATGGCTGAGAAAGGGTCGGTACCCAAGTGACACATGCGCATAAAGGCAACGCAGATGCCCATAACGAAAACGCCGATGAGCATAAGAGAAAGTCGCTTGGCAAAGGGTTTTCGATAGATAAGATTTTTAAGATCTGCTTTGGTGATTCTCATATTCTGCGCTCTCTTGATAATGTCAAATATACTGCCTCAAATTAATGACGTTATGATACAATATCAAATGCTTTATATCAATTAACAAAGGTTTACTATGAATACTCAATTAGGCGATCATTTTACTTTCAAGAAGCTTCTTAAATTCACGTTTCCTTCCATCATGACCATGATGTTTACTTCCATATACGGAATGGTGGACGGATTTTTCGTATCAAACTTTATCGGCTCTGAGCCTCTTACCGCTATTAATTACATTGCTCCGGTTCATATGATCCTTGCAACCGTCGGATTTATGTTCGGTACCGGCGGTACTGCCATCGTCTCGAAAACGATGGGCGAGGGCGATGAGGAGAAAGCCAACAGATATTTCTCGCTTTTTGTGTGCTTCGCGTTTGCGATCGGAGCAGTTTTGGGAATACTGTCCTGTATTTTTATGAGACCTCTCGCATATCTTCTCGGTGCCAGAGATGCGGTTTTGGATGCATGCGTAGTTTACGGTCGAATTCTTATGGCCGTATTGCCGTTCTTTGTAATGCAGCTTTTGTTCCACAGTTTCTTTATCGCAGCCGAGAAGAATGCCGTAAACTTCCTGGTTACGCTTTCGGCAGGCTTGGTCAATATGGTTTTGGATGCAATATTGGTTATCTTTTTACCTGAGGAATATAAGCTTATCGGTGCTGCTTTGGCTACTGCCATAAGCCAGGTTGTTGGAGGCGGTATTCCGCTTATTTTCTTCTTACGAAAGAACAGCAGTAAATTCAGATTGAGGAAACCGAAATTTGAAGGTCGTGCTCTTATTAAAGCCACTATTAACGGTTCCTCGGAATTTATGAGCAATGTTTCCATGAATCTCGTAGCGATACTTTTTAATTTCCAGTTGAACAAATTCGCAGGTGATGACGGTGTTGCGGCATACGGTGTTATGATGTACGTAAGCTTCCTTTTTGCTTCTGCATATATCGGTTACAGTATCGGAGTTGCGCCTCTTGTAGGCTTCAACTACGGTGCCGGAAACCGCGACGAACTTAAAAATCTCTTGCGCAAGAGTCTTACCCTTATCGGAAGTTTGGCAGTGGTAATGGTTTTGGTTGCGGAGGGTATCGCATATCCTCTTACCCAGATATTCGTAGGTTATGATGCCGATTTGGCAGCGCTTACGCTTTCGGGCTTTAGGATATTCTCATTGGGCTTTATGTTTATGGGATTTGCAATCTTCGGTTCCGGTTTCTTTACGGCATTGAACGACGGTGTAACATCAGCCATTATTTCTTTCTTAAGAACCGTAGTGTTTGAGGTTGCCTGCGTTCTTATCCTCCCGAAATTCCTCGGTGTAGACGGAATTTGGTTCTCAATCGTAGCTGCCGAATTTATGGCGGTAGTGCTTTCCTTCATCTTCCTTAAAGCCAAGCAGAAGAGATTCGGTTATTAAGTTTCGGGTGCCTGATATATGAAAAAGATTGTAAGTTTTCTTCTGATAACCTTATTAACGTTGACCGCGTTCTTGGGTTGCAACTCGCGTAAATTCGAGGGATCGGATTTCATCCTGGATAACGTTATCTTGGAGTCGGAAGGTAAAGATAACGGTTATTTCTTCACTGTGTCCGATAAATTCCCTGAACTTAAAAGTGCGGTTGAGGCCACGAAGCCTCAGTTTGCTGTTAAGCTCGAAAACTGCCTGATAAGTCGATTTGACGCCAAAGTCTTAAGCTGCACATACACAGGCTATGTGGGCGACTGGCACAACTTCACGATTGACGGAATCGAAATAGGCATAACTGATTTGGTTCCCGAAGATAAATTCGGCGAATTTAAAACCATCTGCGGAAACTTCATCATGGATATGACCGCATCTTCGTACTCTCTGATGATTCCGGATGCTGCCGACAAGGTAAGCCACTTCGAGAACTTAAGCTGGCATTTCGATGTGGCGTCGCTGGTTTTCGAGGTTGATTTGGACGGCATGACAAACTTCTCAGTTTATGTGCCGTACGAGAATGTGGCCGAGATAATGAAGCCGGAATATATGCCTGATAAGGATGCCCCGATATATGGTTCTACCTATTGTGAGACAGTGACATTCGGCGATAACAGTCTGGTATCTTCTTATCGTCAGGTCTTTGCATCCGTTGACGATAACGGTCATGTATGGCTTAACAGCTCGAGAATTCCCTTCTACGAGACAGCCCTTTCCGAGGGGTACATCGCTGAAGGCGAGGTCAAAGTAATGAACCGTTTCTGTCAGATTTCCGCAGACGAAGCCTATTTGGAAATCTGCGTCAGCAACGTCGAGAAAATCGAAAACTCGGTAGGCTGCACGCTCATATACGACATTTCATCCGGCGAGGCAGTTCTTCTCGATGTCATCGAGGGCACCTCTTTATCCGATACACCGAGCGAACTTATTGCCGTTTTTAGGTCCGAAGAATCGACCTGATCCGAAGTTGATTTCATAGTACATAAGGTTTAGATGTGCTATACTCAAACGGTACTATATTACGTTTTTATAGTTGGGAAGTATGAAATCTCGGAAACAGACCGTCATCATTTATTCAATTTGTTTTCTATGTGTTCTGCTGTTGGCAGGTCTGTTTTTAATGTCCGATAAATTAAGTTTGGACGGAAGACCGCTTTTGACGTTTTCGAGCGAATCCGGGTTTTATGATGAAGAGTTTCTTTTGGAATTAAGTTCAAACAAAGGAACTATTTACTACACATTGGATTCAAGCACACCAAGTGAGTATTCAATGAAGTATGAATCACCGATTTTGATAAAGGATGCTACCCAAAACGAGAATGTCTATTCCATGAGAACTGATTTAAGCACATTTTATGAATCAGGATGGCCGACAAATCATGTTCCTGATTATAATGTGGATAAATGCACGGTAGTAAGAGCAGTAGCTATTGATAAGAACGGCGAAAGAAGCGAAGAAATTACAAAGGTATACTTTGTAGGCTTCGAGAATAAAGAGATATACAGTAACCTCAACATTATTTCCATTGTTTCAGATCCGAATAACCTGTTCGGATATGAGAACGGTATTCTGGTTAAAGGTAAAACATATGATGATTTTACTTCAGCTGCCGAACCGTATATGAGCACAATTCCGTCCTACAGTGTTATGGGAAACTATAGTCGCAAAGGTCAGCTTTGGGAGAGACCTGCCGAGATTACTTTTTTTGATACGGAAAGAAACGTAGTTTTATCAGATACATACGGAATCAGACTTCGCGGCGCTGCCTCGAGGCAATATGCAATACGAAGTTTTAACATTTTTGCTCGTGATGAGTATGATTCTGCTTCTTTTCCGGGAGAGAAATTGTTCGGTGTATCCGGTGATTTTAAAAGCGTATCATTGTTAGCCGGGGGCAATGATATTATTTGTAAAATTAAAGATTGTATGATAGACGAACTGAGTTCATCGCAGAACATGGTATATAAGCCTTATGTTCTTTTCCTAGACGGTGAGTATTGGGGCTTTTACTGGATGACTGAACGATATGACGAATCTTATTTCGAGAATAATTACGATGTTTATTCCGGTGACGTAATAATGGTGAAAAATGATGTTGTTGAATTGGGATATCAACAGGATATTACGGAATATAAAGAACTCATGTCCTTCCTTTCGGAAAGTGATATGAGTATCGAAGAAAACTACAGCAGAGCTTGCGAATTGGTGGATATTCAAAGCTGTATAGATTACTATGCTCTTGAAATATATGTTTGTAATATCGATTGGCCGATACATAATTATATTTTGTGGAAATCACGTGAAGTCAGGCCCGGAGAATACTCTGACGGTAAGTGGCGTTGGATTGCTTGTGATTTGAATTGTACTGCATCAATTTCCAATGTTGAGCTCGATATGATTGGTTGGGCCAAGGGTGGTGATGCAGTTTTTCGAAATTTAATGAAGAACGAGAATTTTGCAGCAGCATTAACAAGCAGGCTTATCGAACTTTCAGAAACAGATTTTAATTCTGCTGTCACAGATACATATATCGATAACTATTTGTTTTTCTACGGTCCGATTCTGCAAGCAGACAACCTAAGATTCTATGGTGGAAATCTTGAACAAACACTAGAGGATTCCTTCTGCAATTTAAGATGTTTTTTTGAAGGCAGAGAAGTATATATACCGACAATGTGTGAAGAACAGGAAACATAATGAACAGTAACGACAGATTTATATATAGATATGAACTTAAGTACTCCTGTCCGTTCGAGACGATGACTGTTCTTGAGAACAGAATACGTTCTGTGATGGATACGGATTCCCATGCTGACGCAAACGGGGAGTATCTGATTCGAAGCGTATATTTTGACGACTGGAAGAGAAGTTGTTACTACGATAACGAGGACGGAGTGGATCCGAGAGCAAAATTCAGAATAAGAACTTACAATTATTCGGATGATTACATATCTTTGGAGAAAAAAATAAAAAACAAAGGTATGACTCGTAAAGAGAGTTGTGTTATAACGAAACAACAATGCATGCAGATGCTGAATTCCGAAGACATAAGCAGTCTTTACGGGCAAAGTCAGGTGTTGGATGAGTGGTGCTTAAAACACGAGACTGAAGTATTAAGACCGGTGATGTTGGGAGAATACGTTCGAAAACCTTATATTTACAGCGTCGGAAACGTCAGAATTACTTTTGACTACAACATAAGTGCTTCTCCTGAAATCACTTCTTTGTTTAAGAAGGACATTTCAAAAATATCTCTTCAGCCGACACGATATTGTATTTTGGAAGTAAAGTATGACGGCTTTTTGCCTGATATAATATATAAACTACTGGATGCGGAACATCTGATTCCGACAGCTTTCTCAAAGTTTTATATAGGCTGCAAAGCCTTGGGAGGAAACATATGAACTACGGTAACGGACTTAAAGAATGGCTCTCATCTTATGAGACCGGTAATGTAACATTGAAACTTGTTATTACTTCTATGGTGATGAGTTTATTATTCTCACTCATCATATGTCTTATCTATAGACATAAAGCAAAGAAGTATTTCTACTCAAAAGAGTTTGCGGTAGCTTTGGTTGCGCTTTCCGTAATTACTTCTGCCGTTATCCTTACTATCCAAGCAAGTATCGTTGTATCGCTCGGTATGGTTGGTGCTCTCTCAATTGTCAGATTCAGAACAGCGATTAAAAATCCGCTTGATTTAGTTTTCCTTTTCTGGTCAATAACAATAGGTATCATTTGTGGTTCCGGTCTTTATCTTATTGCTCCACCGTTGATGTTGGTAGTGGCTATCGTTATTTTGGCAGCTGATGAATTACCGGGTGTGGTTAAGAATAAACTTTTGATTTTGGACGGTGAATATCCGTATAGCAGACAAGACCTAGAAGAAGTACTTAAGCAAAACGTCAAATACTATAACGTAAAAACGGAAAGTATTCGTAATGATAAAGTAAATCTTATTATCGAGTTGCACGGAATAAAAGACACGGAAGTTCTGATGAAAGCCTTAAAAGATATCGGTGCTTTTACCAATGTATCTTTAATGGTTCAGGAAGGAGTATCTGAATAATTATGAGTGAGATTTTAAAGCAAAACAAACGCAAATTGGATAAAAAGACTGTAGTAGGTGTTGTGTGTCTTCTGATTTGCTTATTCTCAGTATGTATGTACAGATTTTTTATAATGAGAGATTATGCTTCTGTTTATACGGATGAGGATCAGGCTTTGATGTGGTACGGAACTGTAGCCGCATCAAACTTTCAACTTAACGAACCTCATTTCTTAGGGCAAGATTATGGTTCAATGCTTGAGTCCATAGTAGCGGTTCCGTTTTATAAACTCGGAGTACCGCTTAACGTATGTCTACCTTTAGCAACCTTTATTCTTTTTATTCTTCCGTTTGTGATTCTTTCAGTCATAAGCCTTGTTAAAGGTAACTCTTTTCTTTCGGTTTCTCTTATGGGAATCAGTTTGATTTTTGGTTGGAATATAGATGTTCTGGCCAGCATACCGAGGTCTTTTCTCAGCGGATTTGCGATAGCATTTATAGCGTATGTATTATTCCGAAGAAATTCACGGTTAACTGCTATAATTTCGCCAATACTATTTGCAATTGCATTTATTAATACAGAATCTACCATTACTATCATTGCGTTGAGCATATTTGAATTTGTTTTGTACAGATTCAAGGACACGATTCGTAAATGGCCGTTTTATCTCGCTGGAGCAGCAATTGGGGCAGGACTTGTTGTGTATTGTAACAACATATTTTATAAGCTTCACCCTGAATGTATAGTTTTCCGTTTTCCAAAAGTAGCTTTTCCTACGTTAAAGTGTTTCAAAGACAACATCAATAATATTCCTAAATTGTTAAAGAGTTTTTCAGCATACAACTTCAATGGAATACCGGTTGCGCTTTTACTTATTGCGGTCATTATAGTTGCTTTCCTGTTGGTTGAGAAACGTTATAAAGGACTTATTACGTTGTTCTGTGCATTTTTGGGCTCTACAGCTGTATTGAGTTTGGACAGAACACTGTTCTATGCAGGCGATTTGTTAATTTCTCAGGAACGAATGTTTTTGTTTTTCCCGTATGTTATTTTGTTTTGCGCTTTCAGTATCTTCGGAGATGAAGATTCGGAAAATGCCAACAAATTCAGTTTAAAATTCAAAGAAAACGGTATTTGGATAACTGCTGTTCTTTCAATTGCTGTTTTGGGTTTAGCAATCGGCAAGAGTTACTATTTTGAGAAAACAGTATTAACGTTTGAATGTCTCTATACCGATCCGGTAATTCATGTAGATAAAGTCGAGGATGTAAATCGTGCGTCGGAAGAACTCAGAGAACAGGTAGCGGCTAATGATGTGGATACGGTTGTTTTCTTGGGTGATAACAGGTGTGCCGTATATTCACTTGCAGCCCTTAACCCTGACATTGTTATTTATAATTCAATAATGGACAGGAGATCATATGTATTCAACTATTTGGATGAAAATGTATATTCACAAGATGTTCTTACTTTGAATGGTTCGGGGATGGGTCCTTATGAAACGAATGTGGAACACATTGAAAATCGAACCATAATTGAGTGGTTGTTGACCGATTATGGCAGACAGAGGTATCCGGATGATAGTCCGCTTCATATCGGTAATTGACCTTGAATGTCGGTGACTTAAGATAGTAGTTATGATATACTTCAACACGCTACTAAATATGGTTGAATCTATATAGCCTTTACAAACGGGAAGATTTATATGAAATTACACAAGAACAGAACATGTGAGTTATTAATTGTGATTCTTGCTGTTTTAGTAGGTGAGTTTCTGTTTTTCAGAGGAATCAATTTATTTGATTCAAATATAATTATCGGCGGAAACGCGGATGGAAAACTTACGGCTTTATTAGCTGACCATTGGTGGAAGTTTTTTCACGGTAAAGAGGCCTTTGGTGATACACTGATGTTTTTTCCTGAAAAAAACACCATCGGTTACTCTGATATGCTTTTGGGTCAGGGCATTATTTTAAGTTTTTTCAGACTTTTCGGTCTTGACGTTTATTCGGCTTATAAATGCACTATAGTAGTGATTCACTTTGTAGGTACTTTTTCTTCATGGTATTTGCTTCGAAAGAAACTTAAGTGTGGTGTTCTTTGGTCCTCTTTTGGTACGATTGCTTTTTCTTATTCGGATTCATATATTAGGGGCATATATCATACACAGTTGGTGGCATTAAGCGTTGTTCCGTTGCTGGCGATTTTTCTTATAGGTTTTTTTGAGCATTTTGATGATTGTAAAAAGAGAACGAAGTACGCGTTTCTTTTCCTGACACTATTTGTTCTTTTGGCATACAGTTCTTGGTATATTGCTTGTTTTACAGGTTTTTTCTGTTTATTCTATTTAGTGATTTATATTATTGTATCGCTAGTTAATAAATTCCCGATATTTAAAACAATTAAGCAAAAACTAACGATTATTTGGAAAGACTTGATAGCCTATGTTTTATACACGTGCCTACTGTTTATTCCTTTCTTAAAAGTTTATATTCCTACTCTTAAAGCATCAGACGGTTTTCCTTATGATACATGTATAGAATATATGCCTGAACCGATTGATTTGATTAATCTTTCCGATACGAATCTGTTGTTTGGTAATCTTAATAAGCTTTTGAAACTTAAAGACCGTGGTATTTCGGATGAAATTGAAGTTGGATTTTCAATCATACTTCTTATTTTATTTATAGCAACATTTATCTTGCTCTTGAAAAATAATAATTATGGTTCCGATAGTTCCGATGTATCTTTCTTGAACAGAAGCTATGTAAGAATTAATACTATTGCTGTCTTTGTTACGATAATTACGATATTAGTATTTACTGTGCGTTTGAACGCTAATGGAACATCCTTATGGCAAATGGTATATTCTGTTATTCCTATGGCCAAGTCGACTCGTGCAATTGCAAGATTTTGGCTATGGCTTTCATTTCCGATGGCTATTGTGACTTCATATGTTGCAGACAGGTTCTTTACTGTATCCGATTTTGAAAGTGTTTCAAAGTTTTGGAAACAGAGAAATTTTGTTTTTTCGGCAGTGACAGTGGTTTTTCTTACGATTTCCTGTATAAATACAGATGGAGTTTATTGTGATACCAATTCGCTGACTGAAATCACTCCGCCTCCCGCAGATGCCTCAGTTATATATATTACTGATTCTGACGGTGATTACGATTTTTGGCCAATAAGCATGAGTGAAGCTTATCAGATTGCAGATGAGTTTGACCTTAAGACAGCAAACGGGTATTCGGGTAAAGTTCCTGATGGATGGATATCCTTAAGTAATTTAGGAGATCCTTATTATGATATTAAAGTATACAGATGGGTGGAGTCTGCTGATGCAGACGGTCTCTATGCTTATGATAAGAGTACAGACACGTGGAGTTCTTTTGATGAAATAGTGGGTTCGGAATTTAGTCCGATTAATGGAGAATTCAGCGATTCTTTATTCGCTGCTGAAGACTTAAACGGCAGTTTCGTATGGGGAACTCAACATACACGAGTCGATTTGCTTAATGATGATATACGTGAGTCGGGTTTAACTATTAAAATTGAAACGCAAAAAACTGCTTATAAAATTCAGAATCCGAATTTGGATTACTACATAGATGTGTATTTGGATTCGGAGTATTTGGATTCGATTCCGGTTATAGACGGATATGCCGAATATACGTTTGACATGTCGGAACACGAGAGCAATCTTTATGAGATTTCTATCGAAACAAACTGTATGTTTATACCTGAAGCAGCAGATGATGAGAGGCAGTTATCATTTGCTTTGTACTACATTGGCCCTGCAGATAGCCAGTAAAATATGAGGATGAAGTAATGAACAGTAACTCGAACAGAAAAAACTCTGTACTATTTTCAGTGGCATTAGCAGTGTTGCTTTTGTTTGAGTTTGTTTTTCTAGGTGGACTTAAACTTTTTACTAAAAACTATGTAATAGGCGGAGACAGTTCTTCTGTCAGATATGCGACAGTTATAGAAGAACATTGGTATAAGGTATTTAACGGTGAAGAAGCAGCAACCGATTTTCCTGGTTCCGTTCTTTCCGATAAATCTATTGAAACTTCTGATTTGTTGTTTGGCAGAGGAATAGTATATTCGTTTTTTAGATTGTGCGGATTGGAAGAATATCAGGCAAATAATGCCGTCGTAGTCTTGCTTCACACAATAGGAACCATATCTCTATTTATTTTTTTGAATAAGCAGATTAACTGCGGCCTCTTATGGTCTGTTTTGGGTTCAATGGCATTCTCGTTCTCAGACTCCCTGATGAGAAATATTAACGGTACTGCCCAAATTGAATTCTGCTTGATACCTTTGCTAATTCTCCTTTTATCCGGAGTGGTTTCAAACTACAGTAACCGCCTTAAACGCAATATTTTTGCTGCATCGTTCGTTCTGATTTTTGCGCTTATAGCATACAGTATAGTCGGTGTTTTAAATTTTGTAAGTGTTTTTGTACTTGTTTTCATAGTGATGTTTGTTATCGGTTTGCGAAAAAGCGAAAACGGTATTATCGGGTTTATGAGGACATATATTAAGCCTCTGTGGATTGACTTAATTGTATACGCTGTCGTTTCAGGGTGCCTTACAATTCCTTATTTTCTTATATTTAGACCGGTAATGAGAAATCCGAGCGGATATGACTACACTGATTGTTCAGTTTATCTTCCTGAATTTGCGGATTTAATTAATGTGTCAGAGTACAACATTCTTTTTGGCTGGTTGGTTCGATCTATGAGAATGCCGTCGGATGAATTCGCTGTTTATAAGCAGGTAGGTTTTTCAGTAATTCTGCTTGTTATGTTTTTGATTTTCTACTTTGTGTATAGAAAGAATAATTGTAGTATGAATAAATCCGCAGACTTGAAATTTACTGTGATACGTTCAGTTTTTCTTTCCGTCATTCTATCGATTCTTTTCTCAGTTAAGCTAAGTACGAACTCTGTTTCATTATGGCAATTGATACGTGTTGTTTTACCTTATACAAAAAGCACCCTTGTAGTTTCCGAGTTTTGGCTTTTGCTTTCATTGCCGATTGCAGTTATCACTGCTTACACAGGAAACAGTATTTTTGAATCAGTAACAAACGTGGCACCGAGAAGAAGACTATTTACGGTAATTACTCCGGTAATGCTGATTGTATTGGTTGGGATCTCATATATATGCAGAAATGCTTCTGAGGTTTCAAACATACCTTATAACTATTCTGTACCTCCTACGGGCGCATCGGTATTTTGTGTTAAATCAGCAGATGATTTTGGAACCGAAGAAGCATTAATAGAAGGCTTAGAAATAGCAGAATTTTATGATTTGGATTACATTAACGGCTATAACGTTGATATTGAAGTTGATGGTGAAAAACTGGATATTTCCGATGCTGATTACTACTTAAAACTTTATGACATAAGCAAAGAATTTGATTATGAAGATATCTATATTTATGATGTAGATGAGAATAAGTGGTCTTTGTTGGCAGATGAAATTGATTCGGTTTTCTATCCGAAGTATGATTATTTCTCTGTAACTGGCGGTCTGATAGACTATAATGCCGGTGAATTTGTATGGGCCTCTGAAGAAATAGAGACGATTATTTATAACCCTGATGTTAGGGAGGACGGATTATCCATTCATCTTGCTACTCTTTTGGATTATTATATGCTCTCAAATCCTTACTTGAATTACACGATAAATGTATTTGTTGACGATGAATACATGGGTTCAATACCTGTGACAGACGGGTATAAGGAAGTCAGTTTCGATATGAGTACACACGATAGCGACTGGTATTCTGTTAGAATTACAACTAATTGTACTTTTATTCCTTCTGAAATCGGGTTAAATGCAGATACCAGAGAAATGTCTTATGCTTTATACTACATAGGAAACGATATTGAGGATTTTGAGGATTGCTATGGAAACTAAGAGTAACAAAAATTTTAAAAATGAAGTTTTGTGGTTTGTACTGGCGCTCCTTGTACTATTTTGGTTTATATTTCTTTTCTTAAAAATTAACGGCCATTTTGATTTCTCGTCAAAATACGGAATTAAGTCTCTTTGGGCAAAAGAAGGGTACAACTGTCAGATGGTAATCGACGGTGATGAGAATACCACTTGGGGAATTCTCTATGACGAGCATTCTTTGGGTGATGTTTTCAAGTTTGAGTTTGTTGAATCAAGAACGATCACATCGGTTTCAATTATTAACAATTCGGAATTTCCGCAACCGACTGTTCGAATACTTGTTTCTGAGGATGGGGCAAATTACACGAATGTAGATTACACATGCACAGAAGACGCTGAAACGAGTTCATATTTTTATGTTTTGGAATACGAGGTTGATACCAAGTATATTGAATTCGAGTATAACAATTCGGAAAACGGAAGGTGGCCTATTACAGAGGTGGAATTTTATGAATAAACGTGTAAAGGGCAGTGTTATATTTATTTTTTTTCTGTTGGTAACAGTACTCTATTTTCTTTCCTGGTATATAGTTTTTGATGGGAATGTTATTTCTTCCGACGGTGAAGTCTACTATCAGTATTTTCAGGATTTCATTCTTTCTAAAGGCGAGGAGATTCATCAGATTAAATTTCCTGTAGGTACAACCCTGTTTCAGTTGCCGTTTCTATTGGTTGCTTTAGTCATTTCCAAACTGACCGGTATCGATATTGATAACGGTTATGCCAAGATATTTCAAACAGCAGTTTTTTCGGCGGCGCTTTTTTGGTTTGTGATCGGAATAGTACTTCTTTATCAGACACTAAGAAGAAAATTCAGCGACATTGCCGCAACACTCTCATGTTTTTGCATTACCTTTGGTACGATGATTCCTGTATACGTTTGTGAGAATGCAAGTATGTCACATGTATACGGTTTTTTTGTCAGCTGTTTGTTTTTTAACTTCATTACAAGTTATGAAGAAAGATACAACGATTATTCACGTAGACGAAAATTCTTGGCGGATATTTCGTTGGGATTAATACTTGGATTGGCATTTTTGATTCGAAATACCAATGTTCTTATCGGTGCGGTTTATCTTTTCTATAACGTTGATTCACTGAAGTCTTTATGGAACCGCCTTAAGACCTCGATAATCAGACCTAAGATAGTGGTGCAGATAGCAGCTTTTGCGATGCCTGTATTAATACAGCTTTGTTTGTGGCGTAAACAAACCGGGCGTTGGTTGCTTTTCAGCTATGGCGATGAGGAGTTTACTTATTGGGCTAAGCCTCATATACTTGATGTTCTGTTCAGTGATGCTAAGGGACTTTTAATCTTCTGTCCGATTTTGTTTATTGCGCTTGTAGCAATGATATTGTGGCGTAAAGAAAACAAGGAGTATCGTGTTGCACAGTGGGCAATATTTATTGCCGTCACTTACGAAATCGCTGCTTGGTGGTGTTGGTGGCTTGGAAATGCTTACAGTGAAAGAATGTACTGTGATATGCTTTTTATTTTCGCTGTCCCATTGGCTTCATTCTTTGGAAATCTAAATAAACAGATTGAGCTTGGGAAAGAGAAGGAAGAATCCTTCATTATGAAGATTGTTCCTGTTTTCTTATACGTTTCTGCTATAGCATTGGTAGGACTTAGTATGGTTTGGATTATCGGCAGCAGAAATGCTACGATAAATGTCAATTTCGCATCGTGGAACGAGTTAAAACATCAACTGTTCAATATTTTATATCGATGATTTTTTTTAAGTCTTGATTATCAACCGGATGCTACCCATAGTGGAAATGCGCAGGGTAGTATATTGTTTTTCGATTACTGTTCAAATTCGACTGCTTCACCGATATATTCCAGAACAGAAAGCAGTTGAGTTTTTATCGGATACTTCCTCTGAATTTACCATCCCTCATAACTAACAACATATCACATTGATTATCACACACAACAAAATAAAAACTCAGAAAAATAATATTACACAGATGTTCACGATAGTCATATAATTCGCTTTCGGAACAGCTTATTTGTTACTATATGAAAGCCCGCCTCAAGTTTATCTGAGACGGGCTTTATTCATCTTGATAACGAAAACTGCTTAGTTCATTTTAGCTGCAAGGATGTAGATAAAAGGTGAGTTCCAGTAAATTGAAATCTCATTTACGGAGAATGCCGTATCGTTATCTACATAGGATCTTGCAGGCTTCATACCTGTAAGTACGGAGAGTGCATATGGATCTTCAGGCTTTCCGTTAGGACCTCCGATAACCATACCCGGAACAGGACTTCCGACAGCCTGAGAAGGTCTGTGATGCGGATACATAGGACTGTTTGTACCAAATCCTGTTACGAAGCAGTATGCGCAAGAGTTCATACCGAGAATGTAGTCAACCTGATAGAAAGCAAGGTTCATGTAATCCTCGTTACCGGTTATGAGATAAGCAAGATAGTACATCATACCGTTATTCGATACGGACATGTTACTGCCCCATGGATAAGACATACCCATAGCGGAGTAGAAACCTTCACGGTTTGCAACAATTAAATCCAAATCAACTTTATCGATTACTCTTGCGGCAAGCTCATCAGCAAATGCCGTATCAGCAGGGGAATCAACTAAGAGATAAGAATAGATACCATAGAAAGCTACATCAGCCCAACCGAGACCCATGTTCATATCGGAAGTATAAAGTTCCTTAGCCTTATCGAGATAAGCGGTATCAGATGTTGCTATATAAAGCTCAATAGCTGCCCAGAAGAATTCATCTGTGTTACATGCATCAGGATACTCGCCTGTAACAACATCTTCAGGATTGATAAATCCGGTTAAGTCGTTTGCGGCATTTTGTTCCATATATGCGTAAGCATTTTTAGCAGCCTCAAGACAATGATCCGCGAATGCGGAATCATATGTTCTATAGATTACTGAAGCCATGGCCATTACAGCAGCAAAATCACCTGTAGCAGTTGTAGAAATAGGAAGTACCAAAAGTGGAGCAACTTCCTCTTCAGGCATTACTGTATCAGGGAAATTAGCACAAGTAACTTTGTGGTAAACACCGCCGTTCTCAGCCTGCATCTTAAACATCCATTCGAGTTCGTAACGAGCTTCGTCAAGAACGTCCGGAACGCCGTTTCCGCTTTCCGGAATACCGATAGCATCGGAAGTACAACCTGCATCCTGGTAAGCGAGCAACAAGTCAGCAACGGTCTTTGCTCCGGATACTACATAACGTCCGTAGTCGCCGGCATCGTGCCATCCGCCGCTTACGTCAATCATAGCGTCGGTTCCGTAAACTTGTGCCATATCCATATGACACTCAGGATGAGCATAAGCACCTGCAATAGCTTCATCTACTTCACATCCGCAACGCTGCAGATAGAGCATCTGAACAGTTGCATTAAATACGTCGTCATAAACACCGTCGCCGATTACAAAGTTATAAGAATCGCCTGCTTCTTCAGTGTGAATATAGTAAGTACCCGGTGTGGTAAAGTCGGAGAAATCACCGGCTCTTACATTCATGCCGGCACCTCTGGCGTTCTGTGTGTCACCCAAAGTGCCTTCATATACTGTTTCCAAACTATCAGCATCTATAATCTCAAAAGAAGTATCCTCGGATTCTGCTACAAATACTGTTTTAGCATCGTCAGGCTGATAACCTACCTGATTTACATTAACGTGGTTTGGCTCCGGAAGAGGCTCAATTTCAATTGCATTCTCACTGTTTAACACTGTTAAAACAACGTTATCGATATATACGTTATGAGCTACACCGTCGCAATCGCCCTGGCTTCCGAGGTTAAAAGCAAATCTAGGTGCAGGATCACTTGCTTCATACATTGTAAAAACGGCTGTAATGTGAGTTGTTTCGGTTGTCATATGCTCTGATTCAACGAGGAAATAAGCGTGATAATCACCGCCGTTCATCTGAATACGCCATTCAAAATCTCTTTCAACGTCTCCTCTGATATCAAAGTCTACCTGATATTCTGCTCCCTGATAAATAGCAAATCCGTCTCTGTAGATTTGGCAGGAATGTTTTTGACTTCCGGGTTCTTCAATCTGGGCAATCATTTCACCGCCCTCATTAACGAGTGTGAACTTGCCGCCCTCAATGTATGAGCTCCACGCAAATTCATCGGGAATCTCGAAATGGTCGTCAATTGCCAAAGCTCCGTTAAATAATTCATCTGTTGCTTGGCTTGCACCTTCAATTGCACCTTCTCCATCTGAACTGCTTGGTTCTGCGTTATCCGAAACAGACTCCGAAGCACCGGATGCGGCTGTTGCTGCTGTTGTAGTTGCAGGAGCAGATTCATTGTTTGCACCATCGGTGGTACAAGATACCAGACCGAAGAGCATACTTCCGGCAAGCACCAAAGCTAATGCTTTTTTCATCTTTTATAACCTCCGTTATTTAAGTTTCCCCTGATTTTTACGTATGAATATATTATAGTAGGAATTTGTCAAAATATAAGCGAGTGTGATATTTGTTATCGCACATTTTTGACAGATAACGAATGATAGTGACATGTGATATATAAAAATTTCTATTTCTAAACCTGTCTATGACAAAATAGAAACAGAACGGATAGTAAATATGCCCAAAAATATAATGGAAAATGCAATATAAATAACACATCGCTATAGGTTGTATCAGGTACCGTTATGTTATAATTATTTTGTTGTTTTGTCGTTATCGACTGCAAAAAAACAAGAAAACGAGGATTTGTTCATGAGTAAATCTGACGAGAAAGTATTATCAATTGTAATTCCATGTTATAACGAAGAGAACAATATTCTTTCATTGGTCAATAAAGTATTGGAATCTCCGGTTAAGAATAAGGAGATTATTGTAGTCGAAGATTGTTCTACCGACGGAACCAGAAAAGTTTTGGAAGAGCAGGTTAAACCTCTCGTAAGTCAGATTGTATATCACGAAGTAAATCAGGGTAAGGGTGCTGCTTTACGCACAGGCTTTAAAGCCGCAACGGGCGATGTAGTAATAATTCAGGATGCCGATTTGGAGTACGATCCGATGGAGTATCCTAAGGTTGTAAATCCTATTTTTGAGGATGAGGCAGAGGTTGTTTACGGTTCAAGATTCTTGGGCCAGAAGCGTAAGGGATATCTTGCGAACAGACTTGCAAACTGGGCTTTGACAACTTTCTCCAATATGTTTACACGTCAGAAGATTACAGATATGGAGACTTGCTATAAGGCATTCCGCCGTGACATTATTCAATCCGTAGATCTCGTTGAGAACAGATTCGGATTCGAGCCTGAAATTACAGCTAAGATTACTCAGAAAAAGATTAAGATTCACGAAGTTCCGATTTCCTACTATCCTCGTACAAACGAAGAAGGAAAGAAGATCGGATTTAAAGACGGTGTAAGAGCTCTTTATGTTATCTGGAGATATCGTAAGTGCCGTAAGTGATTTCTTCGTTTACTTTGGTGTTCTTAAAAATTCACTAATACATTTTTAATAAGGGAAGGTACCGTATGGAGAAAATCGATCTTTTTGTTCCGGGCAGACTATGCATTTTGGGTGAGCACAGTGACTGGGCCGGAGTAAGCAGAATGATGAATGCCGATATAGTTCCGGGTCTTGCCATTGTTACGGGCATTGAGCAGGGTATTTATGCAACCGCTGAGAAGGCAGATAAGTTTATTATCGATTGCAGTATCGAAGGTATGAGTGATGAATACTTCGAATGTGAAATGGATACCGAACTTTTAAGAGAGAATGCAAGTAACGGCGGATATTTCTCTTATGTAGCTGGTGTAGCTTCATACGTAAATGAACACTACAGAGTAAAAGGTATTCATGTAACAATTACCAAGCGTGATTTACCTCTTAAAAGCGGTCTTTCAAGCAGTGCGGCGATTTGCGTTTTGGTAGCACGTGCTTTTAATAAACTTTATCATCTTCACTTAAATACTATGGGCGAGATGAATATTGCCTTTATGGGTGAGCAAAGAACACCGTCACGTTGCGGTCGTTTGGATCAGGCTTGTGCATACGGTGTTAAGCCTATTTGTATGACGTTTGACGGAAATGACGTCAGTGTTAGAAACATTACTGTCAAGACCAATATGTATTGGGTTGTTTCAAGTCTTAATGCAAAGAAAGATACAGTTACTATTCTTGCTGATCTTAATAAGTGTTATCCTTTTGCGAACGATGATAAAGCGAAGAAGGTTCACGAAGCATTGGGTATCGATAACCAAGAATTGGTTAATGAAGCTATCGGATATATCGAGAACGGTGACCTTGAGAAATTGGGTTCATTGATGGTACGTTTCCAGAAAAATTTCGACGAGAAGGTTGCGCCTGCTTGTCCTACGGAACTTAAAGCTCCGGTGCTTCATTCCGTTCTGGAAGATCCTGAAATTAAAAAGTATATATATGGATGTAAGGGTGTAGGTTCTCAAGGTGACGGTACGGTTCAGTTCCTTGCTAAAGATGAGAAATGCCAGAGTGAGTTAATTAAGTATTTGAGAACCAAGTATAATTTTGATCCGGTACCTTTTACGTTGCGTCCGCAGCAGATGATAAAGAAGGCAATAATTCCGGTTGCAGGATTTGGAACACGTTTGTTTCCGGTTACCAAGAATCTTAAGAAGAGTTTTTTCCCTATTATGGATAAAGACGGAATGCTTAAGCCTGCTATTCTTATTCTGCTCGAGCAGCTTGATGAGGCGGGAATCGAGGATATTTGTCTTGTAATCGGTGAAGATGAGCAACCGACTTATGATGAGTTTTTCGCGCCGCTTTCCAAAGAGCACTACGATAAACTGCCTGAGGACAGAAAGCATTATGAGGATTTGATTGTAAGAATCGGTAAAAAGATTACTTATGTTTATCAGCGTGAACGTAAAGGCTTTGGTCATGCAGTATATCAGTGTAAGGATTTTACTAAGGGCGAGCCGGTTCTTCTTTTGCTCGGCGATATGATTTATACGTCTTCTAAGCCTGAGAATTGTATGACTCAGATGATTAATGCATATGAGAAGTACGGACTTCCTGTTATTTCGCTTCATAAGGTTGAGAAGAATGATGTCGTTCATTACGGAATCCTTCACGGTTCTTGGGAAGATGATGCTCAGACCGTGCTTAAGCTTGATGAGATTAAAGAGAAACCGACTGTTAGCTACGCAGAAGATTATTTGAGCGTAAAAACTAAGAATGATAAAGAAAACTATTACGCCGTTTTCGGACAGTATGTTCTTACTTCTGATGTGTTTGATGCGCTTAAGAAAAATATTGATAATAACTTCCTTGAGAACGGCGAATTCCAGCTTACAAGTGCTCTGGAAACGGTAAGAAGCAGAACCGGTATGGTTGGTTATGTAGTAGCAGGTAAGTCTTTTGATGTCGGATTGCCTGATAAATATTTAGAGACAATAACAACATACGGAAAGTAAGATTATATTATGGGTAAGTTTTCGAAAGAGTCTATTCTTAAAAGTAAGTTTTTTTCTCCCGCTAAAATCGTAACGGTGGTTTTCTTTATTCTTTATGCGATTTTTGCGGTATACCTCTGCAGATGTCATGGCTATGATTCAGATAAAGCCAATCATTTATTGCAGGCTAGAGACGTTGTCAGCGGAAACTTCTTTTTGAATGACTGGCAACTTACCGGTGTTACATTTCTTTCAACAGATTTGATTTACTATGAGATAGGTTACATTGTTTTCGGAGTAAGTTATAAGGCAGTATGTCTTGCGGAAGGTCTTATGGTTGCGTCGGCGGTTATCGGAGGCTACTTGCTCTCGACATTTGCGAACAAAGAAAACCGCATTTTGACATCCGTATTGTATTTCCTTTTAGCAGGAATTCCTTGTCAGTCTTATATAGCATCGTTCCGTGTTCATACGGGTGCTGTTTTTACTTGCTTCATAACATTCCTTATAGTTGCTGTGATATTCAGCCGAGATGACACTTATGATAATAAACCGCTTTATATAGTTCTCGGAGTTCTTCTTTTTATGGGAGTCTGGGGAGACTTAATTACGGTACTGGAGGGTATAATTCCGATTGCGATACTGTGCGTCTTCAGATATCTTACTTCGGAGAAAGGCACCAGAAGAAAGTATGTAACTACCGGTATAGTGACTGCTGTTGCTATGGGTTTTGGTGTGGTGGCCGATAAGTTTTACTTTATGATGAGTAATGCGGATAAGAATGCCTATATTGCAGACAGATCATTTACGGGTCTGGAAGAATGGCGTGACAGAATAATGAGTTTCTTCCAAATACTTACCGAGTTTACTATGTCGGACTTTCAGGGAAAGGCTATTAAAGATATCAAGGTTTTGCTGAGATGTGCTAATTTGCTTACGGTATTAATCGGCGTAATAGTTGCAGTAGCTGTTCTTGTGTCAGTCTTTAGAAAAAAGGCTGAGAAATCAGATGATATATCCGTGCTTTTGGCATTCTCGGTATTCATGTCATTTTTTGCTTATGTCTTCACAGGACTTTCTGCGAGACAATATATAACAATTATTCCGATTGCCCTTGCTGTTTTGATTATCAGGAATTTAGAATCAATAATGGACGGAATAAAAGATACCAAGGTGTTTTATGCTTTGATTATTCTCATTGTAGCGGGAGGGTTCAGCGTTAAGGCACTTGAAGTTAAGAATCTTAAGTATCCGAACGATAACACCAGAAGAAATGAAGTTATTGAGTTTCTTGAAGAGAAGGGACTTAAGGGCGGATATGCATCTTTCTGGGATGCATCGATGTTTACTGTATCTTCCGGTGAGAATGTTACAGTTCGTCATATAAGAAGAAACGGTAATGTTTATATGCCTTATGATTGGTTTTGTAAGAATTCATGGTATACGGAAGAAACCCATTTTGTGCTGATAAATAATGCCGACGGATTTGAAGGCGCAAATGATGCTTTTGGTATTAATACTGCGTCTGTGGCATCTATTTTCGGAGAGCCTGACAAGATATATAACGTAGCGGATTTTATAATTTATGCTTATGATGAAAATCTTGCACCGAAGCTTAATCAGAAAGCTCCTTCTTTGGCTGACGGCGTTTTTGATGCTTCTGAAATGAATTATCAGAATTCTGCTTCATACGGAATCGACGGTCTTACGTTGGGACAGGGCGCTATAGCATACGGTCCTTATGATACGCTTGAAGCAGGTGAGTATGAGATTGTTTTCGAGGGTGATAATATTAATTCAGCCAACGTTAGTATGTCTTCCAATGCAACACCTGAAGCAATTAATTATGAGATTGTTGAAAGTGATTGGGACAGCGTAACTTTACACGCTGTAATATCAGATACGGTTACAGACGTTGAGTTCATAACAGAGAACGGAACACCGAATCCTGTTCTTATTGAGAGCGTAACGATAGAACCGTACAGCTGAATTTAATCGAGAAGATAGTTAAAGACCCTGTCTTTGTCTTCCAAAACCATTTTGGTTATTTTATAACTTTCGGTTTCTTCGTATTTGATATGCGAGATTCCGTTATCATCGAAAAGCATAATATCGGCGCCCGGTAAGGCCAGCAGGACAGGTGAGTGACTTGCGATTATGAACTGGGCACCGTTTTTTGTTGCCTCGAAGATTTGGTAGGCGAGAGCAAGCTGGTTTTGAGGTGAAAGGGCAGCTTCAGGCTCGTCCAAAAGGTAAAGGCCGTTCGGCTTAAAGTGTTTTCCGGCAACCGAAAGAAAACTCTCACCGTGAGACATTTTGTGAAGATCTTCCGGGGGCGTTTTGGCAAGTTTTCCATATTCGGTTTCTGCGGTAGCCACATTATAAAAGCTTTCCGCACGCAAAAAATAACCCCACTCGACTTTACGATATCCGCGCGCGATTCTCACGGCATCATAAAGCGTCGAATGGGATTCATGTGTAGCAAAATTATAGTTCTTTGTACCGCCTTCGGGATTAAAGCCCAGTGAAACGGCAAGTGCCTCAAGCATTGTGGACTTTCCGCTTCCGTTCTCACCGGTAAAAAAGGTGATCGGACTTGTAAAATCAAGTTTTGCGGTACTAATTATGGATTTGATATTACGGACATAACTGCCTTTATCGATTGAATCTTTTAAGATTTCAACCGATAAAAGGAAATTACTGTCAAGTGTGTCATCAAAATCAGTCCTGGTTCTCATAAGCTACGAGATATTCTTCGCCGTAGAGCTTACGAAGCTTTGGCTTTTCAATCTTACCTGTAGCGTTACGAAGTACCGGCGCGAAAATAATCTGTCTCGGTCTCTTATATCTAGGAAGCTGCAAACAGAATTCGTTAACTTCATCCTCAGTAAGTTCGTAACCTTCCTTAACTTCGATGATGGCGCCTTCAATTTCTCCGAGACGCTTATCAGGAAGACCGATAACTGCTACGTCCTTAATCTTGATGTTCTTCATGAGGAAGTCCTCAATCTCAACAGGGTAGAGGTTCTCACCGCCTGAAACGATAACGTCCTTCTTTCTGTCAACGAGGAAGATAAATCCGTCTTCGTCCTGACGGCCCATATCACCTGTAAGGAGCCAACCGTCCTTCAATACTTCATCAGTTGCTTCAGGGTTATTAAAGTAGCAAACCATAACACCGTTACCCTTAACGCAAAGTTCACCTACTTCGCCCTGCTTCACAGGATTACCGTTCTCATCGATAATCTTACATTCCCAGCCGTAACCGGGAATTCCGATTGCTCCGACCTTGGATACATTCTCAACACCGAGGTGAACGCAGCCGGGTCCAATGGATTCGCTTAAGCCGTAGTTTGTATCGTACTGATGTTTAGGGAAGTACTCGAGCCATCTCTTAATGAGAGACTTCGGTACAGGCTGAGCACCGATGTGCATAAGTCTCCACTGATCAAGTTCAAAATCCGAAATCTTAACGTCGCCTCTGTCCAAAGCATCCAGGATATCCTGAGCCCACGGTACCAAAAGCCAAACGATGGTGCAGTGCTCCTTGGAAACCGCGTCCAAAATATAAGATGGCTTTGTTCCTCTCAAAAGAACTGCCTTGGAACCGCTTACAAGACTTCCCATCCAGTGCATTTTCGCGCCCGTGTGATAAAGCGGCGGGATGCAAAGGAAGCAGTCGTCTCTGCCTGTTGAGTGGTGATTTTGCTCAACTGCTGCTGCGTGCATCAAGCTCTTGTGCTTATGCAAAATAGCCTTAGGGAAACCTGTCGTTCCGGAGCTGAAGTAAATTGCACCGTAATCTTCATCGGTGATTTCTACATTAGGTGCCTCACTTGAGAAATCTGCGGTAATCTCTCTGTAGTTTTCTGCGAAAGTAGGGCAGGTTTCACCGACATAAATCAACACTCTGTTCTTTGTAAGCTGATTCTCGATATTCTCGATACGACCGATAAACTCAGGACCGAAAAACAAAATATCAAGTTCTGCAAGATTTGAACAATACAAAATCTCATCAGATGTATATCTGAAGTTAAGTGGAACAGCAATTGCGCCCGTCTTTAAAATACCGAAATAAATAGGAAGCCACTCAAGACAGTTCATCATGAGGATACCGATCTTGTTGCCCTTCTTGATTCCGCGGCTCAAAAGCATATTCGCAAGTCTGTTGGCCTTCTCATCGAAAACCTTCCACGTAATCTCACGTCTGTAAGCCTGCTTATCCGTAGGCTGAATCAATTCATATTCTTTCCATGTGATTTTGCCCATTTCCTGTTGTTCAGGGTTGAGCTCGACGAGAGCTGTCTCGTCACCGTATAATTTGGCATTTCTTTCCAAATATTCTGTAACCGGCATATTAATTCTCCTTACTACATAAACTACAAAACTACCGTTATTGCATCGTGTCCTGCTAAAAATCCGAGGTGTCGCGAGCAAAATACGCCTTTATTAGTATACCAAGTATTATATAAATGTATAGTTTTATTTTAAAAAGGGCGATACTGAGGCTGCCATCAATATTGCCATCATTAGACACCCATTTGATGGCAAATCAGATGCCCAAGGGGCTCTGCCATCAATATTGCCATCATTTGCCCCCCGTTTGATGGCAAATCAGATGCCCGCGGGGGCGCTGAAACTTTAACATAAAAGAAATAGGCTAAAAACCCGATTTTTCGAGATTTTAGCCTATATTTTTGAAGTTGAGTGATGCAAAACTACCGTCGTGACAGACAGAATAGGCTAAAATTGCATTTTTTAACGATTTTAGCCTACATTTCGCCTGAATAAATCAAACGGTATTTAGATAAATCAAACGACGTTGATGAATCGTAGGCTAAAAACCTTGATTTCAACGATTTTAGCCTATTTCGTCTTCTCTGTTGCCTCAGATAATACAATTACATCAAAAAAGTAGGCTAAAAACCCGATTTTTCGAGATTTTAGCCTATTATACTTTTAAGACAGCTCCGAGAGCTATCAAACGTTTTATAAAATCAGAGAAGAGTAATACCGCGTGCGGCAAACTCATCAAGCATATCGGACGGCCATACGGAAGCCTGAACTTCACCGATATGTGCTTTCTCAAGAAGAAGCATGCAAAGTCTGGACTGGCCGATACCGCCGCCTATGGTAAGCGGAAGCGTTCCGTTTGCAATAAGCTTATGGTAGTCGAAGCGGAGACGGTCTTCTGCATTACAAGCCTCAAGCTGAGATTTTAAAGACTCCGAATCTACACGAATACCCATGGATGAAATCTCCAAAGCATCACCCAAAACTTCGTTCCAGAACATGAGATCTCCGTTTAAAGCCCAGTCATCGTAGTCAGGTGCTCTTAAATCATGAGGCTTGCCGTCTGATAACGGACCGCCGATTTGATAAATGAATACAGTACCGTGTTCCTTTACGATGGCGCGCTCACGTGCCTTGCCGTCAAGGGTCGGGTACATATCCAAAAGTTCCTGTGAGGAGATAAAGAATACATCTTCGTTTATCTGATTCTTGATCTGCGGGTAACGAAGAGAAGTCTTACGCTTTGTATATGCGATAGCTTTAACAATCGAACGAACGGTTTCCTTAAGATATTCGATATTGCGCTGCTCAGGTGTAATAACCTTTTCCCAGTCCCACTGATCAACGAAAATCGAATGAACGTTGTCAACGTTATCGTCACGGCGGATTGCGTTCATATCAGTATAGATTCCTTCGCCCGGCTTATAACCGTAACGATAAAGAGCCATACGCTTCCACTTGGCCAAAGACTGAACAACTTCGGCGTTGGTCTCGATTTCCTTGATGGAAAACTCAACTTTACGTTCAACACCGCTTAAGTCGTCGTTGATACCGCTGTCCTTTGAAACGATAAGCGGAGCGGTAACACGGTCTAATGTAAGTGCAAAAGACAAAGCCTGCTGGAAAACATCCTTAATATGTTTGATGGCATGCTGAGTCTCGCGGAGGGAAAGCGACGATTCGTAGCCTTCCGGTATATAAATAGAATGTGCCATATTTTTACCTCTGTGATGTGCTCAGAAACAACCTGTTCAGATTATCTGATGTTGTTAACCGTTCTAGGATACAAAACAACGTCTCTGATATTCTCGATACCTGTTACGTACATAATAAGACGCTCGAAGCCCAAGCCGAAGCCGCCGTGCGGAGCGGAACCGAACTTACGAAGGTCGATATAGTCGCTGTACAAATCAAGGTTCATTCCGCGATCTGTCATTGCCTTAAGGAGCTTATCCATGTTGGCCTCGCGCTCGGAACCACCGATAATCTCGCCTACACCAGGAGCAAGAAGGTCAACTGCAGCAACTGTTTTTCCGTCGTCATTCTGCTTCATATAGAATGACTTAATTTCCTTAGGATAATTCGTTACGAAAACAGCCTTCTTAAATACCTTCTCTGAGAGATAACGCTCGTGCTCTGTCTGAAGATCGCAGCCCCATTCAACAGGATACTCGAACTTAACGTCAGCCTTCTTCAAAATCTCGATAGCTTCCGTATATGTAACTACACCGAAGTCTTCACTGATGAGTTTATTAAGACGGTCGATAAGACCTTTCTCTACGAAACTGTCAAGGAACGCCATCTCCTTAGGGCACTTCTTAAGAACTGCGCCGATTACGCTCTTTACCATTTCCTCTGCAAGAGCCATAACGTCAGGAAGCTCTGCAAAAGCAACCTCAGGCTCAACATGCCAGAACTCTGCCAAGTGCTTAGGCGTGTTACTGTTCTCGGCTCTGAAAGAAGGACCGAATGTGTAAATCTTACCCATGGCCATAGCTGCTGTCTCACCCTCAAGCTGTGCAGATACGGAAAGACCCGCGCGCTTTCCGAAGAAGTCGTTAGCGCCGTATTCCTCCATCGTCTCAAACTTCGCATCATAGTCCAAAGTTGTTACTCTGAACATTTCGCCTGCGCCTTCGCAGTCGCGTGATGTAATGAGCGGCGGATTAACGTAAACGAAGTTCTTTCCTTGGAAATATTCATGAATTGATGCTGCCATAACGGAGCGGATTCTGAAAACCGCATTGAACAGGTTCGTACGAAGACGAAGATGCGGCATTGTTCTCAAAAATTCTCTGGAACAGCCTTTCTTCTGAAGCGGATAGTCTGCAGGGGACGCTCCCAAAAGTGTAATCTTCTCGGCATTTACCTCAACTAAATTTCGGTCTGAAGGAACAAGCTTACCTTCAACCTTCAGTGAGCTGCCGATTTTGAGTACTGCTGCGTCGTATTCGATGCCCGTGCCCTTGTCAACAACAATTTGTAAGTGCTTTAAGCTTGTTCCATCATTCAGTTCGATAAATGCAACATTCTTCGAGTCACGAGCCGTTCTTACCCAACCGCATACGGTTACGTTATTGTTGATAAGCTCCTGATTCTCATAAATTTCTCTGATATCAATGTGTTGCATATCAAATCTCCTTTCTTGATTGGAACATTTCTTCTTATATTAGAAGTACCAAAGTATTATACTCTCTAATTCCGAATTCGCAAATTGATATTTTGCACGTTTCGGATGATATAATCGAGCTAAGATTTAAGACATTTTCGGCATCCGAAAGGAGCATTCGTATGGATTTTAAATATGTTCGAATTCAGGGCAAAGAACTTGCGGCCAATACCCACTACGCCAAAGGCATCTTCAGCATGTGCTGGCAGATGATTCAAAACGACGTTATGGAAGATGAGGATGCTGAGCTGTTTAAGGCGATTGATGCATGGTTTGCCGAGATTTTGCCGTTTCCTCCGCCGTGCAGAAGGCAGGAGAAAGTAGTCTGCTTTTTTAAGACCGAGAATACGGAAGAAATGATGAAGCTTATTACCCCTGCGATGTGGCTCTTGAAAAAGTACAACCACCCGTTCTATGTGGTTTACACGGATTTTCCGGGCGAGATTGTTTACGAAGATGAGTTCCAGGTAGCCGTCAAAGTCGATGACATGGAAATAATCGAAGATTTGCAGGAACCTTGGGATGTTGATGAAGCAGAAACATAAAATGCTGATATAATATGGCAGGTTTGCGGATATTGTTTTCGCGAAAACATTCTTTACAATCGGGAAAGAATTATGGGCAAGGTTAAGGCATTTATTAAAAAAGAAAAAGTTTTGGTTCTGGCTTTTATCTGCGCGGTGATATCGTGCTTTTTCGTGAAGCCGAATCTCGGTTATGTCGATTATATCGATTTCAGGACCCTGGGCCTTTTGTTTTGCCTGATGACCGTGAGCGTCGGCCTTGAAGCATGCGGATTTACATCCGATACGGCATCTTTTTTAATGCGTAAATGCAAAAGCACCAAATCTTTGGTTCCGGTTCTCGTATTGCTTCCGTTTTTTGTATCGATGCTCGTAACAAACGATGTCGCGCTCATCGCTTTCGTGCCTTTCGCAATTGCGGTTCTCGAGCTCAGCGGTGCTCGCAAACTTATTATTCCGGTAGTTGTGATGCAGACCCTCGCAGCCAACCTCGGAAGTATGGCAACTCCGGTAGGAAACCCTCAAAACTTGTTTCTGTATTCGAAATACGACCTTTCCGCAGGCGAGTTTTTTAAGACCGTTCTACCTTTCGCAGGCATAAGTTTTGTTCTGGTTTTGGTCATGGCGACTTATATGGGTAACAGAGGACGTAAATTCTCTTCCGCCGGTAACGCTGACAATAACGATGACAGTATTAAACTTAAGGAACCTACCGTAAAAAATCGTAAGCTCGTACTGATTATATGCACGGTTTTGTTTGTGCTTTGTCTTCTTTCCGTCTTTAAATTTCTGGACTGGCGCATTCTTACGGTTATTACGATTGCCGTATTCCTTATTATCGCCCCGAAGGAACTTTTGAAAGTTGACTACTGTCTTCTTCTGACATTTATCTGCTTTTTTATATTCTCCGGCAACATCGGAAAAATTGACGCAGTTAAGAATTTTGTATCCGATCTTATGGCGAAGAATGCTTTTTTTACCAGTCTTCTTCTGAGCCAGGTTATAAGTAACGTTCCTGCTGCGGTTCTTCTTTCGGGCTTTACCGACAACTTCCGTGATCTTCTTCTCGGAACCGATATCGGCGGTCTCGGAACACCTATTGCATCGCTTGCAAGCCTTATTTCTCTCAAGCTCTATTCGAAAAGCGAAGGCTCGAATAACGGCAAGTACTTAGCAGTTTTTATGCTCACCGGTATAGCACTTCTTCTAGTTTTGATAGCTGCGAAGCTCTGTTTACCGTGTTTTTGACCCTATATCATATATAGAATGCAAGGTTCTCCTGTGATAGAATAGGCTGTTATCACATAAGGGGAGGATTATTTTTATGGATGATAATGAGTTAAAGAACAACATTCCTGACTCTGAGAATACTGAATCAGTTCCTGAATCGGTTTCCGAAGAAGTTATGGAAACGGTTGAAGAAGTTAAAGAAGAAGTTTCCGAAGAAATAAACGAAGCTAATAAGGAGACTGTTGAAGCAGCTGAAGCGGTTGAAGAAACCGTTGAAAAGGCAGCAGAGGAGTCAGTAGAGGAGCACGTTGCTCCTGCTTTTAGGGCAGCTTCTGAGACACTGGTTATTGCTCCTTCGGAACCTAAGAAGAAGGATTCCAAGAAAATCGCAATCATTGCCGCAATCGCAGCAGTTGTAGTTATCCTGGGTGTTATTGTTGCCGTTAACGCAAGTGTAATTAAGAATACTTTCGCTAAGATGACTAAGAACTCCGATGAGTACACGAAGTATGTTTTATCCGAGAAGGCTGATGATGTTGCTTCCTTGGCATCGGGTTACCTTAAGTCAGCTCAGAAGACTTCGACCTCGGGAGATATGACGGTTTCAGGAAGCGCTTCAATTGCGACTACAGAAGAGGCAATGGACGTTTTCGAGGATTTCGGTCTTGAAGACGGCGACTTTATGGAGAACGTGAATTTTGATTTTTCCGTATCACAAAAGGATGACAATCTATTCGGTGTGGAATTCTCGGTTTACAGCGATAAGAAAACTAAGGTTTCTTTGAATGCAGTTCTTGATTCTGAAGAGGGAATGCTTTACATTCAGGTGCCGGAAGTTGATAAGACTTGGAATTCTTTTGATATCAGTGATGCTTTGGATGATTTGTCCGATTCGGAAGTTCAGATTCTTTCCGAGAATGCTTCCGCTATAAACCTCCTTGCACCTGCAGATTTGGAAGATTTTATCAATCGTTATGCCGGCATCATTATCGAGCAGATTGAGGATGTTGATGAGAGTTCCGAGAAGGTTAAGGTTGAGGGCGTAACCGAGAAGCTTACTGTTCTTGAGTTCGAGGTTGATGAGGATAAGATTTGCGATATCGTAACAGCAGTTTGCGACGCAATGCTTGAAGATGAGAAACTCGAGGAAGTATTTGTAAACTACTACGATTCCCTGGATTTTGATTTTACTGATATCGACGCTGACGAGATGTGGGATGAATTCTGCGAAGAAATCGAGTATGTTGAAGATAATATTGATTATGATTCCGAAGACGTCGTAATGAATTATGTTCTTTATGTAGATAAGAAGGGCGACATCGCAGGTTTTGAATTCAACTATGAAGATTCATGGGGCGACACTACTGAAGTCTCTTTCATCAAGGCAGTAAGCGGTTCCAAATTCGGTTTTGAATTCAATTATACTGATGAGTATGACGAGTTCAATATAACCGGATCGGGTAAGGTTGGTTTCGGCAAGAAGTTCACCGGTGTTATGACGATTGCCATAAACAATTACGAGCTGGATATTTCCTTCGAGGACTTTGTTTGTAACGGTAAAAAGTGTGCAGGTACGGTAAGTCTTTCTTTGGAGGAGTTCATTGATATTGCCGATTTGAATTCTTCCGATGCTGAAATGTTCGAAGAGTTCGAGGGTGGTTCATTCGAGTTTACTTTCAGCATTTCACAGAAGGCTGTTTCATTCGAGTTTGCTATTACAAACGGAAAGACTGATTGGCTTTCCATTAAATTCAACGAAGAGCAGTCCAATTCCGCTAAGATAACGGTTCCAAAGGATGCCGAAGAGTATGATACGGATGAGTTTGAGGAAGTTTACGACGAAGACTTCGTTGATTCCGTTGACGATATTCTTAACGAGATGGGATTCCCTAAGCACCTTTTAAGCGAGATTTTCTTCTGATATTAATTCTTGTTGTTTTTAAAAGAGTTGTCTCAAAGTGATTTATTCACTTATGAGGCAACTCTTTTTTGTATAGAGAGGGTTTCTCACTGTATTTACTCGTTGCGTTTCCTTTTGGGCAATCACACCTTCGGCACCCGTATTGCCACCAGAAGTGCAGGTTCGGGTGCCAATTTGGGTGGCAAACGCCTTCGGCATCCCTTCTGCAACTTTCCAATGGTTAAATGATGTATAGACATACAAAATTCTCACTATTTGTACTACATTTAAAAAAAGCACATCCGAACTAAAAAGCGGGTGCTGTCTCAAATTCCGCGAAGTCTGCTTATAGTATAGATTTGACAGAATTTCATTTTCTATACTACATTTAAGAAA